>CANKHJ010000127.1 GCA_947481635.1 Bradyrhizobiaceae bacterium
GGCAAGCGCCACCTTCGCCTTGAAGGCCGGTGTGTGGTTCCGGCGCGGTCGTCTGCTCATGGTCTCTCCTGATTCGCGGGTCACAGCGTGCCCGCCGTCAGGCAGAAACTCCACTTAGCGTCCTGTGCAGATTTCCGGGACCGGCTCTGGCGTCGTCCGCGCATTTCATCAGCCTGGCAATACTCGACATCCCGAGCGTTGCGCCAGCTATCCCGATGCTGATGGTCAGACCAACTGGCTCTCCCCCAATCGTGTGGGAAAGGTCGCGCACCTGTTTGCGTAATCGCTCGGCAACGATGCACGCCGCCGCTTCGGTGGTTTCGGGCAACAATAGCGCAAATTCTTCACCGCCAACGCGGGCCACCGTGTCAGATTCGCGTCTGATCGCGTCACAAACGGCAGCGATGGACTTGAGGACCTGATCGCCCGCAGGGTGGCCATAGCGATCATTGACCGCCTTGAAGTGATCCACGTCGATGATCAAGACCGACAGGGGCCGGAAATAACGCTGAAATCGGGCCCATTCCGCGTTGGCAATCGATTCGAATTGGCGCCGATTGTAGAGCCCCGTCAGCATATCAATGGCAGCGAGTGTTGTGAGGTCATCGGTATTCTGCCGCGATACCCCGTGCTCCCTGACGGCGGACGGCAACCAGCGCATCAGCAGCAAACCGAGCACGACACATCCCGCGGCCAAGTTCGCCAGTTTTGGAAGGATGAGCAAATATGGATTCCCCAGGACACCGACGATGGCGTCGGGGAAGATCCCGTATTGTCCTCCGAAATAAAGGCCGAAATAGACGTTCTCGACAATGTTGCGAGCGGTATCGATAGCGACCACGGCCAGCAGAAACCGTGTCGTTCCAAAAACGCGCGGGTTGCGGATGTAGAACGCGAGAACCGTTCCCAATACCGTCAGCCACAACAGCACGATCACCCAATAGATCAGCGCGGCAATAAGATTCATTTGTTATGGGACCAGGCAATGATCCCTCCAGCGAGGCAACTGAGCCTCAATGGTCCGGTTGGCTAAATTGTTCACCGTTCCGATAGAATGCCCGGAGTCGTGGTTGATGCTCCGTTCACTATTCGACCAACATCCGTTTATTAATGGCGCGAACGTACGGGTGATGAATTGTGAGGGGAGTGGGACGAGCGCAGGATCGATCCGATCGGATCAAGCTCCGGGCTACACGCATTCAGCGCCCTTCGCGCCGTGCCAGGAAGGCCAGCCGCTCGAACAGATGGACGTCCTGCTCGTTCTTGAGCAGCGCGCCATGCAATGGCGGAATGAGCTTCTTCGGGTCGCGCTCGCGCAAAATCTCGGGTCCGATATCCTCGACCAGCAATAGTTTGAGCCAGTCGAGCAGCTCCGAGGTCGAGGGCTTCTTCTTCAGGCCCGGCACGTCGCGTACCTCATAGAAGATGCGCAGGGCTTCTGCGACCAGCCGCTGCTTGATGCCTGGGAAATGCACGTCGATGATGGCGCGCATCGTGTCGGTGTCGGGGAAGCGGATATAGTGGAAGAAGCAACGGCGCAGGAACGCGTCCGGCAGCTCCTTCTCGTTGTTCGAGGTGATGATCACCACGGGGCGCTTCTGCGCCTTGATGGTCTCGCCGGTCTCGTAGACGAAGAACTCCATGCGATCGAGTTCCTGTAACAGGTCGTTCGGAAACTCGATGTCGGCCTTGTCGATCTCGTCGATCAAGAGCACCGGCCGCTCGTCGGCGAGAAAGGCGTCCCACAATTTTCCGCGCTTGATGTAATTGCGGATGTCCTTGACGCGTTCGTCGCCGAGCTGGCTGTCGCGCAGCCGCGACACCGCGTCATATTCATAGAGACCCTGCTGCGCCTTGGTGGTCGACTTGATATGCCATTCGAGCAAGTTCGCGCCGAGGCCCTTGGCGATCTCATGCGCCAGCACGGTCTTGCCGGTGCCCGGTTCGCCCTTCACCAGCAGTGGACGTTCCAGCGTGATCGCGGCGTTGACCGCGATCTTCAGGTCGTCAG
Organism: Bradyrhizobiaceae bacterium; assembly: GCA_947481635.1. Lineage (GTDB taxonomy): Bacteria > Pseudomonadota > Alphaproteobacteria > Rhizobiales > Xanthobacteraceae > CANKHJ01. Next base: position 2,012 of record CANKHJ010000127.1, read on the forward strand.
TCGCGACGTAAGCCTTGGTGCCTTCAAACCGCATGGTGTCTCCGCTTCACGTCGGCATCCCGCAATTGTGAGCCAAAATGAGCCGCCGGGTGAAGCTCGCTGGCCAGTACGCCCGTATATATAGCGAAAGCCAAGTTGAGGGCATCACGGCTCCACAGGGAAAGACATTGCGATGATCGACCGCCGTATTCTTCTCGGAGGCGCCGCGGGCGCCGCAGTCCTCGCCGCGTGGCGCATCTTCGGCAGTTCAGAGGTTGAGGCCAAGACCTTTGAAATCGAGAAATCGGAGGCAGAATGGCGCCGCCTCCTGTCGCCCGCCCAGTTCACTGTGCTGCGCAAGCACAGCACCGAAACGCCTGGCACCAGCCCGCTCAACCGCGAGAAGCGCAAGGGCACCTATGCCTGCGCCGGCTGCGAATTGCCGCTGTTTGCGTCCGACACGAAATTCGAGAGCGGCACCGGCTGGCCGAGCTTCTACCAGCCGCTGGCCAATGCTGTCGGTGAGAGTTCCGATTACGCGATGCTGGTCAAACGGACCGAAGTGCATTGCCGCCGCTGCGGCGGTCACCTCGGCCACGTCTTCGACGACGGCCCGAAGCCGACCGGGCTGCGCTATTGCATGAATGGCGTGGCGATGACCTTCGCCCCCGCCGCGCCTGCGACCTAGCCTCGTCTCTCTCGATTGTCATCGGCCGCGAAAGCGAGGGGCGCGGCCTGACGTCCCGACCAGGCAATTTCTGCCGGGAGGCGGCAGGTCTGGACCGCTAACGCTCGCCGCCCTAACGTCTAAGCCGTTGAGATAACTAAAATATTGTCCTGGCACGCCACTTGCGATGCCTGTGCTCGAAGTGCGGGTCCGCACGGCAGGTGCCGTCTTGGACCGCTCACGAATGCAGGCGGAGCCAGGTCATGGGTATTTTTGGAGCTCTCACCACAGCGGTCTCGGGCATGCGGGCGCAAGCCTTCGCGCTCGAAAACGTATCGGGCAATATCGCCAACTCGCAGACCACCGCATTCAAACGGATCGACACCAGCTTTTCGGACCTGATCCCGGACGCGTCGCCGTCGCACCAGCTCGCCGGCAACGTGCTGGCGCTGTCGCGCGCCACCAACGTGGTGCAGGGCGATATCCAATCGGCCTCGATCGGCACTTTCATGGCGGTCAACGGAAGCGGCTTCTTCGTGGTCGCGAAGCCGGCCAGTTTCGTCGACAACGCCCCGGTGTTCGACGGCATCGACAAATACTCGCGCCGCGGCGACTTCCAGCCGGACAAGAACGGTTACCTGGTCAATGGCGCCGGCTATTACCTGAAGGGCATCCCGATTGACCCCACCACCGGCAACCTCGCCGGCAGCGTGCCGACTTTGCTGAAGTTCCAGAATGACTTCCTACCGGCGCAGCCGACCACCCAGATCGAATATCGCGCCAACCTCGCGAGCTATCCGCTCACTCCCGGTCACGATACCAGCGATCCGCGCTCCGAACTGCTGAACCCGGCGAACTTCTCCGCCAGTCCGGTCGCGGGCGCGCCGGCTCCGGCGCGCATCCTCGGCAGCGGCGCAACGCTACTCGGCGACGGTTTTGCTGTCTCGACCGGGACCACCAACATCTCCGCCTTGGCGTCGGCCGGCGGCTCGCTGGTGATCAACGGTACCGCAATAGCGATCACGGCCGGCGACGACGACCGACATCGAGACCAAGATCGACGCTCAGACCGGCACCACCGGCGTCGGCGCATCGATCAACGCGTCGGGCAACCTGGTCCTGACCAGCAACAGCCCAGACACCGCCGTGACCATCGGCGGCGCGAGCACGTTCGGCCTGCTGACCGAATTGGGGGTTTCGATCGGCAGCACCGCGCCGGTCAATCTGCTGACCCAGGGCGCGGTCGCGGGCGGCCAGACACTGGTCATCACAATCGGCGCCAACCCGGCGACCACCATCACGTTCGGTACCGGCGGCGGCCAGGTCTCCACCATGGGCGAACTCGCCACAGCTTTGCTCGGTCTCGCCGGCGGCACCGCCGCGCTCAACACATCGAACGGCAATCTTTCGATCACCGCCGCGAGCATCACCGACACGGTCGCAATCGGCGGCACCGCGACGCCGTTGAATTTCGGCATGCACACCGTCAACGGCTATCCGTCGAACGGCACCGTGATCGCGAACGACGTCACGGCCTTCGTGGATTGCTCGATCGGCGGCGGCGCGGTGACTTGCTACGACGAATCCGGCTCGCCGGTGAACATCCAGATCCGCTGGGCCAAGCTCGATTCGTCAGTTTATGGCGGCACCGACACCTGGAACATGTTCTACCAGGTGAATCCGAACGCCACCGGGACCGCCGTGGCCTGGCAGAATGCCGGTGTGGACTACAACTTCCTGCCGAATGGCCAGATGTCCCCGGCCATCACCACCATAAACGGCGAGGCTTGCGGTATCGGGGGCTGGTGCCCTGCGGGGGAGTCCATGAGGATTTACGGACCCAATGGGGCCGGGTCTGCGGCCACTGCGCCCACGGTGCGTCGCGCCGGGGCCGGTCAATTCGCGGTCGATCATCAGGATTCGACCCGAGCGGCGAGCGGCGGAACGCTGCGCGCCATCGGCGGAATCGATACGCTGCTGGCGCTTCAGGGCATCGGCGACGCAACCGAGCGCCGCCGCCAGGCGGTCAAGCGTGGGCGCGTGGCGCTCGATGTCCTGGAGGAGCTAAAGGTGGGCATGCTGGGCGGGACGCTCTCGCCCACCGTGATGACCCGTCTGCAGGCGGCCGCGGGACTGCTGCGCGACGAGACCGGCGAGAGCGGCCTGGATTCCGTGCTGGCGGAGATTGGGCTGCGGGTCGAGGTCGAACTGGCCAAAGCCGGCGCCTGAGCCCCGCAATCCCGCCATCCGCTAGCATTGCGGACGGAACTCCATTGTCATCAAGATGTTAGGGCGCTCCGCAAAATGCGGTACGAGCGCGTCGAGGATATTGTCGGCCCCGGACCGGAGCGATATAAGCGCCGCGCGATAGGCAGCAAGAATATCGCGAATTCGGGGAGTTGGGCGCATGCCCTCGGACAAAGTGAAAATCTACCGACCGACCGACAAGGAGCCGTTCATGAACGAACGGCAGCGGGACTATTTCCGCAAGCGGCTGCTCTCGTGGAAAGAGGACATCCTCAAGGAAGCCAAGGAAACCCTCCAGCACCTTCAGGACGAAAACCAGAATCATCCCGACCTGGCCGACCGCGCCTCCTCCGAGACCGACCGCGCCATTGAACTGCGCGCGCGCGATCGTCAACGCAAGCTGATCGCCAAGATCGATGACGCGCTGGCGCGCATCGACGACGGCACCTATGGCTTCTGCGAAGAGACCGGCGAGCCGATTGCGATCAAGCGCCTCGAAGCGCGGCCGATCGCGACTTTGTCGGTCGAAGCGCAGGAACGTCACGAACGCCGCGAGCGGGTTTACCGCGACGATTGAGGGGCACGCGACGACAACAACAGGTCGTCACCCCCGTGGTTGGGACTTCATCCGCCATCACGCCGCACAACCAGAAATGCAAACGCGGCCTTCGGAGGGGAGCCGAAGGCCGCGTCATTGCACCGGCGCGAACCAACGGCACGCGCGGGCGGGGAGCTCGTGTGTTAGGGGCGCATCAGAAGGGCAGGATCACGTCGAGCACCTGCTGGCCATAGCGCGGCTGCTGCACGTCGGTGATCTGGCCGCGTCCGCCATAGGCGATGCGCGCTTCCGCGATCTTCGATGAATCGATGGTGTTGTCGCTCTCGATGTCTTCCGGTCGCACGATGCCCGCGACGATCAATTCGCGAATTTCGAAATTGATGCGGATTTCCTGCTTGCCTTCGATCACCAGATTGCCGTTCGGCAGCAATTGCGTGACCACGCCGGCGACATTGGTCTGCATGTCTTCCTTGCGGTTGACACTGCCTTTGCCGTCGCTCGATGCCGTCGAGTCGGCCGAGAGGATCTTGCCCGGCAGGCCGACATTGGCGGGCACCTGACCCTTGAACATGAAATCCGTGACGCCGGAATCTTCCTTATTGGTCCGGCTGCGCGTCGTCTGGTTGCCGATTTCGGCCTTGTCGGCGATCTTCACCTTCACGGTGAGAATGTCGCCGACCTGATGCGCGCGCTGATCCTTGAAGAAGGCGCGCGAGCCGTTGCGCCACAGTGAATTCGGATTGAAGCTTGCCGATTGCGCGGGCGGCATCGGCATCTGCACCGGCTTATAGCCCGCCTGGGCGGTCGGATTGTCGATCGACGCCAATGGCGGCTGTTCGCCGATGTTGCGCAGCCGGTCCATCGCCGCACATCCGCCGGTGAACGAGGCGAGCGTGCCGATGGCAGCAGCGGTCAGCAGACGCAGCAGTGGATTGGGTGTGACCATGACGCTCACTCGGACTGGTTGGAATTGACGGCGGACGCAAGCGCGGCCGGCTCGCGCGATGAGATCGAGACCGTGACGCGGCCGGGGCCGGTGATGGTCGCCTGCACGGCGCGCTTGGATTGGACGTTGGTGACGTTGATGACGTCGCCCTCGGCGCCGGAATCCATCGCCTTGCCGCGGACGGTCAGCATGATGCCGGGCGCTTCGAAAAAGATCGTTACGGTATCGTTGCGCTGGACGATCTCGGGCTTCATCAGATCGCTCTGCCGGATCACCTGGCTGGCGCGCAGCGCTCGCCGCGCGGCGCGGCCGATGGCGTAGGCCTCGCCGGTGACGGCGTCGTTGCCGACTTCGCTGCGCGGACGGCGCTCCATCACCAGGTCGGACGCCTTGATCAGATCGCCGCGATTGATCGCGCGCACCAGCACCGGGACTTCAGCGGTCTCGACCGCGGTGCCGGTGAGGCGCACGCTGCGCCGGCCGGGCATGTCGAGCGTCGCATCGAAACGGCCGCTGCGAGCGTCGTGGGTGACGCGCGACAATTGCAGGTCGCCGGCAGCGCCGGACTCGCTGCGGATGGTCGGCACGTCGCCGTCGAACCTGACCGTGAGGTTGTCGATCTCGATCGCCTTGTTGCGTGACGTGATGCTGCGCACCAGCAAGGCTTCGATCTCCTTGGAGCCGAACGCGCGGCCGGCGCGCGTGACGCTGACTTCGGCGATGTCACCGGTATCGACGCCGACCACCTGATGGACGCGGATCGCGTCGATGATCTGGCGAACCGGCACCATGCCGGTCTCGCCGAGATCCGGCGCGCGGAAAATCGCGACGCTGGCCGCCGGCCCGGCATTTTCGATGAAGTCGCCGATGCGCACGAGATCGCTGGCGACCGTCACCTCGCGCTTGAGGAAGGCCTTGGCGCGGCCGTCGTTCACCTGCGCGGTGGCCGAGGTTGCAAGGCTTGCGAGCGTGACGACGATGATGCCGGTGCGGATCATGAGAACTCTCCTCAGCGCATCATGTTGGAAGTCGAAGACAGCATCTGGTCCGCCGCGGTGATGACTTTGGCGTTCATCTCATAGGCGCGCTGCGCCGCGATCAGATCGGAGATCTCGGTCACGGCTTCGACGTTGGCTTGTTCGAGATGGCCCTGCAGCAGGCTGCCGAAGCCGTCGGTGCCCGGCACGCCGCTCTGCGCGGCGCCGGAGGCCGGCGTCTCGAGATACAGGTTGTCGCCCATGCTCTGCAGGCCGGCCTTGTTCACGAAGCCGGCGAGTTCGATTTGGCCGAGCTGGGTCTGCGAGGTCTGGCCCGGCGTCGTCACCGAAACCTGGCCGACCTGATTGATGGTGATCGACGTCGCGTTCTGCGGAATGGTGAGTCCCGGCTGGACCACATAGCCTTGCGCCGTGACCAGGCGGCCTTGCGCGTCAAGCTCGAACGAGCCGTCGCGCGAATAGGCGGTGCGGCCATCGGGCATCGTGATCTTGAAGAAGCCTTCGCCGCGGATCGAGACGTCGTAATCCTTCGACGTCGGCAACACGTTGCCCTGGCTCATGACGCGCGGCGTACCGGCGGTCTTCACGCCGCTGCCGAGCTCGATGCCGGCCGGCAACACGTTGCCCTGGTCGGACGTCTGGCTGCCGACGCGGCGCACCTGCTCGTAAAGCAGATCCTGGAATTCCGCACGCTGGCGCTTGTAGCCGGTGGTGCGCATATTCGCGATGTTGTTGGAGATGACCTGAACGTTGAGTTCCTGGGCCATCATCCCGGTCGCGGCTGTATGAAGCGCTCGCATGATATTGTCTCCGATTGCCTAAGTTGCGCGACGTCAGGCCGGCACTTCGGCAAGGCGTTCGATGGAAGAGCGGCGGATATCGCCCTGTTGCTGCAACAGGGCGGCGACCTGGCTGTAGCCGCGCGTGACTTCGATCATGCGCGACATCTCGACCACGCCGCGCACGTTGGATTGCTCGATCGCGCCTTGCACGACGCGGACTTTCCCATCCACCGGCTGGGCCTGCGTGCCGGTCGGCGCGGTGAATGTGCTCGCGCCATCGGACTGCAGCCGCTGCATCTGCGCGAAATTCACCAGCCGCAGCCTGCCGCGCGGAGATTCCGTAGCGCTCGCGCCTTGGCGCGCGGTGATCGTGCCGGTCGCGTTGATCGAGATGTCGCGGTCGCCGGGCTGGAACTGGATCGGGCCGCCATCGCCGAGCACCGGATCGCCGGAGGCGGTGACCAGCGCGCCGGTATTGTTGATCTGCAAGGCGCCGTTACGGGTGTAGCGCTCGCCGCGCTGGGTCTGCACCACCATGAAGGCGTCGCCGTCGATCGCGACGTCGAGCGGATTGCCGGTCTGACGCACCGGGCCGGCGCTGAAGTCGTGGAAGGTGGCGCGGTCCTGGACGAAGGAGAGCCGCTGGTCTTTGCCCGAAAACTGCGTCGCGCGCGCTCCCGGCATCAGAAATTCTTCAAAGATCGCGCCGCCGGCCTTGTAGCCGGTGGTGTTCATGTTCGCGACGTTGTTCGAAACGACGGCCAGCTCGCGTTGCAGCGAGATCTGTCGCGACAATCCGATCAGGAGAGAATTCTCCATCGGTCAGGCTCCCCTTTGCTGGATGACGCTCCACCCTCCCAGGCTTTGCATCATCGTCGGCCGAAGCTCTCCCAAGCCGCGGCGTGTCAAGGGGGATTGCACCCGCCGTGCCAAGTCGGAAAATCGTTTTGTTGCAATGGCTTGGCGAATTCAATCGGCCGGGAGAGGGCGGAAAAACGCGCCACATCGATGGCCAACCCGGCAAAATCTTCCGGGTCGGAGCGGTAACGCAATAAACCGTTAACCATTCCAAACCTAACGTCCGTACCGGGGTGCTGCGCGCCCGCGGCTTTTGTGTCCTGCGTTGTCGGCCGTCTGTTGAACCCGGCGCGCATGAGGGGACTGATAGCCAATGGCATCGACAGCGGTGACGGCAGACTCGGGTGCTGACGACGAAGGCGCCGACAAGCAGCCTGCCAAACGGAAATTTTCGCTCAAGCTGATCATCATGGCGGTCGCGGGACTCCTGCTGGTCGGCGGGGTCGGCGGCGGCGCCTATTACTTTTTCAAATCGAAAGAGCCGAAGCCGGGGGCGGTCGCCGTTGTCAAGCCGCCGGTATTCTTCGACGTGCCCGAAGTGATGGTCAATCTGTCGACCGTCGGCGCCGATCGCACCCAATATCTCAAGGTGAAGATCGTCCTCGAATTGCCGGACCAGACCTTGCAGCCGCAAATCCAGGCGGTGATGCCGCGCGTGATGGACACCTTCCAGACCTATCTGCGCGAGATGCGGCCGAGCGACCTCGAAGGGTCCGCGGGTCTCTATCGCCTGAAGGAAGAATTGACGCGGCGGGTCAATGCCTCGATCGCGCCGAGCCGGGTGAACGCCGTGCTGTTCAAAGAGATCGTGGTCCAGTAGCGGACCGAGGGATCGGATCGAGTAGTTCATGGCTATCAAGGACCAAGTCGACCAGGACGCGCTCGCGGCCGAGTGGGGGCTCGCGCTCGAAGCGGACGCAGCCGCTTCGATGGACAATCCGTCCGTCGGCGAGGACGACCAGGACTCCGAGGCCATGGCGGCACAATGGGCCGCGATGGTCGAGGATGGCGGCCAATTCATGCAAGGGGCCAAGGGCGGCGCCGAGCGCATCCTCAACCAGGACGAGATCGACAGCCTGCTGGGCTTCAGTCTCAGCGACGTCTCGCTCACCGACAATTCCGGCATACGCGCGATCATCGACTCGGCGATGGTCTCCTACGAGCGTCTGCCGATGCTCGAAATCGTCTTCGACCGGCTGGTCCGGCTGCTGACGACGAGCCTTCGCAACTTCACCTCGGACAACGTCGAAGTTTCGCTCGACCGCATCACCTCGGTGCGCTTCGGCGATTATCTCAATTCGATTCCGTTGCCGGCCATCCTCGCGGTGTTCAAGGCCGAGCAGTGGGACAATTTCGGACTGATCACTGTCAATTCGAGCCTGATCTATTCGATTATCGACGTGCTGCTTGGCGGTCGTCGCGGTCAGGCGATCCGGATCGAAGGCCGGCCTTACACCACGATCGAGACCAACCTGGTCAAGCGCATGATCGAGGTGGTGCTGGCCGACGCGGAACTCGCGTTCCGGCCGCTCTCGCCAGTGAATTTCAACATCGACCGGCTCGAGACCAATCCGCGCTTCGCCGCGATCTCGCGGCCGGCCAATGCCGCGATCCTGGTGCGGCTGCGCATCGACATGGAAGAGCGCGGCGGCAATGTCGAATTGCTGCTGCCCTACGCGACCATCGAGCCGATCCGCGGCGTGCTGCTGCAGATGTTCATGGGCGAGAAATTCGGCCGCGACCCGATCTGGGAAGGGCATCTCGCCACTGAAATCGGCCAGGCGGAAGTTGCCGTCGATGCCGTGCTCTACGAGGAGAAACTGCCGCTCAAGCAAATGCTGAAGCTGAAGGTCGGCGATACCTTGATGCTGGAACTGAAGCCGGACGCGATGGTGACGGTGCGCTGCGGCGACGTCAGCCTGACCGAAGGCCGCATGGGTCGCGTCGGCGATCGTGTTGCGGTGCGGGTGGTGAATCCGCTGCGCCGGCCCAAGACCACATTCGCGATGTTTGAGAAGGCGGACCGCGCCACCAACCGGATGGAGCCGCAGTAACATGAGCTTTGGATTCCTGATCGAAGGACTGGTCGCGGTGCTCCTTCTGGTCACCATCGGCTATTGCGTCATGCTTAATACCCGCCTCAAGCGGCTCAAGGCCGATGAGCATGCGCTCAAGGCGACGATCATGGAGCTGATCAGCGCGACCGAAAACGCCGAGCGGGCGGTCGCCGGACTCAAAGCAACGGCGCGCGATTGCGAATTGACGCTGGCCGAGCGGCTGCGCAGCGCCGAGCGGCTGTCGGCGGACATGGAGCGCCAGACGCAGGTCGGCGAAGCGGTGGTGCAGCGGCTGTCGCGCATCGTGCTCGCGGCCAGGCCCGGCGGCGAGATCGAGAATCATTCCGATCCCCAGGCGATGGCCGCGGCTGCCAACGCATTGGCGGATCGCGCGCGCAAGCGGCTCAGTGGGCTCGCGGCATGAAAAACCTGCTGCGCGACCTGCGCATCCTGCCGATCGTGCTGATCGCGACCGTCAGCCTGTTCGGGCTCAAGATGATGGGCCTGCTGTTTGAAGGGGGTTACACCACCACTACCGAACGGCCAGTGGAAGCCCCGGTCCGCAACGCGGCGAATGCCGCGCCGGAGCAGGCCGTCGCGCAGCGCGGCTCGTGGGCGCAGGAGATGTTTGGCTTTCCGAACGATCAGCCAGGCGCACCGAAGTCGCAGCCATCCACCGGGCCATCGAACGCGGTGGCGCAGAATCCGCTCGCCGCGCTCGACATCACCGGATCGGTCGGCGCGACCAAGGAGCCGGCTGCTGCTCCCAAGTCGCTTCCAACCACCGCGAAAGCCGCGCAGCAGCCGAGTCCCGGCGCGATCCCGCTCGATCAGCGCGCCACCTCGCCGGCCGAGCGCGCGATCCTCGAACGATTGCAGGAACGCCGCGGCGAGCTCGATACGCGCGAGCGCGAGATCGAGTTGCGCGAGAGCCTGCTGAAGGCGACCGAGAAGCGGCTCGAGGATCGCGTCGGCGAACTCAAGACCATCGAGGCGCGGATCAACGAGACCTTGCAGAAAAAGGACGAGGCCGAGGTCGCGCGCTTCAAGTCGCTGGTGTCGATGTATGAGAACATGAAGGCCAAAGAGGCGGCGCGCATCTTCGACCGGCTCGACCTCAAAGTGCTGCTCGACGTCTCCAGCCAGATCAATCCGCGCCGCATGTCCGACATCCTGGCGCAGATGATGCCCGACGCCGCGGAGCGGCTCACCGTCGAGCTGGCGAACCGCTTCAACGGCAACAAGACCGCCGGCGCGGCGCCTGCCGCCACGCTGCCGAAGATCGAAGGCCGGGCGAAGTAAGCGTTCCGCAGCCTTCGATAAGCATTTGATTTACCGAATATTTGCGTTAACGGGGCGTTAAACGCGGCGCCCTAGTCTGCGAAGCGGCCCGTGCCATGCGGTCGGGCCTGATGTGAGCATGTCCGAAGCCGCTCTCCATTTTTTCGGGATCATGCTCGTGGGGTCGGTTCCGGCAAGTCGACGATGGGCGCGCGCGCAGAATTTCAATGGACGGCCGACGCCGCTCGCCGCTTCTCAGCGCGGCTTGCCGTTGCGACGGCCCTGACGATCGGCGGCGTTGCCGTGTTCGGACAAGGCGCGCTGGCCGACCCGGTGAAGGGCGAGATCGCGGCGACGATCCAGGATGGGTACGCCCGGCTGGTCTTCAAGCTCGCGACCGAGGTCGAATCCGAGGTCAAGGTTTCGAACAACATCCTGATCGTGACCTTCAAGGAGCCGGTCGACGTCTCGGTCGACAAGCTTTCGGCCAGCGCCGCCGGCTATATCTCCGCGGCGCGGCTCGATCCGGATCGCAAAGGCATTCGTCTCGCGCTGACGCGCAAAGTCACTGCCAACGCCATGGCGGCCGGCGAGCGGCTGTTCATCGACCTGCTGCCGAATACCTGGGCCGGCCTGCCGCCCGGATTGCCGCAGGATGTGGTCGAGGAACTCGCGCGTCGCGCCCGCGAAGCCGAGAAGGTGTTGCGCCAGCGGCGCGCGGTCAATCTGCAAACCAAGAGCCCACCAATCCGCGTGCGCGCTTCGGTCCAGCCGACCTTCACGCGCTACGTGTTCGAATTGCCGGAACTGACCGCGGTGACGATGGATCGCGCCGCCGACAAGCTGACGCTCGCGTTCGACGCCGCGCTGAGTTTCGACCTCGCCGATGCCAAGTCGGCGTCGCCCCCGGTGGTGAACGGGCTGAAGAGCGAGACCGACAAGGACATGGTCCTGGTGCAGTTCAGCTTCGCCGACAAGGTCGACGTCCGTACCTTCCGCGAAGACAACAACTA
>CANKHJ010000128.1 GCA_947481635.1 Bradyrhizobiaceae bacterium
CGCGTCCCCCCTCGCGCGCCCCCCGCGGCCGGAAATTCGGCACCTCGCGCCCCTTGCCGAAACTTTCCGCGGCGTCGGCGAGCCGCAGGATCGGCCGGATCTGATTGCGCAGGAACAGCACCGCGACGGTGATCAGCACCAGCGAGGTGCCGACCATCCAGAGCAGGAAGATTTCGGAATTGGACAGATAGGCAGCGCTGCGACGCGCGAACACGCGAAACACCGAATTATCGAGCCGGATGCGGATCTCGACCAGCGCCGAGCGGCCGACGGTATCGATCCAGAACGGACGCCCGATCTGGGTGCGCAACTCATCCGACAGCGCATTGTCGAGCAGCGAGAAAAACGGCTTGGGCCCGGGCGGCGGCATGTCGGTGACCGGCAGGAAATCCACCACCAGCCCCATCTTCTCCTGCGCGATCTTGCGCAGCAGCGTGTGGTCGGGGTCCTGCGAGTAACCCTTCTGTACTTCGATCAGCGCGGCGATGTCCTGGATCACGCCGGCCGCGAGCCGTTGCGTCACCTGGTTCCAGTGCCGTTCCATGAACACGAAGGCGACCACCGATTGCAGGATCACCATCGGCGCGATGATGATCAGCAGCGCGCGCGCATAGAGGCCCTTCGGCGTGACCTTGTTGAACCAGTGCCAGAACAGGTCCCAGAGGCCAAGCACCCGCGCCGCGGCAGAGCGCAGCACCGATCGGCCAAGCTCGAGTGTGGTCACGGGCTCACCACCAGCCGGTAGCCGATGCCGCGCACGGTCTGCACGAAGAGCGGGTTGGCGGGATCGCGCTCGATCTTGCGGCGCAGCCGATTGACCTGCACGTCGACCGCGCGCTCGCTCGCGTTGCCGCCATTGCCGGCCAGCGCGAGCCGCGGCACGGTCTCGCCGGGCGATGCCGCCAGCACGCGCAGCATGTCGCATTCGCGATCGGTGAGGCGCACCAGATCCTCATCTTCCGCGGCGTTGATGTTGCGCAATTCGCCGCGCGCGAGGTGGAAGGTGAACGGACCGAAGCGCACCGACTCGGTGACCGGCATCGCCAAGGGGCGCGTGCGCTTCAGGATATTGGCGATGCGCAGCGACAATTCCCGTGGTTCAAAGGGCTTGCCGAGATAATCGTCGGCGCCGATCGCAAGGCCCTCGATGCGGCTCTCGGCCTCGTCGCGCGCGGTGAGCATCAGGATCGGCACGCTTGAGGTCAGGCGCAACGCGCGGGCGAGGTCGAAGCCATTCTCGCCCGGCATCATCACATCGAGGATCAGCAGGTCGAAGCTCAGACCTTCGAGCTTGGCGCGCGCTTCGGCCGCATGATCGGCGGTGGTGACGCGATACCCTTCGGATGACAGGAAGCGCGACAGCAGGTCGCGGATGCGCCGGTCGTCATCGACCACCAGAAGGTGCGGCGCGTCGTCCGCAACCGGCCGGGATGCCGCCGTCATGACGCGATCAACTGCGTCGCCGCCGGTCGCGATCGGCGCGCGCGATGAAGCGCAGCACGCGGTCGCGATTCTCGGGGTCGATCATCCCGGCGAGGAAGCGGCCGGCCGCCTCATGGCCGCCGGGGCCGAACTCGGCGATCGCGCGGGCGATGCGTTCGGTCTGCAGGCCGGCGAGCTTCATTGCCAATGCCTCGCCCTTCGGCGTGACGTAGAGCAGACGCTGGCGGCGGTCGATCGCGCCCTCCTTCTGCAGCACGTAGCCCTCATCGATCAGCTGCTTGAGCACGCGCCCGAGCGACTGCTTGGTGATGCGCAGCATATCCAGCAATTCCGCGACCTTCATGCCGGGATTGCGATTGACGAAATGGATCACGCGGTGGTGCGCCCGTCCGAAGGTCAGCTTCGCCAAGACCTCGTCCGGATCGCCAACGAAGTCCCTGTAGGCAAAGAATAACAGCTCGATCAAATCCCAGCTCGGCTCAGCGCCGACAACCGCTGGATCTTTCTCGGCGGCGATTGGGCGGCCTGACGCTGCCGGGATATTTATGTCAGCCATATTGACATATTTCTTTGTGTTTGTTACTCACAAGCCTGCCCGGACGAAAGGATCGTGCCGCAAGACGATCCCAGAAGCCGAAGCAGTCGGTTGCGCGCGAAGCGCGGGCGCGCTCTCATGGAGCGGGCAAACATATCGAGACTTGGTGGGTTAGGCAAAACCTGGCTCGCCGGACAAAGCACGCTGGACAGGGTTCGAGCAGCCGGATAACGGATCGCGGGACCCGAGGAGGACATGCCGTGGGAATCTCCTTCGACAAGATCGATGGCCTGATCTGGTATGACGGCAAGCTGGTGCCTTGGGCCGACGCCCAACTGCATGTGCTGTCACATGGGCTGCATTACGGCAGTTGCGTGTTCGAGGGCGAACGCGCCTATGGCGGCACGATCTTCAAGGCCACCCAGCACAGCGAGCGGCTGCATCGCTCAGCCGAGTATCTCGACATGCAGGTGCCTTATTCGGTCGCCGAGATCGATGCGGCCAAGGCGGTGCTGCTCAAGAAGAACGAATTGACCGATTGCTACGTGCGCGCCGTCGCATGGCGCGGCTCGGAAATGATGGGCGTGTCGGCTCAGGACACCACGGTGCATCTCGCGATCGCCGCGTGGCAATGGCCGAGCTATTACGACGCCGAACAGCGCCTGAAGGGCATCAAGCTCGACCTCGCGGAATATCGCCGGCCCGATCCGAAGACCGCGCCGGTGAAGGCGAAGGCCGCGGGCCTCTACATGATCTGCACCATCTCCAAGCATAAGGCCGAGCGTAAAGGCTATGCCGACGCGCTGATGCTCGACTGGCAGGGCCGCATCGCCGAATGCACCGGTGCCAACATCTTCCTGATCAAGGACGGCAAGATTCACACGCCGATCGCCGATTGCTTCCTCGACGGCATCACGCGCCAGACCGTGATCGAACTGGCGCGCCGCCGCGGCATCGAGGTGATCGAACGGCGCATCATGCCCGATGAGATGAACGACTTCCCGGAATGCTTCATCACCGGCAGCGCCGCGGAAGTCACCGCCGTCGGCGAGATCGCCGACTGGCGCTTCGCGCCCGGCAAGATCACGTTCCAATTGATGGACGACTACACCGCAGAGGTGCAGCCGAAGGGCAAGGCCGCGGCGGCGTAAGTCGACTGAATTAGCTGCGCTCGCCGCACTACATACAGGTGTCATCGCCGGGCTTGACCCGGCGATCCATCTTCTTCGAGAGAATTTTTTTTGATGGATTGCCGGGTCATCAAGCCCGGCAATGACAGCGCAGGTTGCTGCAAGAGCAATCGCTACTCCGCCGCGTCCTTCTTCACCCAGCGTTGCGCGGCCGCATCATCCGCCTTGGTCGCCTCGACCCACGCCGTCGCATCGCCCTGCTCGACCTGTTTCCAGAACGGCGCGCGGGTCTTCAGGAAATCCATGATGAAGGACGCCGCCTCGAACGCCGCCTGGCGGTGTGACGACGCGGTGACCACCAATACGATGTCCTCGCCCGGCTCCATCCGGCCGTGGCGGTGGATCACCGTGACGCCAAGCAGCGGCCAGCGCGCCTGTGCATCGTCGACGTGACGCGCGATCTCGGCTTCGGCCATACCCGGATAATACTCGAGCGTCAGCGCCTTCAGCGGCGCGCCGTCCTCCGCACCACGGCAGATGCCGGTGAAAGTCACCACCGCGCCGATGTCGGTGCGTCCGCGCGTCAGTTTTGCCGACTCGGCGGCGGTGTCGAACCGCTCGCGCTGGATGCGGATGGTCGCGGCCACGCTCATCCTCCGGTCATCGGCGGAAAGAACGCGATCTCGCGCGCGCCGCCGAGCGGGGTCTCCGGCTTCACATGGGTGCGGTCGAGCGCCGCGCGGATCACGCGTGGGTTCTCGAAGGCATAGGCGTATTCCTCGCCGCGTCCCGCAAGCCAGGCGACCAGGTCACTGACGGTGGTGACGCCGTGCGGCACGTCGACATCCTCGTCGGTCTTGCCGACGCGTTCGCGCACCCAGGCGAAATACAGAATCTTCACGGCATCATCGGCTTTTGTTTATTGATTCAAGTGGCGCGCGCCGGCGCGGAAATAATCGTAGCCGGTATAGAGCGTCAGCAGCGCCGACAGCCACAGCAATCCAAGGCCGATCGTGGTCGCAACCGGCCAGATCTCCTCACCGAATGACAGCCGGTAGGACAGCACCGACAGCGGCAACATATGATCGACCGCCTCGCCGCCGATCAGGAAGCCGATCGCAACGAGTTGCAGCACCGTCTTCCATTTCGCCAGCCGCGTCACCGGGACGCTGACGCGCAGCCCGGCGAGATGTTCGCGCAAGCCCGAGACCAGGATCTCGCGGCAGAGGATGACAATCGCCGCCCATAGCGACCAGCCGCGGATCTCGCCATTCGCGGCCAGCATCAACAGACAGGATGACACCAGCAGCTTGTCGGCGATCGGATCGAGCATCCGACCGAACGAGGTCTGCTGGCCCCACAGCCGCGCCACGTAGCCGTCGAAGAAATCGGTAATTCCGGCTACGATGAAAATGAACAGCGCAACCCAGCGCAGCCACAATCCGGCCTGCAGGATGTCGGACCAATACATGCAGCCGACTACCACCGGCACCGCTACGATGCGCGAGTATGTCAGAAGGTTCGGCAGAGCGAAAGCATGGCCCGCCGTTGGCGTCGACGTTACGGCCTTCATGGGTCGCGAGAGAACACGCGTGCGGCGGCGGCGTCAACCGCGCTTCTGGCGACTCTCCCCTGATCTTCAGGGAAGCGCCGAAAGTCACACCGCCGGCTTCTCGTGGAAGAAATCGTAGATTTTCTTTGCAATCTCGGCGCTGACCCCCGGCACCCGCGCCAGGTCCGCGAGCGAGGCGCGCTCGATCGCCTTCAGGGTTCCAAAATGCTGCAGCAAGGCACGCTTGCGCGTTGGGCCAACGCCGGCAATCTCCTGCAATCCAGCTTCGCGGATATCCTTCTTGCGGCGCGCGCGGTGCGAGCCGATCGCGAAGCGATGCGCCTCGTCGCGCAACCGCTGCACGAAATAAAGCACCGGATCGCGTGGCCGCAGCTTGAACGGCTCGCGACCGGACATGAAGAAAGTCTCGCGGCCGGCGTCGCGCTCCGGCCCCTTCGCCACGGCGACCATCGGTAAATCCTGGATTCCGAGCGCGGCCAGTGTCTCGCGCGCCGCCGTGAGCTGGCCGGGCCCGCCGTCAATGATCAGCAGGTCGGGCCACGGCGATTCAGCGGCCGGTTCCTCGCTGTCGCTCTCCTCCGCCGCCGCTGCCGGCAGTAAATTTTGAATGGCCGTTCCGATGGTCTCGAGCAGCGACGGCGTCTCGGCGCGCGGCGTGTCGGTCATCAGCCGCTTGAAACGTCGCTCCAGAACCTCGCGCATCATGCCGAAATCGTCGCCCGGCGTGAGCTCGGACGAGCGGATGTTGAATTTGCGATATTGATTCTTTCGAAACCCTTCCGGCCCGGCGACGACCATGCCGCCGACCGCGTTGGTTCCCTGGATATGGCTGTTGTCATAAACTTCGATGCGGCGCGGCGCGCGCGGCAGGCCGAGCGTTTCGGCCAGCCCGTCGAGCAGCTTCCCTTGCGACGCCGTGTCGGCGAGCTTGCGCGCCAGCGCCTCGCGCGCATTGGCGAGCGCGTGATCGACCAGTTCCTTCTTCTCGCCGCGCCGCGGCGCCAGCACCTCGATCTTGGATCCGGTCTTGGTCGACAGCGCCTCGGCGAGCAGCGCGCCCTCCACGACGTCATGCGACGTCAGCACCAGGCGCGGCGTCGGCTTGTCGTCATAAAACTGCGCAAGAAAGGCGCCGAGCACTTCGCCGGGCGACAATGTCCGGTCGGCCTTGGGGAAATAGGCGCGGTTGCCCCAGTTCTGCCCGGCGCGGAAGAAGAACACCTGGATACAGTTGAAGCCGCCATCTTGATGGATGGCGAACACGTCCGCCTCTTCGACGCCGCGGGGATTTATGCCTTGCGTCGATTGGATCGCGGACAGCGCGGCGAGACGGTCGCGGAACACCGCGGCGCGCTCGAAATCGAGCGCTTCCGAGGCCTGCCCCATTTCGCCGGCCAGTTCCTGTTTCACCGCCTGGCTTTTACCGGACAGGAACGCATTTGCTTCACGCACCAATTCGGAATAGGCCGCGAAATCGATCTCGTTGGTGCAGGGCCCCGAGCAGCGCTTGATCTGGAACAGCAGGCACGGCCGGGTGCGGCTCTCGAAGAACCCGTCGGTACAGGAGCGCAGCAGGAACGCGCGTTGCAACGCCGTGATGGTACGATTCACCGCCCAGACCGATGCAAACGGACCGTAATATTTGCCGGGTCGCCCGCGCGCGCCGCGATGCTTGGAGATCTGCGACGCCCAGTGATCCGAGGTTATCAGGATATAGGGAAACGACTTGTCGTCGCGCAGCAGCACATTGAAGCGCGGGCGCAGCCGCTTGATCAGGTTGGCTTCGAGCAGCAGCGCTTCGGTCTCGGTCGCGGTCGAGATGAATTCCAGCGTCGCGGTACCCGCGACCATGCGCTCGATGCGCGTGTCATAGGCAATTGGGCGGGTATAGGCGACCAGCCGCTTCTTGATGTTCTTTGCCTTGCCGACATAAAGCACGTCGCCCTTGGCATCGATCATCCGATAGACGCCTGGAGAGGACGGCGCGTTCTTGGCATGGCGCGCAATCGCGGCGCTGCCGGCCGCCAGCGGGGCGACACCGTCGGCCAGGTCGATATCGGTCTCGAGTTCCGGCAGCGACGGCTCGTCGTCCTCCTCGACCAGGTCGACCAGGCCGGGATCGACGTCGGCATCCTTGAGCGCGTCTTTTGGCGGGCGGGAATTCATCAGTGCAAATTAAGAGCCCGCAGCCGGATCGGCCATGCCCAGCCGCCGGTTTTCCGGCGCCCTGACATGGTAAACGGATGGTCAAGAAGAAGTCGCAGAATTAACCAATTCGTAACTATGAATACCTTGTTCAACTTGTCTCTTCACCGCCGATTAACTTGAACAACTCCATAACTTTTATCGTCAAATCGTCGACTTCTCCATCTTCAATATCTGGTGGAGAAGCGCTGGGAAAACCCGGCAATTCGATCGCCGGATTCGATGGACGAGTGGTGGAGTGCGTGATGAAGAAGACGTTGTGCGGTCTCGGTCTGGCGCTATGTTTCGGTGGCGCGGCACAAGCGGCCGATCTCCCCTATTCCTCGTCGCCTTACACCGTGAATGCCTATAGCTGGATCGGGCCGTATATCGGCGCCAATGTCGGCTATGAATGGGGCACCACCAGCAATAACGGCACCCGGCCCTCGGGCCTGCTCGGCGGCGTCCAGGGCGGATATAACTGGCGCTACAACAACTTCGTCTTCGGCGCGGAAGCCGACATTCAGATCACCGGCGCCGACGACGTGTTTGCCCCCTGGAAATTCGCCAATCCCTGGTTCAGCACGCTACGCGGCCGCGCCGGCATCGCCATGAACAACATCTTGTTCTACGGCACCCTCGGCTTCGCGCTTGGCAGTGTTCGCGCCGAGACCCTGGCCGGTCTGAGCGAAAGCCGCGTCCATACCGGCTGGACCGCCGGCTTCGGCATGGAAGTCGGCATCACCACCAATTGGTCGGCCAAAGCCGAGTATCTCTACATGGATCTCGCGGAGCGCGGCTACGCGCTGACCGGCGTGAATAACGGGCTGCAGATGAACATGCTGCGCCTCGGCGTGAACTACCACTTCTGAGAACCAGAACGGGAAGGCCTGAGGCGTCCGAGCAACACCGGCCGAATACTTGGTATCGCCCGGAACCGACGCTGAGGGGAGACGTTTCATCGGCGCGACCTTGAGATCGCACGGTGTCTGTCGTCCGCGAGGAAACGGCCAGCCAGATACCGGGACCCTCCTCTTCAGACCGTACCATAGTAACGACACTGTTCGTCGGAGATGATGTCGGTTAAAGTGGTGGAAGATCGAATTATTCGTGGCGCAAATGTGGCACGATTAAAGGCTAATAAAGACCTGTTGTTTCGCAATGAGTGTGTCTTTTCTACACTAGACACAAAGTTCGCTGCGAATACTATGATCGCATCTTGTGTAATGGAGGGAAGTTATGAAGCGTATTCTCGTAGCGGCTTTGGGGCTCTTGGCCACCGCCGGCATCGTTGGTTCGGCGAATGCGGCCGACCTGCCGCGCCGTGGCCCGGTCATGCAGCAGACCCAGGTTTACAGCCCGGTCTATAGCTGGACCGGTCCCTATATCGGTATCAACGGCGGCTACGGCTGGAATTCCGGCAGCTTCGTCTCCGGCAATGGCGGCCTGATCGGCGGCACCATCGGCTATAACTGGCAGTCGGGCGCCGCAGTGTTCGGCATCGAGGGCGACCTCGACTGGACCAACATCAGCGGCACCACCACGGCCGCAGCAGGCTGCGCCGCCGGCTGTACCGTCTCCAACTCGTGGCTCGGCACCGTTCGCGGCCGTCTCGGCTACGCGGTCGACCGGTTCATGCCGTACGTGACCGGCGGTCTCGCCGTCGGCGACATCCGCGCCAACAGCGTGCTGGGTGCCACGAGCACCACGAATGCCGGCTACGCTCTTGGCGCCGGCGTCGAGTTCGCTCTCGCCCCGCAGTGGACCATGAAGGCTGAGTACATGTATGTGGACCTCGGCAGCATCGGTTGTAACGCAGCTTGCGGCCCGGCCGTTGGCGCCAGCAGCGCCTCGCTCCGCGCCAACATCCTGCGCGCCGGCGTGAACTACAAGTTCTGATCCCAGCGGATCTGGACGACCAACCCCGGGCCTCACGGCCCGGGGTTTTTCTTTGTGATGTTCGTCTTGGTGCCGTTCGTTACGGCGGGGGGGTTGCGGCGAAGGCCGGAACGCGCGCCATGAATTCCGCGAGCCAGGCCACCAGGCGCGGATGATCGGTGCGCCACGTCCCCTGAAAGCGAAAATCGCGATAGCCCAGCGCGCACGCCAGCGCGATGTCGCCGACATGCGGCGCGCCATTGAAGCGCGGGGGATCGCTTTCAAGAGCGGCGAGCGCTCGCGCGACCTTGCCGGCCTGATGCTCGATCCAGCTTTCGACGCGATGCTCGGCCGGACGGAAACGCCCTTCGTAGATGATCAGTATCGAGGCATCCATCATGCCGTCGGCCAGCGCCTGAAGCCGCAAAGCCGCGAAGCGCGCGTCCGGTTCGCGCGGCAGGATGATGCCGCCACCGGCGCGATGATCGAGATATTCGAGGATCACGCGCGAGTCATAGAGCACGGTCCCATCATCGAGCAGCAGAGCGGGAATCTTGCCGAGCGGATTCTGCATCCGCACCGAATCTGTCGCGCTCAGCGTGTCGGCGGGCTCGGCCTTGATCGCGGCGCCGAGCCCGAGCAACTCGATCGCGATCCGCACTTTGCGGACGAAGGGAGAAGCCGGTGAAGATCGTAGGATCATGACAGATAACAGAATGCTGACCGCCGTCCGGACCGGACTTCGGGAAGGAGACAGATTTTCGGAGCAGGCGCAACCGGCGCCCGGCTGCGTTCAACCGGTGATGACCAGATTGACCGCCTTCGGCCCCTTACCTTTTTTGTCAGGCTCCACGTCGAAGGTGATCCGCTGGCCTTCGTTCAGCGACTTCAGCCCCGCCCGCTCCACTGCGGTGATGTGCACGAACACATCGCGACCGCCATCATCAGGTTTCACAAAGCCGTACCCCCGTTCGGCATTGAAAAACTTAACCACACCCATTTGCGCCATCGGGAAACTCCCCAGTCCCCGTGGTTTCCTCGCCGTCAGCCCCCACAGCATGACGGCTTGGCCGGACATTTACCGACGAACCAAGGCCAACCAGGACCCATCCCGTCACGCGCCCCCTCGTGCGCGCACGCCAAAAGCCGGCGTTATGAGTCATAGCGCCGGGCAACCCCCCTGGAAAGAGGTGCCATAGCACTTCCGGCCTACTTTTGGCCCGCCAGGCGCTCGATCTGAAAGCCTCCACTGCCCTGACCGAGCGCCGCGGCCAGCGCCGGAAGCAGGGTCTCCAGTTCGCCTTCGAGGGTCCAGGGCGGATTGATCACGACCAGTCCGCACGCCACCAGCCGGGCGTCGACGCGCACCTCGCCGATCGAGAAGTCCACGTTCAAGGCGTCGCGCAGGCCCGCCTGCCGCATCTGCTGGACGAAGCGATCCGCGTCGGCCCGCCGCTTGATCGGATACCACACTAGCATGATGCCGGTCGGCCACTTGCGGTGCGCCATCGCCAACGCATCGGCGAGACGCGCGAACTCGTCCGGATCCTCGAATGGCGGATCAATCACCACCAATCCACGCCGCTCTTTCGGCGGCAGATAGGCCTTGAGCGCGGTCCAGCCGTCGATGGCGATCGCTTTGACGCCGGTATCGCCGCGTAGCTCCTCGGACAAAGCTGCCGCCGCATTCGGTTCGAGTTCGCAGGCGGTGAGACGATCCTGCCGGCGCAGCAACGCGCGGGCGATCAACGGCGACCCGGGATAAAATCTCCGGACGCCGGACACATTGACCGCGTCGATCGCCGCCAGATAGGGCGCCAGCATCGCGACCGCGGCGGGATCAAGCTGTGCCTGACGCAGCCGCGCGATGCCAGCCTGCCATTCGCCGCCGCGCGTCGCCTCATCGCTCTCGAGATCGTAGAGGCCGGCGCCGGCATGCGTGTCGAGCACGCGAAAGGCGGCAGGCTTGGTGGATAAATACACCAGAATGCGCGCCAGTATCGCGTGCTTCACGACATCCGCGAAATTTCCGGCATGGAATCCGTGTCGATAATTCATCGCGCGAGGCAATACGCCTCGCGCGATCCGCCATCAATGCTAAGGCTGTTGAAGGTTACGGTTCTTTTGGCTCTTGCGTCAGGACCACGGCGCGGCCGGCACGCAACGGCGGCATGATCACCTCGGTGCGCGTACAGGCGCGCCGGTCGATCTCGGCACAATCGCGGAAGCTGAGATCCTTGTTCATGCAGACCCGAACTTCGGACAAGCGCCGGCCACTACACGCCACCGCAACACCCTTACTGCTAAGTCCGGGATTGGCCTTGACGAAGGCTTCCTCGATCTCGGCGGGCTTCACGGTGAGATGCTGCTTCACCTCGACGAACTCGTCCGGGATACGGACCGCCGCACGTGCCTTGCGTATGGTTTCGAAATAGCCGCGCACCGGAAGACCGGCACAGGTGCCGTGCTTCTCCCATTCGTGGAAGATCAGATTGGTGGCCGGCATCAGGTCCAGCATCGACGCGACCGTATTGCGGTCCGGTCGTGGCGCATCGCGCCGGCAATATTCAGGAAAGCCGGTTTCGTATTGCGGCCACAGCCCGTGTACGACGAAAGAGAACGGGCGGTCTCCGCATTGCTGCGTGTTGGCGCGATTTGGCGGCCGCTCACCCGCCGCTTCGCAGAAGGACGGCGACCAGGACAGCGACAGGACGTAGAAATCGAATTCGCCGGGCTGGTTCTGGCGGCGGTCCTGCGCCAATGCCGCCTGAACAACACCCAACGTCAGAAGTGCAACGAAAGCCAAGCAACGAACTGATTTTGACATGGAACACCCCTATGCAACCGACGAGGGTATCCTAACACGGTTAACGGACATATCAAGAACAAAATATAAACAAAAGTGGGGCAGCGGCTAGCACCAATTGATCATGGACGCAAACCGGCGCGGCACGCCACCGCGTCACGGCCGGGCCATCTTGCAACTCGGATTATAGGCCCAGTTGCGATCGAGGCCGGCGACACACCATTCGACGCCCCAGGTCATCCCCAGGAAGCCGGTATCTTCGCCTATCGAATAATAGACCGGATGCTTGTAGCCATCCGAGACCAGCGCCAGCGCGCTGCAAAAGCGGCGCGGAATCGCATTCGCGGCCCATGGCCGATACGCGGTCTCGCGCACCTTCTCGAAGCCGAGAATGATCAGGCCGGAATTCCAGAAACCGCTTTCCTTCGAGGCGAAGCGCGAGGAAACCGTGTCGAGCCCGGCCTCGCAATCCGGCAATGCCGCATCATAGCGAGGGCCGGAGAGATAGAAATTCTGCTCCAGCAGGTTGGCCGCATGTCCCGGCCCGCCGAGCACCGCGAGCAACCACAGCGCCGCCGAGACGACTGTCGACAAGGTTCTTGCAAAACGATACGCCGCGCGACCCATGACCAACCCCCACATCAACTATGCACTCTACAAGATTTCGACGCTCGTGACGGTGCCGCGCCCGCCGGCCGTGGTCAAGCTGAGTCGGAGCGGCTAGCACGGCGGGGCCGCACGGAGGACTCCCGCGGAGTTGACCACAGGTTTTTGGCCGCACTGCCAGGTTGATCACAGTTTTACCACACCGCCGACACCGCTCGGCGCTATCAGCGCCATCGCCTCCGTCATAAGATTCAACCGAATCACGCGCCGTGAGAGCGCGGGGAGGACTTCATGCAAGAGGCTCGACGGCTGACGTCCGTTGACTCTGTGTTCGGTATCGAGGCCGCGGGGCGCCTGATCGCCGATGTGCTTGCGCCGTGGATGCAGGAGCTCGGCCTTCTGGTCGAAGCCGTGGAATCCGGCCGTCCGCCGGGTGCTCCGGCCGACTGGCAGCCGGGCGCCATCATGCGCCTGCCATTCTCGCCGAAAATCTGTCGCGACGGCGGTGTCGTCTGTGGCCAAGCCTTGATGGGACTGGCTGACACCGCGATGGTGGTCGCCTGCTCCGCGGCATGGAACGGCTACCGCCCGATGACCACGATCGACCAGACCATGCATTTCCTGCGGCCGGTCACATTCGACGTGATCGCGGACGCACGCGTGGTCCGCATCGGCCGCGCCAATTGTTTCGGCCGAGTGATGGTGATGAGCGCCGCGGATAAGCGCCCGGTGGGCATGGTCACCAGCGCCTATGCGATGCTATGATTTGCCTATGAACCGTCTCGCCCTGATCGCCGCCTTGCTGCTGCTCCCGGTCGCCGAAGCCAGCGCCGAAATATGGTCGGGCAACGATACCGGCGGCATCATCGCCTGGTCCCCGCCGGCCGAGCATGCGGCGCTTGATACTGCCGCCGCGCATTGCTCCGGTTACGGAAAGTTCGCGCGCATCACCGGGGTGCGCCGGCAATACGGCAATTTCATTTCGTTCAATTGCCTGTGGCACCCGCGCATCGCGCGCAACGCGCTGCCGGAAGTGCGGACCCGGCGCTATCTGCCCGTGATGAGCGCGGTTGTGATCCGGACCCGCTACTAGTCTGTCACGGCGCAGCCTCAGGCTTCTTTGATCTAGGGCCTGTCGTCATTTGAGCCAGGCGAGCGCGCAAACCAGATGAAGGCCTGCTAGAAAATTCCGCGCAGTCTTCTCGTAGCGCGTTGCGATTGCTCGAAAATGC
>CANKHJ010000129.1 GCA_947481635.1 Bradyrhizobiaceae bacterium
CCGGCGTGATCGGCTCGATATAGGTCGCGTGCGCCATATCGGGGTCGGTCATGATCGTGGCTGGGTTCGAATTCACCAGCACGATCCGGTAGCCTTCTTCCTTCAGCGCCTTGCAGGCCTGAGTCCCGGAATAGTCGAACTCGCACGCCTGGCCGATCACGATCGGTCCGGCGCCGATGATCATGATCGTGGAGATATCGGTCCGTTTAGGCATTCAGACTCACGTTTCTGGGCACAAAAAAAGGGCGCGCGAATGCGCGTCCTTCATGGCGCCGTCACGGAACCGGCGCGCGGCCGGTCTTTAGACCAGAATCACCGGGCAGGGAAGGGCGGCGGCGCGGATGTGCCCAGCCAGAAATATGGAGCTGGCCGGTGTTTTGCTAGGATTTGGGGATGTCGCTCTGGCAGGATTTCGGCGTGGAGCGCCAGTCGTCCCACACCCAGCCGCATTTGCTGCAGCCGCCAAGGATGGCCCCGGCAGTGACGATGACGAGCAGGGTAGCGAGTTGTTTCAGCATGGCCGGTTGTTTCGCGGGTCCGATGAGTCGAAACTATACACCAAAGACGAACACGGTCTTGCGCCGTACGATACGGAACCCGAGCCATGGTCAAGAAAGCCAAGTCTAAGACCGCCAAGCCCAATTCCAAGTCCAAATCCGGTGCCGGGAGGGTAAAAGCTGCCAGGTCGGTGGGGCCCGCCAAAACCAAGTCGGTCAGGACGAAGCCGCCCGCAAAGCCCGGGAAAGCCGCCACCCCGCTGCAGCGCAGCCTCGTGGAGTTGCGCGACTTCGCGCTGAGCTATCCCGAGACGGTAGAGGATTTCCCGTGGGGCCACACGACGGTGAAAGTGCGTGGTAAAATCTTCCTGTTTCTCGAAGAGCGCGATGACGCGCTGACCTGGGCGCTGAAACTGCCTTACTCCGGTGAGGAGGCATTGCGGCTGCCGTTCACCCGGTCGACGCCTTACGGCATGGGCAAGCATGGCTGGGTCTCCGCCGCGATGCAGCCCGGCGACCTGCCGGTCGAGACCATGCGCAACTGGATCGACGAAAGCTTTCGCGCCGTCGCGCCGAAGGCGGTGGCGGCGAAGGCGCCCGCGCCTCCGCCGCAGAAAGAATAGCTAAACCCCCCGCGCCCCAATCAATTCATCTGCCGCTTGTCTTCGAGATTCGCGTAGGGCCCGGCGCCGTAGACGATCCGGCCGCCGACCATGGTCAGCACCGACTCGATGCTGCCGATCTCCTCGGCCGGCACGGCCAGATAATCCTTGGTGACCACCGCGAGGTCGGCGTGTTTGCCGACCGCGAGCGTGCCGCGCTTCTGCTCGTCGAACGAGAAGAACGCCGATCCGTGGCTATAGAGCCGCAGCGCATCCTCGCGCGACGGCGTTTCCTCCGGGCCGCGCGACGGCGTGCCGGCGACGGTCTTGCCGTCGACCATCCAGCCGATCGAGACGAACGGATTATATGACATCACGCGATGCGCATCGGTGCCGGCGCCGATCGCGAGGCCGAGCTTCTGCGCGGTCACGATCGGCGGCGTCAGCCGCAGCGCCTGTTGGCCGCGATCCTTGAGAAACGCGTCGCCCTGGAAATACATCGCGTTCTGCATCAGCCAGCCGACATTGAGTGCCTTCATGCGTGCGAGGTTCTCGGGCGTGGCGTCGTTGAGATGCGCGATCGACCAGCGCAGGTCCTTGATCGAGATCTCCTTGTTGACGCGCTCGAGCACGTCGAGCAGGTGATGCACCGAGCGGTTGCTGTTCCAGTGCTGCGTCAGCGTCAGGCCCTTCGACGCCGCCCATTTGGCGAGCTGATAATATTGCTCTTTCTGCGCGTCGGTCGGGTTGTCGTTGTTGTACATGCCCCAGGTGACGTTCTCGCCGATGCCGTTATAGCGCAGCATGTCGTCGCCGAAACCCATCGGCAGCATCTGCGTCAGGTTCTGGATGTCTTCCAGTTCCTTGCCCGGCCGCTGCGCGAACAGCGAATAGGCGACTCGCACCGTGAGCGCTTTGTCCTGCCAGACCTTGAGCAGCGGTTGATAGCTTGCCGCCGTCAGGTTGAAGCCGCCGGGATCGCTCACGCCGGTGACGCCGAGCCGGTTGAGTTCGCGGAAGAACATCTTGGTGCCCAGGACGCTCTCCTCGAAACTCGGCAGCGGCAGCTTGTCGAACAGCGCCGTGATGGTCGGGTTGTCGCCCGAGATCCACCCGGTCGGATTGCCGCTGGCGTCGCGCTCGATCTTGCCGCGCGGCAGCACGTCGGCGTCGGTGTTGATGTTCAGCGCCTTGAAGCCCGCGGGCGTGAGCAAGGCTGCCGCATAGAATTGCTGGATATAGACCGGGTTCTCCGCCGCTGCCGCGACCAGTTCGGCCTGGGTCGGCCGGCGCTTCTCGGTGAATTGCTGGTCGGTCCAGCCGCCCGCAACGATCAACCATTGCCTAGGCTTGGCCGCTTTGGCCGCGGCGCTGATGCGCGCCATTGCTTCAGGGATCGATTTGGTGCCGATCCAGTTCACTTCCGTCGCGTAGAACAGCGCGGCACGGATCGCATGCATGTGCGAGTCGATCAGGCCGGGAACGACGGTGCGGCCTTGCAGGTCGATCACCTGCGTCTTCGGCCCGGCCAGCGCGCGGATCTCGGCCGAGGGGCCCACCGCGATGATCTTGCCGTCGCGCACCGCGACCGCCTCCTGCACAGGCCCTTCGAGCGTGATGACCTTGCCGTTATGCAGCACCGTGTCGGCGCTCTGCGCCAGTGCCGGCGCTGTGGTCATGGCTGCGACGAGAAGCGCTGCGCCGATGCGGCGCGTGAACGCGGTGATCATGCCGTCCTCCCAATCCGCTCTTTTGGCGGTGTTGCGACGTTAGCCAAAAGGCGGCTCCCGGAACACGGGGGAGTTGCACACCGCGCGAAACATTCTCGTGAATGAAACCTGGCGGCGTCGAGAGGGTTGTTCCGGCGCTGGAGCCCCTCAACGATGCCCGTGCCTAAGCCATCGCGACTGTCCAATCCTTATTTTGAACTGGCGGTTGCCGGGCTGGCCGCGATGGCGGCGTTTGCCGTCGCCTATCGCAACGAACTCACCAAGCCGGAACCCTTGGGCGGCAAGCCGCCAACGCTCGGTCCCGCCGGGCCCGAACCGATCGCCGTTCAGCGGGCGCGCGCCCTGCAACCGGGGCGCGGGCGTGATGCCGTCTCGCCCCTTCAGATTCCGTGGCGCGGCTGGAAGGACATCTTCTGGCGCACCTACGAAGAGGTCCAGAATGACCGGCTGCTCGCACTCGCCGCCGGCGTCGTGTTCTATTCGCTGCTCGCGCTGTTCCCGGCGGTGACCGCCGGCGTTTCGCTCTACGGCTTGTTTGCCGATATGCGCACGCTCGCCAATCATCTCTCGCTCGGCGCCGATATCCTCCCGAGCGGCGCGATCGAGATCATCGGTGACCAGATCGCGCGCATCGTCAGTCGCGGCGACGTCACGCTCACTTTCGGCTTCCTGCTCGGCCTCGGTTTCGCGATGTGGAGCGCCAATGCCGGGATGAAGGCGATCTTCGATGCGCTCAACATCATCAACAACGAAGAGGAGAAGCGCAGCTTCGTCTGGCTCAACGCCGTCTCACTTTTTTTCACCGGCTGCGCCATCGGCCTCGCGCTGCTGATGGTGTCCGCCGTGATTGTGGTGCCGGCCATGCTGGCGCGCTTCGGCGTCGATACCGCCGGCGAGAAGCTGCTCGCCTATGGCCGCTGGCCGGTGATGTTCACGGTAACGCTGCTGGCCTTCTCGGTGCTCTATCGCTTCGGGCCGAGCCGGCGCGACGCGAAATGGCGCTGGCTGAGCGTCGGCAGCATGTTCGCAGCTTTAGCGTGGCTGGTGGTCTCAGCCGGCTTCTCGTTCTATGTCGCCCATTTCGGCAACTATAACGCCACCTATGGTTCGCTCGGCGCGGTGATCGGCCTGATGATGTGGATGTGGCTCTCGACCATCGTCGTGCTGGTCGGCGCCGAGCTGAATTCGGAGATCGAGCACCAGACCGCTGAAGACTCGACCGTCGGAGGGGCGAAGCCGCTCGGCGTGCGCGGCGCGGTGATGGCAGACACCGTCGGGGCGGCGAAGGTGTAGTGCTTTTGCGCCGTCATCGCGTCTGGATTCCGGATTCGCACCTACGGTGCGCTCCGGAAAGACGGCAAAGAGAAATTGGAGGCCCGGCCTGGATTTGAACCAGGGTAGAGAACCTTGCACGGAACTCTGCGTCGCCGCTCCGCCACCGGGCCAATCCCACTGTAGCTCTACACCGGTTACCGGCCAGTTAGGATCGTCGTTGCAATCACCGAGCGTTCAGACCGCATTAACCACGCCGTTATGCCGGCCGCGCCAGAAACGTCATGCGCAAAGTGTCGTGGCCGAGATTCTTCGGCGCGCGCGCGGCTTTAAAGCCGGCAAGGGTCAGCTTCGCCAGCATCTCGCTCTCGCGGTATCGCGTCAGGCTGAGTTGGGAACGAAGTTTCACGTAACCGGAGAAGGCGGTGCGCACCAGGCCGATGAGTGCAGCGATCAGGAAGCCGTTTTGCGCCGCGAAGCGCAGCAGCGCGGACACCTCGGCCGGCATGGCGACGTCAGGCTGCACGATGTCGCCGACGATCAGCAGGCCGTTCGGCTTGAGCAATTTGCGGAACCGCGTGAACAACGCGTCGGTGTCTTGCGGCGTGAGATATTGCGCCACCGAGTTGAGCACCACGAGATCGATCGATCCGTCCGGCAGCAGGGCCACTTCTTCCGGCGAGCGCACTTCGATCTTTTCGTTGCCGGCAAAACGCTCGTCGAGCTTGGCGAGCAGGTTCGGCCCGGCGTCGCTCAGGATCAGCCGGCCGGTCGCCTGCGCGACGCGGTCGGCATGCAGCGCCTCGCCGCAGCCGTAATCGAGCACGATCGCGTCCTTGTGCGGGACATAGCTGCGGATCGCAGCGGCGACGATGCCGTTATGGACATCGCGATGGCGGGCATTGACGTAGATCGGATGGTCCGAGTCCCAGAACGAAATCCAGTCGGCCATCATGATCTCCGCAGCGCATGATCCC
Source organism: Bradyrhizobiaceae bacterium (assembly GCA_947481635.1). GTDB lineage: Bacteria > Pseudomonadota > Alphaproteobacteria > Rhizobiales > Xanthobacteraceae > CANKHJ01. The sequence continues at coordinate 5,079 of CANKHJ010000129.1, forward strand.
GAAGCCTTTCGGCAAGATCATGCGACGAATAAACGATCCTCACGCGGACTTGCGTGCCCGCATCAAATCTGTGAAGCGCGAAAACAGATAATGGCTGTCGCGCGGGCCGGGCGATGCTTCCGGATGATACTGCACCGAGAAGACTGGCTTGTCGGCGAGCGCGAGGCCACAATTCGAGCCGTCGAACAGCGAGACATGCGTCTCGGTGACGTTCTTCGGCAGGCTCTCGCGGTCGACCGCGAAGCCGTGATTCATCGACGTGATCTCGACCTTGCCGGTGGTGAGGTCCTTCACCGGATGGTTCGCGCCATGGTGGCCCTGGTGCATCTTCATGGTGCGTCCGCCGAGCGCGATGCCGAGCATCTGATGGCCAAGGCAGATGCCGAAGGTAGGGATGCCCTGGGCGACGATGTTGCGGATCACCGGCACCGCGTATTCGCCGGTCGCGGCCGGGTCGCCGGGGCCGTTTGACAGGAACACACCGTCGGGCTTCAGCGCCGCGATGTCCGCGGCCGAGGTCTTGGCCGGCACCACCGTCACCTTGCAGCCGGCGCCGGCGAGCAGGCGCAGGATGTTGCGCTTGATGCCATAGTCGATCGCGACCACATGGAATTCGGCATTCTCCAGCCTGCCGTAGCCTTCGCCCCAGACCCAGGGCGTCTCGTTCCAGTCGAAACGCTGGCCGGCGGTCACCGCCGGCACCAGGTCCATGCCGACCAGGCCCGGCCATTGCCGCGCCTTCGCCTTGAGCGCCTCGATGTCGAATTCGCCATCCGGCGAGTGGGCGATCACGGCATTGGGCATGCCGTTGACGCGGATCAGGCTGGTCAGCGCGCGAGTGTCGATGCCCGACAGGCCGATGACGCCGCGCGCCTTCAGCCAGGCATCGAGGTGGCGTGTGCTGCGGTAATTCGATGCTTCGGTTATCGGTGCCTGGAGAATGACGCCGCAGGCTCCGACCGAGGCCATGTTGGCGGATTCGAAGTCCTCGGCATTGGTGCCGACATTGCCGATATGCGGAAAAGTGAAGGTGATGATCTGGCCGGTATAGGAGGGGTCCGTGAGAATCTCCTGATAGCCGGTCATCGCGGTGTTGAAGCAGACTTCGGCCGCCGCTTGGCCGGTGGCGCCGAAACCGAAGCCTTCCAGCACAGTTCCGTCGGCCAGAACCAGGCGCGCGGTTGTCCTGGGCTCGACCCAGCCGGGATTCGCTTGCTTGTCCGTCATGCGGGACTTACTTGCGTATTCCGTCCGTGAAGGCAAGGGTCGGAGGATAGGTCCTGGGACAAGCCCGAAACAGGTCTGTGGAGGCAAGCCGGTGCTGCGCGAAAACATCAACAATGCCCTGAAGGACGCCATGAAGGCGGGGGACGCGCGCCGCGTGTCGACGCTGCGCCTGGTCAATTCCACCTTGAAGAATTCCGATATCGAGGCGCGCGGGCAGGGCAAGGGCCCGCTCCCGGACGAGGAGATCCTCGGCGTGCTGCAGAAGATGATCAAGCAGCGCCAGGAATCGGTCGAGCTTTACGACAAAGGCGGCCGCCCGGAACTCGCGCAGCAGGAGCGCGAGGAGATCGCGATCATCACCGGCTACCTGCCGCAGCAGATGTCCGAGGACGAGGTCAAGGCCGCGATCGAGGCTGCGGTTGCCGAGACCGGCGCCGCCAGCATGAAAGACATGGGCAAGGTGATTGGCGTACTGCGCGGCAAGCATGCCGGCCAGATGGATTTCGGCAAGGCCAGCGGGCTGGTGAAGGCGCGGCTGGCGGGGTAGGCGTCATTTCGGGGCGCTCCGCGCGCCCCGGAATGACGGCGTTAATTACCCGCGCAATCCCTTCATCACCTCCGCGACCCGCGGCTTCACCGCCTCTCCTAGCCGCTTCATCGTCGCCAGCACCGGCGCATGTTGATACGGCTCCACCGCGGCGCGCCAATTGTCGCGCCGGCGCACAGCATCGAGCCAGCGCACCACGTTCGAGCGCCCGCCGAACAGCGCCGCGCCGAGCTGCAATTCGTCAATCCGATTGACGTAGACCGCGAAGCCGATATCGGCGAGCGAGTACGTGCCGGCGAGCCAAGGCTTGCCGGCGAGCGCGTCATTCATGTCGCCGATCAGCTTGTCGAGCGTCTGCAGCCCGGCCGCGAAATGCATCGACTCGACGCCGTTCTCGACCAGGTCGCGACGCCATTCGCGCCGGCCCGGATTCGGGATCGCGGCAAGCCCGCGCTCGCGCGCCTCGGGCGGCTGCTTCAGTAGTCCTTCGCGCATCCAGATCGCGATCGAGACCGCGGAGTTCGCCGGATGCAGCGCCTCCTCGATCAGTCGCGTCCACCAGCGCATCGAAGCGCGGCCCATAGCATCCGCAGGCTTCAGCGTGGGCTCGGGAAACACCTCGTCGAGATATTCGCAGATCACCGTCGATTCCGGCACCGCGTAACCGTCATGCACCAGCGTCGGCACATAGCCGCCGGGATTGAGCTTGAGATAGTCGGGCTTTTTCTGCGCGCCGGTTGCGAGATCGACCATGATCTCCTCGGCCTTCACATTCTTCTCGGCCAGCACGAGGCGGACCTTCTGTGAACAGGTCGACATGTCGGCATGATGAAGCTGCAGCATGTTAAGCCACCTCCAGCAAGATCTCGGTCAGGCGGTCCGGCATGTCGAGCATCACGTCGTGTCCGCACGGCACGTCGTAGGTTCGCCACGACGGATCCTTCGTCAGCCGCGCATGTGTCGGGACAAAGGTGGAGCCGGCATAGACCGACGCGAGAATATAGCTCTTGCGCGCGATCCGGTCGCGCGCGCCGGCGAGAGGGATCGCATCGAGGAAGCAGCGGATCGGATGCGGCGTGCACATCTTGTCGACCCAGGCGGCGTCCAACTCGTTCACCTTGAACACGGATGACGGGATCGGTGGCACCGCAATGGCGCCGTTGCGTTTCGCTTCCCGGATTCGATCGGCGCTCATGCCGCCGGTGAGATCGACCAGGCTCTGCCCATTCTCCGGCACAAAGGCATCGAGGAACACGATGCTCGCGATCGCATGCTCCATCTGCTCGGCGACGCCGGAGATGACGAGGCCGCCGTAGGAATGTCCGACCAGCACCACGTCGGTCAGGTCATTCCACTTCATCAGGTTGACGATGTCGGTGATCTGCGTGGCGAGGCTGATGTCTGCGGTGAGCAGATGCGAGCGGTCGGCGACGCCGGTCAGCGTCGGCGCGTAGACCCTATGGCCTTGCTGTTCGAGCCGGTCGGCGACGCGACGCCAGCACCAGCCGCCGTGCCATGCGCCATGCACCAGCACAAAGGTCTTCCCGTTTGGCATGTTTCCCCCTAGCGTTCTTATCCGTTGCTATACTCCGTTCCTCGCTTCCGCGGTACCAGCCGGGACATCGTCATGTCGGTTCAGCTCTATCTCGCCTATGTGCTCGCCTGCATCATCGTGGTGATCGTGCCCGGTCCGACGGTGACCGTGATCGTCGCCAACAGCCTGCGCTACGGCACGCGCGCGGGCCTGCTCAACATCGTCGGCACGCAATTGGGCCTCGCGACCTTGATGGCGATCGTGCTGATCGGCCTTGCGTCATTGATCGAGACCATGGGCTTCTGGTTCGATGCGGTGCGGCTCGCCGGTGCGGCCTATCTGGTCTGGCTCGGCTGGAAATTACTGCGCAATCCCGGTGCGCTCGGTGAAACCACGGCGGCGCCGCCACCGCGCGGTGGGTTCATCCTGCAGGGTTATCTGGTGGTGGTCAGCAATCCGAAGGCGCTGCTGATGTTCGGCGCCTTCATCCCGCAATTCGTCGATCCGAAGGGCGATTATGTCGGGCAGGTCGTGCTGCTCGGCGTCACGGCAATGGTAGTGGCGGCGGTGTTCGACGGTGGTTATGCGCTGGTCGCCGGCCGGGCGCGGTCGGTGTTGTCGACCACGCGCGTGAAGCTGATCTCCCGCATCAGTGGATGCTTCTTGATCGGCGGCGGTGTGTGGCTCGCACTGGTCAGGGCGCGTTAGCGCGCTGAAAAGGGGACGGAGATGCTTGCCAGCTTTGAACTTGTGATGGGGATCATCTTCGTCGTCCTGTGCATCGCGCTGGTCGCGCTGTTCTTTCTGGACGATCTCATCCAATTCGCCGGGCCGATCTGTCTCGCACTCGGCTGCGTCGTGGTGACCGTGTCCTGTGTGGAATACGTGGCGGACGGACGACCCGTCTACTGGAAGGCCAGCGGCGTGTTTCTGCTGATCGGCGCCGCGCTGGTCGGTGGAATGTTGCTCTTGCGGTCAGTCCGCTGGACAAAGAAAAAACCGAAGGATTCCTGAGGGATTCGCTCCCTCGAAGCGCAACCCGGCATTCCCGGGCGTCCGCCCTGTGCATTGCGGGCACAACCCGCCCGGCCTTTGCCCGAATCGGGGGGTATAGACGATGGTCTCCGGCTATCCAGGCCGGACCCCGAATCCGTCCGCTACCGCGGCCAACAACGTCATCCATGCGCTTTCCGCCCCAATTCCTTGACGAGCTGCGCGCGCGCCTCACCGTTTCCGACGTTGTCGGCCGGCGTGTCGGGCTGAAGAAGGCTGGGCGCGAGTGGAAGGGACTGTCGCCGTTCAACCAGGAAAAGACCCCGTCCTTCTTCGTCAATGACCAGAAAGAGCGCTGGTTCGACTTCTCCTCCGGCAAGAACGGCAACATTTTCGATTTCCTGATGCTCACCGAAGGGCTGTCTTTCCCCGAGGCGGTGGAAAAGCTCGCGCAGCAGGCCGGCATGCCGGTGCCGAAGGTTTCGCACGAGGAACAGGCGCGCGAGGTCCACCGCAAGACCCTGCACGACGTGCTCGATATCGCGGCCAAGTTCTTCGCCGACACGCTGGCCGCCCGCGCCGGAGCCAAGGCGCGCGGCTATCTCGCCGATCGCGCGCTCGATCCCGCCACCCAACTCAAGTTCCGCCTTGGCTATGCGCCGCCGGATCGCTTCGCGCTCAAGGAGCATCTCGGCAAGGAAGGCATTCCGGTCGAGGACATGATCGAGACCGGGCTGCTGGTGTCAGGCGACGACATTCCGGTGCCGTATGACCGCTTCCGCGACCGCGTGATGTTTCCGATCACCGATTCGCGCGGCCGCGTGATCGCCTTCGGCGGACGCGCGCTCGAAAAGGACGTCGCCGCGAAATATCTCAATTCCCCGGAAACGCCGCTCTTTCACAAGGGCGCGACGCTCTACAACATCGCGATGGCGCGGCTCGCCTCGCATAAAGGCGCGCCGGTGGTGGCAGTCGAGGGCTATGTCGACGTCATCGCCATGGTGACCTCGGGCTACGAGGCCGCGGTTGCGCCGCTCGGCACCGCGCTGACGCCAGAGCAGATGGCGCTGATGTGGAAGATGGCCGACGAGCCGATCCTCTGCTTCGACGGTGATGGCGCCGGACGGCGCGCCGCCTATCGCGCGGTCGACAACGCGCTGCCACTGCTCAAGCCCGGCAAGAGCCTGCGCTTCGCGAGCCTGCCGGAAGGGCAGGACCCGGACGATCTCGCCCGCTCCGGCGGGCGCACCGCCATCGACGAGGTGATCGCCGCCGCGCGGCCGCTCGCCGACGTGCTGTGGACCCGCGAGACCGAGGACGGACCGCTCGACACGCCGGAGCGCCGCGCCGCGCTGGAATCGCGCATCGGCGCGGTCACCGCCGGGATCGCCGACGAATCGGTGCGTCGCCATTACCGCCAGGAATTTGACAACCGGCTGCGTCGTCTGTTCCAGGGCGACCGGCCCCAGTTCCCACAGCGCCGGTTCCAGCCCCGGCCGATCCAGGGCGGACGCTCGGGCCAGGATTCCTACCGGGGCGGCAAAAGATCATTTGGGCCCGGTGGCCGGACGCCGCCGGAGATTCTGACGGCGGGTATCCCCTACGTGGCGTCGAGCCCGCAATTGGCGATCAGTTCGCTGCATCGCGGCTATCGCACCTCGGTTCCCAAGCGCGAGGCTCTGATCCTTCAGGTCGTGCTCAACCATCCCTGGCTGCTGCACGACCACCTGGAGGAGCTCTCGGCCCTCGAATTCCGCCATAAGGACGCGGAAAAGGTGAAATCCGTCCTGATCGACATCGCCGCGCAGGACGGGGTCGCCGACCGCGGCCAGCTCGCGGCGGAACTGGGACGGCGCGGATTTGCCGAACAGGTGGCCCGGATCGAGAAATCGATCACCACCCACTCGGTCTGGGGCGCACGGGCGGAAGCTGCCCCGGACGACGTCCTGATGACCTGGAAACAGCTTGTCGCCTTGCATCGGCAATGGCATTCCCTAATTAAGGAGCTGCGCGACGCCGAAACGGCGTTGGGGCAGGACACCACCGAGGCCAATCTCTCCTGGTTGCGCGACGTGAAGGCGCGGCTTGAGGATATCGACGGCACCGAAGCGCTGATCGAAGGCTTCGGCGTCTCTTCTGGCCGACAAACCCGGTCGTTTTGAACCCCGGTGCTTGTGACCGGATGACCGGAGATTGTAGACATTGGTTAGGAAGGCCCGGATGACGCGAAAGACACGCTGAAATCCGCGGGGTTACCGGGCCAACAGGGTTAATCGGAGCTTAAGCGGCTTCGGCAGATTGTAAGCGTCTGATTCGGGGCGGTGCCGGTTACCGGCGCTGCCCTTTTCGGCCGTAAGGCCGGCGTCAGTAAACTGAGTTCGCAGGAGACGAGCATGGCCACCAAGACCAAGGCAGTAGTGAAGGAAGAGGCTCCGGAGAAGGACGCTCCGGACACGCCGGATTCCCCGCTGCCGCTCCTTGATCTATCGGATGCCGCCGTCAAGCGGATGATCAAGCTCGCCAAGAAGCGCGGCTACGTCACCCACGAACAGATCAATGCCGTGCTGCCCTCCGAAGAGGTCACCTCCGACCAGATCGAAGACGTGTTCGCGATGCTCAACGAGATGGGCATCAATGTCGTCGAACATGAGGAGAATGCCGAGGAGGAAGAGGCGCGCGAGGAAGAGGCTGACGACGAGCCGGAGAGCGGCGAACTCGTCGAGGTGACGGCGAAGGTCCCGGCCAAGGCCGAGACCAAGGAGCCGACCGAGCGCACCGACGATCCGGTGCGCATGTATCTGCGCGAGATGGGCTCGGTCGAGCTGCTGTCGCGCGAGGGCGAAATCGCGATCGCCAAGCGCATCGAAGCCGGCCGCGAGGCGATGATTGCCGGACTCTGCGAGAGCCCGCTGACGTTCCAGGCGATCATCATCTGGCGTGACGAACTCAACAACGGCAAAGTCTTCCTGCGCGACATCATCGATCTGGAAGCGACCTTCGCGGGTCCGGACGCCAAGGCGATGCCAGCCGCGGCCGGGGTCGACGGCGCGCCGGTCAACGGCAGCGCCAACGGCGCCAATGGCGCGCATCAGATTGCCGCGCCTGCGACCGCGCCGGCCAGCGCCACGCCGTTCAAGCCGCGCGGCGAGGAAGAGGGCGATGCTTCGGCCGAGGCGATCGCCGAGGCCGACATGGACGAGGACGACATGGAGAATTCCATGTCGCTCGCCGCGATCGAGGCCGAGCTGAAGCCGAAAGTGCTCGAGACCTTCGACAAGATCGCCAGCGAATATAAGCGCCTGCGCCGCCTGCAGGAGCAGGACATCGAGTTCAAGCTGCAAAGCGCCTCTCTGTCGCCGGCCCAGGAGCGCAAATACAAGAAGCTCAAGGACGAGATCATCACCGAGGTGAAGTCTCTCCGCCTGAACCAGCAGCGCATCGACGCGCTGGTGGAACAGCTCTACGACATCAACAAGAAGCTGGTCGGCTTCGAGGGCCGCCTGATGCGGCTTGCCGAAAGCCACGGCGTGGCGCGCGAGGACTTCCTCAAGAACTATCAGGGCTCCGAGCTCGACCCGCGCTTCCTCAACCGGGTCTCGAAGCTGTCCGCCAAGGGCTGGAAGGGCTTCGTCGCCAAGGACAAGGACCGCATCAAGGACCTGCGCGGCGAGATCCAGTCGCTTGCCGGCCTCACCGGCTTGGAGATCG
>CANKHJ010000130.1 GCA_947481635.1 Bradyrhizobiaceae bacterium
CGCAATAGCCGTTCGCTCGAACCCGCGAGGGCTCAGCCCTTCACGTCGCAGAGCCAGGCGCGGATCATGCAATCCTTGCCGCCATGCTTGTAGCAATGGCTCAGCGCTTCGTTCTGCGCCGCGCCGAGCTTCTTCGACACCGCGTAGCCGAACGGTCCGCAGGCGTTCTGGACGTCGACCGCCAAGGCGGCGCAATGCTTACGCACCTCGACGGTGGTGCAGTCGCCAGTGCATTTGCTTTTTGCGGCCGCCTGGGCGGACGCTAGCTGCGCGTGATCATAGGCATAGCCATACGCACCGCAGGTCCCGATCGCGAGCGAGCCCGCGGCCTGGACCACTTCGACATTGGCCATCAGCGTGAACGTCATGACGACGACACGCAGGCACATCCGCAATGTTGCGATCATCAGACCTCCCCCGAGGGTGAGGGGAATCTAATCCGCAAGAATTACCGCTTGGTGAATATCGGGCTAGGCGTTTGTCACGCCCGCTCGGCTTCCGCCTTAGCGGCGCGCAGCGCGTCGGGCGTGTCGACGTCGGTGAAGGCCGCCCTGCCCTCGACCGGGATTTCGGCCACCGCCTCGGCGTAGCGGCCGATCAGGTTGCGCGCGCCGACGTCGCCTTCGAGCGCCATCAATTCGGGAAAGAAGCGGCGCGCCCACAAAACCGGATTGCCGCGCGCGCCATCGGTCGTGGGGACGACGATCAGCCCGGCCTTCTCCGGATCGAAGCCGGCAATGAGCGTGTCGATCAACGCGGCATCGACCTGCGGCATGTCGCCAAGGCAGACGATGGCGCCATCGGACTCGGCGGGTACCGCGGCGATGCCGGTGCGCACCGAGGTGCCGAGCCCCAGCGCGTAATCGGGATTATGCACCAGCCGCACGTCGAGGCCGGCCAGCGCCGCTTCGGTGCGCTCGCGCTCGTGCCCGGTCACGACGATCACCGGACTGGCATGCGAGGCCAACGCCTGCTCGGCGGCGATGCGGATCAGCGGCTTGCCGCCGATCTCCGCGACCAGCTTGTTCGGTCCGCCCATCCGGGTCGAGCGGCCAGCAGCCAGCACGATCGCGGCGACCTTGCGCGCGCCTTTCGCCACCGGCTCGTCGCGCGGCTGTGGCCGCGTCACGATCTCCATCAGCAGTCCGCCGACGCCCATGCCGGTGACGGCATCGCGCGGCACAGGAAGCCCAGCGAGCAGCCGCATCAGCACCCAGTCGAAGCCATTCTCCTTCGGACTGCGCGCGCAGCCCGGCGCACCGAGCAGCGGACGGCCGCGAGCGTCCGCGATCAGCAGCAGATTGCCGGGATCGACCGGCATACCGAAATGCTCGATCCGGCCCCCGATCGATTCCACCGCCGCCGGAATCACGTCGCGCCGGTCGGCGATCGCCGAAGCGCCGAATACCAGAACGAGCTCCGCGCCTTCGCGCAGCACGTCTTCGATCGCGTTGGCGAGCGCGCCCTGTTCATGCGGCACACGCCGCTCGGCGACGATCGAAGCACCGGCCGGCGCAAGCCGCTCGGACGTCACGCGCAACGTCTTCTCGATCACCTTATCGGCAAGGCCCGGGAGCCGCGTCGAGACGACGCCGACCTTGCGGATCTTGAACGGCGCGATGCGGATCAGCGGCGCCTTCGTCGCAAGCGTCATCGCGGCGGCATGACGATCGCCCGCGACGGCGAAAGGGATGATCTTCACGGTCGCGATCATCTCGCCCGGCACCACCGGCTTATACGCCGCCAAGGTCGCAAGCGTGATCGCTTCGTCGACCCGATTCAGCCGGTCGATCGCATCCTTGTCGACCACCAGGATGCCCGCCGCTTCGGCGAACAGATTGCAGCGGCCGGTGAAGGCCTTGTCGACACGCACACCTTGCCCGGCGATCGCGGCGGCGATCTCGCCCGCCGCCTGGTCTTCCGACACATCGCCGGGTTCGAGCCGCGCGATCACGATCCGAGCGATGCCGGCTTGCTTCAGCGCAGCGATCTCGGCCTTGCCGATGACGGTACCCTTCTTGAGGACGAGCTTGCCCTCACGGATGGAATGAACGGCGACGCCGCCTTCCGCTTCCTCCGGTGAGAAGGGACCGAACTTCATGAGGCCTTGGCCTCCGCCATGATGGTTTCCGCGGGCTTGATCTCAGCGGCTTTTGTCTCAGCGAGTTTAGTCTCAGCTTTGCGCAGCTTTTCGGTGATCTGCCCCATGATGGCGACCGCGATCTCCGGCGGTGACACCGCGCCGATATTCAGTCCGACCGGCGCGTGGATGCGCGCCAGCGCGCCGGCATCGGCGCCCTGCTCCTTGAGGCGATCGAGGCGGCGGCCATGCGTCTTCCGCGAGCCGAGCGCGCCGATATAGAAGCAATCGCGCGACAGCGCATGCAGCAGCGCCGGATCGTCGATCTTGGGATCGTGGGTCAGCGCGACGAAGGCGGTGTAGTGGTCGATGCCGAGCGGCGGCAACGCAACGTCCGGCCATTCCGCAATCAGGTTCACGTCCGGGAAACGCTCCGGCGTCGCGAAGGCGGTACGCGGATCGACGATGGTCACGTCATAGCCGAGCAGCTTCGCGATCGGCGCCAGCGCCTGGCTGATATGAACCGCGCCGGTGATGACCAGCCGCGTCGGCGGCACATGCACGGTGAGGAACACGCGCCCCTGCGGCGTCTCCTCCATCCCCGACTTGCCGCTGCGGACATGCGCCTCGATCAGGTCCTTGAGCGGATCGCGCGCGACATCGGCGGTCTTGACCAGCCGCTGCTCGCCGCTTTCCACGACAGTGACGACCACCACCGCGCGCCGCGCGGCACGCTCCTCGTTCAAGGCACGCAGGATTTCGAGTTTCACGTCACTCTCCCCAGCAACCGCTTACAAACCCAGCAATTGAGACTCTAGTCGATCTTCTCGACCAGAACCCGGATGGTGCCGCCGCAGGACAGCCCGACCTTCCAGGCGGTTTCATCCGCGACGCCGAATTCCAGGGTCTTGGGCTTGCCGCTCTCAATCACGTCGAGCGCCTCAGTCACCACCGCGCCTTCGACGCAGCCGCCCGACACCGAGCCCAGAAAATTGCCTTCCTCGTCGATCACGAGATTCGAGCCCACCGGCCGCGGCGCCGAGCCCCAGGTCTCAATCACGGTCGCGAGCGCGACACCGCGCCCAGTTTTACGCCAGCTTTCCGCCGCGTCGAGGATGTCTTGGTCGGTTGCAAGCATGATGACCTCCGGATTTATCTCTTGATGTGGTGCGTTACGCCACGCGCTTCAACCACGCATCCTTGTCCTCGCTGCGATGGCGCGAGGACAGGACTTTCACCAGTTCGGACATGGAATCGAGATTGTGGATCGCCCGCAACTCGTCGACATGCGGCAGCATGGTGCGGATACCCTTAGCCTTGGCTTCGAAGCCCTCGAACCGCAGCAGCGGGTTGAGCCAGATCAGCCGGCGGCAGGAGCGGTGCAGCCGATCGATCTCGAATGACAGCCGGTCGTCCGGATCGCGCTCCAACCCATCGGTGATCAGCAGCACGATCGCACCCTGGGTCAGCACGCGGCGCGCCCAGAGCTTGTTAAAATCATGCAGCGAGGTCGCGATACGCGTCCCTCCCGACCAGTCGGTGACGCTGGAGGAACAGGAATCGAGCGCCTCATCGGGATCGCGCTGCTTCAGCGCCCGCGTCACGTTGGTCAGCCGCGTGCCGAACAGGAATGTATGCACGCGCTTGCGCGCGTCGGTCACCGCATGGAGGAAATGCAGAAACAGCCGCGTGTATTGGCTCATCGAGCCGGATATATCCACCAGCGCGACGATTGGCGGCTCCTTGGTCCGCGGGCCGAGCGTCTTGAGGTCGATCAGCGCGCCGCCGGCCTTGAGACTGGCGCGCAAGGTGCGTCGCATGTCGACGACGCGGCCACGCGCGCTCGGCGTCAGGCGGCGCGTCTTCACCTCGTCGAGCGGCAGTACGAGATTCTGGATCGCGAGCCTGGCCTGCGCGATCTCCGCCGCCGACATCTGCGCGAAATCCTTGCGCTGCAGCACTTCGCGGTCGGACACCGTCAGCCGCGCGTCGATCTCGACGTCGCGCGGCTTCTCGCGTTCCTGTTCGTTCATCCCGGAGAACAAAGCCTCGGCGACACGTGCCGCACCGGCCTTCGGCGCCTCGGGCTCCTGCCCCTGCACGTTCGGCAGCATCGAGGACATCATCTTTTCGAGATAGTCGCGCTTGCGGAAAAACAGCTTGAACGCCTGATCGAACAGCAGCGTATGCTCGTGGCGCTTCACGAACACCGCATGCAGCGTCCAGTAGAAATCGTCGCGCGTGCCGACACCTGCCGCTTTCACGGCGGAAAGCGCATCGAGCACGCTGCCCGGACCGACCGGAATGCCCGCCGCACGCAGGGCGCGCGCGAAATAGACGATATTCTCGGCAAGCTTTCCGTCGCTCGCCTTGTGGTCGTAAACCGGGTTCGGCTTGCGCGCCATTACTCCGCCGCGCGCAACTCCGCGCGCACCTCTTGGAGAATCTGAGCCGCCTTGGAATTGTCGATCCGGGCGATGTCGTCCTGATACTTGAGCAACACGCCGAGCGTATCCGAAATCGTCGCCGGATCGAGCGCGGTCACGTCGAGCTCGGAGAGCGCGGTCGCCCAATCGAGCGTCTCGGCGACGCCGGGCGACTTGAACAGGTCCTCCTTGCGCAAGGCCTGCACGAAAAACACCAGTTGCTCGGAGAGCGTCGCGCCAATGCCCGGCACCTTGGTGCGCACGATGCTGAGTTCGCGCCGCGCATCCGGATAGCCGACCCAGTGATACAGGCAGCGGCGCTTGAGCGCGTCGTGGATTTCGCGGGTGCGGTTCGAGGTGATGACGACGATCGGCGGATGCTCCGCCTTCACGGTGCCGAGTTCGGGGATCGTCACCTGGCTGTCCGCCAGCACTTCGAGCAGGAACGCCTCGAAGGCTTCGTCGGCACGATCGAGCTCGTCGATCAGCAGCACCGGCGCGCCGGCCGGATCCGGCTCCAGCGCCTGCAACAGCGGCCGTTTGATCAGGAAGCGCTCCGAGAAGATGTCATGCGAGAGCCGGTCGCGATCGATCGTGCCTTCCGCCTCGGCGACGCGGATCGCGATCATCTGCGCGGCGTAATTCCATTCATAGACCGCCGACGCGACATCAAGGCCCTCGTAGCATTGCAGCCGGATCAGCTTGCGGCCCAGCGTCGAGGACAGCACCTTGGCGATCTCGGTCTTGCCGACGCCGGCCTCGCCTTCGAGAAAGATCGGGCGGCCCATCTTGAGCGCTAAAAACAGCACGGTCGCGAGCGACCGGTCAGCCAGGTATTCGGCCGAACCCAGCAGGCGCAAAGTCTCGTCGATCGAGGCCGGAACCGCGTTCTTCTGGGGGGCGGCACTTGCCGCAGGAGCTTTCGCCATTCGTCGGTCCAATTCGTCTCGTGATCCAAAGGGGAAGGCCGACCCTTCCGGCGCTGCCTATAGCACAAATAGGAAGCGCCACCCCGAGGCGCGAGCCTGCAGGGTGGCGCTTGGAAGGGAAGCTCCAGCCGTCAGTTCGCGTCGGCGAGAGCCCGGCGCGCCAGCACGGCGATCAGGTGGGCACGGTACTCGGCGCTGGCATGGATATCGCTGTTCAAGCCGTCGGCTGGCACGGTCATGCCCTCGATCGACTTCGCGGCAAAGCGCTTGCGCAGCGCCTCCTCGAAGGCGGTGACGCGGAACACGCCATTCGCGCCCGCGCCAGTCACGGCGACCCGGATATCGTCGCCGCGCTTGGACACGAACACGCCAACCAGCGCGAAGCCGGATGCCGGGTGCTTGAACTTCTGATAGGCCGCCTTTTTCGGGATCGGGAACTGGATCTTGGTGATGATCTCGTCCGCCTCCAGCGCGGTCGTGAACATCCCCTGGAAATATTCGTCGGCCGCGATCTTGCGCTTCGACGTGATGATCGTTGCACCGAGGCCGAGCACCGCCGCCGGGTAATCCGCGTTCGGATCGTTGTTGGCGAGCGAGCCGCCGATGGTGCCGCGCGCGCGGACCGCCGGATCGCCGATCGAGCCCGGGACGCCGGCCAGCGCCGGGATCGCCTGCTGCAGCTCAACCGAACGCGCCACCGCCGAATGGGTCATCATCGCGCCGATGGTCACCGAGCGGGCGCCGACTTCGACGCCGGTCAGGCCCTCGACCTTGGACAGATCGATCAGCACCGGCGGACCGGCGAGCCGCTGCTTCATCACCGGGATCAGCGAATGCCCGCCCGCGAGCAGCTTCGCTTCTTCGTTCTTGCCGAGCAGGCCGACCGCCTGCCGCACCGTCGTCGGCCGATGATAAGTGAAAGCGTACATGGTCTCTCCAATCCGTCCGTTCCGCCCGCCGGAGCGGCGCCAGCTTCGCCTGTTGTCCGTTCCGTTTTTTACTCGGCAGCCTGCGCTGGAGCGCTCGAACCCTTCATCGCCTTGGCGCCGGCAGCGACGGCTTTGACGATGTTATGATAGCCAGTGCAGCGGCAGATGTTGCCGTCGAGCTCCTGGCGGATGGTGTGATCGTCAAGGTCGTTGCCCTTGCGGTTCACCATGTCGATCGCCGACATGATCATGCCAGGCGTGCAATAGCCGCATTGCAGACCATGGTTGTCGCGGAACGCTTCCTGCATCGGATGCAGCTTGCCGCTCGGGTCCGCGATGCCCTCGATGGTGGTGACGTTGGCGCCTTCCAATTGCCAGGCGAAGACGGTGCAGGACTTGATCGCCTTGCCGTCGACATGCACCAGGCACGCGCCGCATTGCGACGTATCACAACCCACGTGAGTACCGGTGAGCCGCAAATGCTCACGGACGAATTGCACCAAGAGAGTGCGCGGGTCCACGTCTCCAGTGACGGCCTTACCGTTTACCGTCATCGCGACTGCAGCCATGAAATCCTCCTCCCACACGGGGCAAACGCCCCCAAAACGATGCGCCAATGCTCGGGACCTTGGCCAATCGGGCTGTTTCGCCTCGATTTGGCGCGGCGCACCTTGCAACCGCTCAAATCTGGACCGTTCCGGCAGGGCCGGTCAAGGGTTCCAGCACGATTCTGCGACGATCCGGCGCTGATCAGGCCCCTTGCTTCACCGCTTCGGCGAATTTGGCGAAGAACTGGTCGGCGGTGTTCTTGGCTGCGCCGTTGACCAGGCGCTGTCCAAGTTGGGCAAGCTTCCCGCCGATCTGGGCCTCGACGTCGTAGGAAAGCAGTGTTCCGCCGTCCTTTTCCGTGAGCTTCACCGTCGCGCCGCCCTTGGCGAAGCCGGCCACCCCGCCCTCGCCCTCACCGGAGATGCGATAACCGTTGGGCGGGTCGATATCGGTCAACTGCACCCGGCCCTTGAAGCGCGCCTTGACCGGGCCAATCTTGATCGCCGCGGTCGCGGTGAATTCGGTCGGCGACGTCATCTCAAGCGCCTCGCAGCCGGGAATGCTGGCCTTGAGAGTCTCGGGATCGTTCAATTTCGCCCACACCACTTCGCGCGATGCCGGAAGCTGCACCTCGCCACTCATTGTCATCGCCATAGATTGTCTCCATCCGCGCCGGCCGGCGCCCGCTGTCTCTCAGACACGATCTCTTAGACACGATCTCTTGGACACGCTTAGAACCTTGCGCGCGTGGAGGGAAGAGGCCCCCGCGAGCCAATGTCGGCCCGCCACGCTCAACGAGGTCTTCCACAGGATGTGGAAGATAGGCCCGACGAGTCCGCCATCGATTCAGGAAACATTAGGAGGCCGGATTCCAAATAGCGCCACTCCATTTTCTTGTCGGAGACGCCCCATGGACCTCGTTCGCCTGGTCTATCACAGCCGCCGCCGTTACGACCGCGATCGGCCGCTCGCCGATCAGGTCTTCGACATCGTCGCGATCTCGGTCGCGAACAATCAGCGCGACGATATCACCGGCGGCATGGTCCATGACGCGAAATGGTTCGTGCAGGTGCTCGAGGGCCCCGAGATCGGCGTCTCGCAGGCGTTTGAGCGGATTCTGCGCGATCCGCGTCATTCCGACGTTGCCCTGGTCAACATGCAGCCGATCGGCATGCGTCGTTTTGGCGCCTGGCGGATGGCGGAGGCCGGCTACGACCTGGCGACCGCGCCTTTGTTTCGTCATTATTGCGAGAGCGACCGTTTCGACCCCCAATTCATGCTGTCCGATCGGCTGATCGAGATGGTCGACGCGTTGCTGCGTCATGCCGCCCGCGTCGAGGCCCCCCGGCCGCGGGCCTCGCGGACCGCATCGACCGCGGCTTAGACCAAAAACGAACCGATTGCCGGGTGTGCGACTTAACTCCTGATTAATCAGGGGTGAAGAGCGATGGCGATAATCGACGTGCGCAAGGAGATGCCGAGTCCCGAACTCGACCGCGCCGAGTTCTCCAAGCGCTATCGGCAGCAATTCTATGATCCCGCCTTCCGCGCGCTCGACGGCGAGATCGACAAGATCATCGACATCGCCTGGGACGCCTATTCGAACGGCCGCAAGGCGCCGGTCACGCGGCCTGCCGGCCCTGGCTATGTCGACCCTGAATACAAGCTGTCGGTCGAGTGGACCGAAGCGAGCCACCGGATCCGCGAGGCTGAGGCACGGCAAAAGGCACCGGCGACGCCCTCGCGCATTCTGCTGATCAACGGCGCGGCACGCAGCGAACATACCTGCCCCGGCGAATCGTCCAAGAGCTACCGGCTGGCGATGACCGCCCAGGCGATTTTCCGCGGCGAGGCCGGTCTCGAAATCGATCTGCTCGATCTCAGCCGCCTCACTTCGGAATACGGACGCGTCATCCACCCGTGCAAGACCTGCGTCTCGACTGCGATGCCGCTCTGCCATTGGCCGTGCACCTGCTATCCGAACCATTCGCTCGGCCAGGTGCAGGATTGGATGAACGACATCTATCCGATGTGGTCGGCCGCGCATGGCGTGATGATCATCGCGCCGGTGAATTGGTATGCGGCGCCGAGCGTCCTCAAGCTGATGATTGACCGGCTGGTCTGCGCCGACGGCGGTAATCCCGATCCGACCTCAACCCATGGCAAGCGCGCCACCGAGGCCAAGCAGATCGAGCTACAGGGATGGCATTATCCGCGCCATCTCGCCGGACGGGTGTTCTCGGTGGTGGTGCATGGTGACTCGGCCGGAGTCGAAGATGCCCAGCAGGCATTGACCACCTGGCTCGACGACATGGGCCTGATCGCGGCCGGCCATCAATCGCAGCTCAACACCTATATCGATTATAAGGGCACCTACGCGACCAGCCACGAGCATCTCGATCGCGATACCGGGTTCGTGGAAGAGGTGCGCAACGCAGCGCGGGCGCTCGTGCATGGCGTCACGATGATGCGCGCCGGCAACCTGATGCAGCCCGACGACGGACTGGTCGAGCCGCGGCCGAAATAGCCTGCGTTACGAGGAGGCGCGTTCGTTGTCGTTGGTGCCGCGCGACAAGCCCAGCGCCTGCAGCAGACCGGCATGCGCGACCGGCTTGTCGGGATCGACCTGCTTCAAGGCGAGCCAGGTCGCGCTGCGGGTCGCCGCGATCGGCGCCGGCTCGATCGCGCGCTCGACCATGGTGACGATCACCGCACCGATCACCAGCAGGAATTGCGTGGCGTTGAGCCGGACCAAGTCGCCAAAGCCGAACGCATAGGCCGGCACCATCCAGGCGAGAATACCGACCACCGCAAGAAACAGGGCAACGTCGAGGGTGATGCGGTCGCCGGTGCGTCCGACCGCGATCCCGCGCGAGACGTCGATGATGAAGGCCACGAACATCGCCGCCATCACGAGTTTCAGACCACCGAGCAGGTTCGCCACCCGTGCAAGCCCGTCATGGTCAAGATTCAGTACTTGCCGGTAGAACACGGCGGCGGCCATGTTGGCGCGCTCATCCAGGCCATAGACGGTCGAGGTCAGCGAGCGCACCGCCTCCCGTCCCCAAAGTGGGATGAAATAAAGTGCAACCAGAACGGCATTCACATGCCCGATGCTCGGAAGCCGCTGCATTCGCCTGCCCCAGTGATCGACGGGCTGCCTTTGCCAGGCGCCCGCCTCGGCCGAGCTAACCTGTTCGGCATTCGAGGCTCAATCTAAACCATTTGTTAACCCTACCGGCGAAGGGACCTGGGGATTACGCTCCGCTGTCATCGTCCGCGAAAGCGGACGATCCAGTAATCACCGACGGGTAATTGTTGAGGACCGGTTGCCCAAACGCGACGCCGGCGATGACTGGGTCGTCCGGTCAAGCCGGACGACGAGACCGAGAGCTACCCGCCGCGCTGGTCGCGGAAGGTCTGGGGGGTCGTGCCGGTCTGTTTGCGAAAGAACCGGGCGAAGTGGGACGGATCGGAGAAGGCCAATTGGTAGGCGATCTCCTGGATCGGCTCGCTGGTGAAAACGAGCTGGCGTTTCGCCTCGGTGAGCACCCGCTGGCGGATCAGGTGACCCGCGGTCACGCCGGTCGCGCGCTTCACGTGATCATTGAGGCGGTCGACTGTCATGGCGAGCTTGCCGGCATAGAAGCCGAGTTGGCGCTGACCGTGAAAATGCGCCTCGATCAGCCGGCGCAAGTTTTCCACCACCGGGTTTCCCGCTTCGACCGCTTCCGATAGCGAGCGGTTCGCGGCGCGCCGCGCGACCTCGATGGCAATCAGCGCGAGCAGCCCGCGCATCGCGAGCCGGTATCCCTCGCGCGCGAGCAGGCTTTCCTCATGCAGCCCGGCGCAGAGCCCGAGCAGACGCGCATTCTCTGCGGCACTCGACAGCGGGACGATCGGCTCGGCCGCAAGCTGTTTGAGACGTGCGAGCGACGTGCCGTTGCGGTCACCGAGCGCGGTCGCGACGTCCTCGGTGAAGCTGACGACCCAACCATCGGTCTCGACCGGCCGGAACCGAAAACCATGCGCGATGGTCGGCGGCATCAGGATCGCGCATGGCGCTTCGAACGCCCATTGCGCGGTTTCATAGATCATCTCGCCACCACCGCGTTCGACCACCAGGATCTGAAACAGGTTGCGATGGCGGTGCGCGCGAATGGTCCAATCATGCGCCGAGGAGCGCGACACGATGGTCTCGATATGGATGAAATCGAAAGCATGGTCGTCCGGCGGATCGCCGTAAAGATGAAACAGTGGCAGCGCTATGACATTGCCCATGGGGGCAAGCATAGGCGAGTGCCGGCCGGCCGGGAAAGCCGCCGGGACAACAACCTGGGGAAGCCAGTTGAAAACTTGAGCCTACCGGCGGGCCTCAGACGCACGAAGCCCCGCACCAGGCGGGGCTTCGAACGTCACATAACTAGGATTTAGCTTTTGCGATCCTGTTGACCGTCGCTGCCGCCCTGCTGATGGCCGGGCTGTTTCTGCTGCGGCTGTCCGCCCTGCTGCTGGCCGGGGTTCTGACCGCCTTGCTTCTGCTGCTGCTGATCCTGGCGGTTTTTCTGGTCTTGCTGACCGCCCTGCTGATGCTGTGGCTTATCGCGATCCTGGTTCATCTGGTGCTCCTGTAGCCTCCCATGCCCCCAGCGCTGCGGCGAACCGCAACGCCGACGACGAACGCGAGGTGGATGGATTTTTCGCCGAACCTCCCCGCGTCTGAATCAATCGATCAGTCTGGGGATCGTTCCGGACGGAACCAAAAATGCGAAGAATGGTAACGCATTAGGGAAAAGACGCTCACACATGCTTGTAAGCGCGGTCGTGATAAACCAATGCGGGTCCCGGCGGGCCGTTATGGACCCCCTCCACTGCGGCATAGATCACGATATGGGTCGCCACCGCGCGCCACTCCACGATCCGGCAATCCAGTGCGACCACCGCCGATTCCAGCACCGGTGATCCTGTGCTCAGCGTGGTCCAGTCCGGGCTGTCGAAAGCGCTGGCTTTGTCCGCGGTGCTTTTCGCGAAATAATTCGCAATCGACTCCTGCCCCGCATGCAGCGTGTTGACGCACAGCACACGATTCTCGGTGAGGATTCCGATGCTTTGCGCGCGGCGGTTGATGCAGACCAGCAATGTGGCCGGCATGTCCGACACCGAGCAGACCGCGGTGGCCGTCAGGCCGGTGCGGCCCGCCGGTCCGCCGGTCGTGATGATGTGAACCGCGGCGCCGAGACGCGCCATCGCCTCGCGGAACACCACCGGCGCCACCGTCGGGAAGGTGTCCGGCGCCACCGCAGCGAAGGCGCCGTCCATCGCATCGTCCGGCCTTTGATCAATCCAGCTCATCGCGCTCGTTCTAAGAACTACCCATATCCCAGGACGAGCGGCGGGCTAGGCCTCGTCGTCCGGGTTGAGCCAAGCCTTATCGACCCAGCCATTCTCGTCATAATCCGCCATACACTGCTCCGCGAGTCCGATCATCTCGTTCATCGCGCCGGAGCCACGCGCTGTCCACAGGGCTTGTATGCGGATATCCTCGTGGTTGCCAGCATAGTTGCGCTCATAGAGCTCATGCCGTCCGCCGAACTCGGTGCCGATTGCATCCCAGAGTAGCTTCATGATCTTGATGCGCTCTTTGTAATCCATGCCGTGCGAGCCACGCACGAAGCGCGCCAGGTACTTGTCGATCTCCGGGTTTTTGAAGTCCAGCGCCGAGGACGGCAGGTAGATCAGCGCCGAGGCGATGATCTTCTCGACGATCTCCTTCACGCGGCCATAGGCGTCGCCGGCGAACACGCGGTAGCTCGCCCCAGACGGCATGTTCGGCAGCACCGCGCCATCGACCCATGGCGTCGGGTTCATCGCCATCGCGTCGGTCAAGGCCCAGAACAGATTGCGCCACGCGACGATCTCACCGAGCATCGCCTGGTTGCCGCGGAACTCATCAGCGCCTGTTGCCCGCAGGGCCTTGGAAATCAGGCCGACCATGAAGTCGAGCTTGACCGCCAGCCGGGTGCAGCCGTGCAGCTGGTAGCCGGCGGTGAAGCCGGATTGCGGGTAGAACATCTTCAGCTTCTCGAGGTCGCGGTGGAGAAGCACGTCCTCCCAGGGGATCAGCACGTTGTCGAACACGAAGATCGCATCA
>CANKHJ010000131.1 GCA_947481635.1 Bradyrhizobiaceae bacterium
AAGTTCGTGAAACTCGACTACGCGGAGGCGGTGGCCGCGCTGTAGATCCCCCAGCCAACAGCCCGGATAACGCTGATGGCGTTATCCGGAAAATGAGCGAACACGTCGCGATATCAAGAACTGGGCCGACTACGCGCACATCGCGAAGATCAAGACGCTGGACTAGCCGCACGCACGTCCTTTGCCGTGCCTGGCCGCTGTGCCAACGGATCAGGTGAAGTCCGACACCAACGTCCGGGGCCTTGCCGGCTCCGGCCTCAGGCCATTGAAATTCCCCCACTTGACCGATCGCCGGGGTTCTGGGGTATAAGGTCATCATGGGGATAGCGATCTCCCCACGAGGCGACATGCTGAAGAATCGCGTCCACCAATACAGGGACGCAGCATGTCAGGAACAATCCCACTCATCTCGAATCTATTCGCCTCTTTTCGTCCGGCGATGGCGACCGAATTGGTCAGCTTCTTCATCGACTTCGTCGTCGCCGGAGCCTCGCTCTACACCATCACGGTGTTGCAGACCGATCCACCCATCGTCGGGTGTACGGCCAGGGCCAAAGCTTATCGCGCCTCGCATGCGCCCACGTTCGTGGGAGCCTGATCATGCGCATCGTCGATTTCCACAACCATCACATCCCGGCGCGTTACGAACTGACCGCGATGCGCACGCAGCCCGCCAGCCAACGCGCCCGTTGGGAGGCGCTCTCCCGCAAGCTGCCGGACGAGAACTTGTTGATGTGCGATGTCCGCGACGGGCATCTTGCGGGTCGCGTGGTCAACATTCCCGCCAACCTGATTGCGAATGAGGATGGCCATGTGCCGCACGACACGATCATGGCCATTAACGACGATCTGGCGGAGCTGGTTGCCAGAAATTCCGGCTCAATCCACGGGCTTGCGTCGGTGGATGCCTATGACGGTGACCGCGCTGCCAGGGAGGCTGAGCGGGCGATCGAGACGCTGGGGCTTCGAGGTTTCTTCGTGGACTGCGCCAGAGGCGATCTCCTGATCGACGCCCCACAAGCGCGGCCAACACTGGAAGTCGCGGCAAAGCACGGCGTGCCGGTGTTTGTGCACCCCGTCGCGCCGCCAGCACTCACACGGCAAATGGAGTCTTACGGCGTCATTGGGACGCTGTTCGCGCGCGGGACCGTCAATTCCGCCGCGCTGATAGCCTTGCTCGAAGGCGGCGTCTTCTCCAAACTTCCGGGGTTGCGCGTCGTCGTGACGGCGCATGCGATCGGCGGCGTCGCCATGGCCGCAAGCCTTTCCGGCCAAAGCCGCCTGCCCTCTGGCAGCGCGGAAGTCCTGCGCAAGCACGTATTCATAGACACGACGCTGTTTCACCCGGCGGCGATCCGGGCGACGGTCGAATTGCTAGGTGTCGGCAACGTGCTGGCGGGAAGCGACTGGCCGATCACGGGCGACGAGCCCATCGGCATCAAGCTCAAGGGCGCCATGGATGGCGCCGGACTCACGGTTGACGAGCAAAACGCCATAGCCGGCGGTAACTGTCTGCGTTTGCTGAAAATCGCTGCATGAGAAAGAACATGCTGTCTCAAACGCCCTTGCTCACCGCGGCAGTGTATCTCCCTGTGCCAATACCAAAGCCGGGCATAGGATAGCCGCATGAACCGAACCGCCATCGTTTATGCTCTTGTTTCCGCTGCGCTGTTTGGCGTGTCGACGCCGGCAGCGAAGCTGCTGCTTGAATCCACTCATCCTGCGGTTCTGGCCGGGCTGCTTTATTGCGGCGCTGGGCTCGGCATTGCCGTGCTCCGCCGGCTGCGGCGGCATGTGTTCGCTTCCACCGACGCAGCCGAGGCCTCCCTGTCCCGAGCGGACGTGCCGTGGCTCGGCGGCGCAATCGTAGCTGGCGGCGTGATTGGTCCGCTCTTGCTGATGATCGGCCTTGCCCGGACTGAAGCCGCGACGGCGTCATTGCTGCTGACGCTGGAAGGTGCGGCAACCGCGCTGATCGCGTGGTTCGTCTTCAAGGAGAATTTCGACCGCCGAATCGCGCTCGGCATGCTGCTGCTGATCGCCGGCGCTGCGGTGCTTTCATGGGCCGGCGCACCGACCTTCGCCACCGTCGCGGGTCCGATTGCGATTCTCGGCGCGTGCGTTGCCTGGGGGCTCGACAACAACCTGACGCGCAAAGTGTCGCTCTCGGATCCACTGCAGATCGTAGAATTGAAAGGCTTGATTGCGGGCCCCTTCAACGTGGCGCTCGGTCTGCTGGCGGGCGGAGCGTGGCCAAGTCTTTCCGGTGCCTTGCTTGCCGGCGCCGTCGGATTTCTCAGTTACGGCGTGAGCCTCGCGCTATTTGTCGTTGCACTTCGGCATCTAGGGACCGCGCGAACGGGCGCTTATTTCTCCACCGCTCCGTTTCTTGGGGCAGTCATCGCGATCTTCGTGATCGGGGACTCGGTCACGACTCAATTGATGATTGCCGGCGCGCTGATGGGCGCGGGGGTGTGGCTGCACCTGACGGAGCACCATCTGCATAAGCACGTCCACAACGCGATGGAACACGCTCATCCGCACGTTCATGATGAACATCATCAGCACCAACACGACCCCGGGCTGCCCGCCACAGAGCCACATACGCATCTCCACCGCCATGAGGGGTTGGAGCATGCCCACGAGCATGTTCCCGACATGCATCATCAGCATCGTCACTAAGTGGGCATTCAATTGCGAGGCGTTCCCTCGGATGGCGTTCGACGCTCCACCCGAAAAATAGCCGCGACCGGGCGCTGCGCGAGCCGCCGAATGGCCCGCGGTCAACGACGCGTCGCGACCCTCGTAACCTGGGTGGCCGACCCACGGTGACCGCGCGAATCTCGCATTTGCGGCGTTGTTGACCCGGCGAATTGCCTCGGAAGAACTGACCATCGACGAAATTGCCGGCCGTCTCCATGCGACGCGCGAGACCGTCAAGGCGCGGCCGCACCGCGCCCGCGCGCTGCTGCGCGAGTATCTGATCGCCGAGGGCTGAGACAGTATCGGCGTGTATCCTGCCGCCGTCGCGCGGCCTTAGAGGCTGTCCTGATAGACCGGCCGGTAGGCGTGGCCGCGGATGAACGTGTCGATGTCGCGCGGCCGTGGAACGCCGGCGAGGCCGCGGTCGAAGATCGTCGTCGCGACCTTGATGGCGACGTGCATGGACGCGTCGAAAATGCGGCTGTGCGGCGGATAGATCAGGCCGCGGGCGAGATCCGCATCAGTCACCTGTTCGGCCACCGCCTTGGCCGCGACGATGAACAATTCCTCGGTGACGCGCTTGGCTTCGGTGGCCAGCACCGCCATGCCGATCGCCGGGAAGATATAGACGTTATTGCCCTGCCCGGGCACGTAGGTTCGGCCATCGATCTCGACCGGCCCAAACGGGCTGCCGCTGGCAAAGATCGCCCGCCCGCCGGACCAGCGATAGGCCTCCTCCGCGGTGCATTCGGAGCGCGACGTCGGGTTGGAATAAGGAAAGATGATTGGACGCGTGTTGATCTCGGCCATCGCCTCGATCACCTGCTGATTGAATAGCTTCGGCATCGTGCTGACGCCGATGATCCCGGTGGGGCGCAATGTCCTGATCGCCTCGACGAAGCTCGAGATCGGCGCGTGATCGAGCGCGAAAGGCCGCTGAAACGCCGCGAGGTCGTTGCGTGACTGCACCAGCAGCCCGTTGACGTCGAACAGCGGATTGCGCGCACGGGCCTCCGCGATGTCCATGCCTTCGAGCGCCATCGCCCGGCTGATCAGTTCGGCGATGCCGGTGGCGGCCGAGCCGCCGCCGAGAAACAGGAAGCGTTGCTGCGCCAGCGTCTGCCCGGTCAGGCGCAGGCTGCCGAGGATGCCGGCGACCGCAACCGCGGCGGTGCCCTGGATGTCGTCATTATAGCTGCAGACCCGGTCGCGGTAGCGCTCCAGGATCGGCACCGCGGTGATGTTCGCGAAGTCCTCCCATTGGATGCAGCATTTCGGATAGAGCGACTGCACCGCCTGGACGAATTCCTCGATGAAGTCGTCGTAGTCCGCGCCGCGGACGCGGTGCTGGCGCAGGCCGAGATAATACGGATCATCGAGCAGATGCTGGCTGTTGGTGCCGACATCGAGCGAGACCGGCAGGCAATATTGCGGCGGAACGCCGGCGCAGGCGGTATAGAGTGCGAGCTTGCCGATCGAGATGCCCATCGCGCCGACGCCGAGGTCGCCGAGACCGAGAGTCCGCTCGCCGTCGGTCACGACGATGAAACGCACATCCTGCTGCGGCCAGCGGGCGAGGATATCGCGCAGCCGGCCCTTGGCGGTGATCGGCAGATACATGCCGCGCGCGGCATGAAAGATATGGCCGAATTTCTGGCAGGCCTCGCCGACGGTGGGCGTATAGACCAGCGGCATGAACTTCGCCGGGTCCGACATCAGCGTCGCGTAATACAGCGTCTCGTTGCGGGCCTGCAGATCCGACAGCAGCAGATATTTCTGCAGATCGTTATCGAGGCCGGCCAGTTCGGCATGGGTCCGCGCAACCTGCAATTCGATCGTGCTGACGCCGGGCGGCAGAAAGCCTTCCATCTCGAACGCCCGGCGTTCGGCTTCGGTGAAGGCGGTGCCCTTGTTCAAGCGTGGGTTGCGGAGACGCTGATAGCCTGTCGGACCGGGCGGCAGTGGCATCGGAATTCCTGGAGCAGCAGGCGGATGGAGTCGACCAGGATTCTTATTGCGAATGGCAACGAACCACAACGGCAGCGCCAACACCGATCCACCGGACCGATGGCCGGCTCGCTCGCCGGGATAAAGTCGGATACGGTCGCGCGCTCATATCCCCGTCCCGCTCACGACAACGAAGGATCGCGAAAATCCATGGCACGCATCAAAATCCTGGGTCGCGCCGACATGAACGCCGAACAGGCGCGTGTCTATGACGCAGCGAAGGCGTCGAGCGGCATCGTCGGTGGGCCCTATTACGCTTATATCCAATTGCCGAAGCTGTTCGAGGCCAGCCAGATCTTGAGGGCCAGCCTGTCGGACGGTCCGCTCTCCCACAGAGAACAACAGATCGTCAATCTCGCGGTAGCGCGCCACTGGAACGCCCGTTATCCGTGGTTTGCGCAGGTCCGCGGCTCACTCGCCGTCGGGATCGATCAGACCATCATCGACGCGATCAACGCGCGTCAGACACCAAAGCTGACCGACGCACATGAGCGGATCTGTTTCACCGTGGCGAGCGAATTGCTGGCGGACAAAATGCTGAGCGACCAGACTTACGCCGCTGCCGAGAAGACCATGGGATTGGAGCGGCTGGTGGCGCTGGTCGCGGCAACCGGCAGCTTCTCGATGACCTGCATGACGGCAAACGCATTTGGAATCGATCCGCCAGCGGACAATCCGACGCCGCTGGCGTAGTCCGATTCACGCTCCGCGTTGTTGACCTACGCGGCGGCCGGCTTCTTCGCCGGCGGGAACGACTCGAACATCGATTCCTGGCGCGCGATATTCTTGTAATAGACGTTCGAGCCTTGCGACGGCGTCCACTTCACCGGCTGCCAGTCCGGCTCGTAATTGCGGTAACCGCCCGAGTTGAGTTCGACCCGCATGCCGCCGGGTTCGCGGAAGTAGAGATAATCCTGCTCGCCGTGACCATGACGCCCGGGACCGAATTCGATCGGAATGTCGGCATCGAGCAGCACGTCGGCGGCACGCCGGATCTCCTCGCGCTGATCGACCCAGAACGCGACGTGGTTGATGCGCCCCGGGATGCCGGAGAAATCAGGCACCAGCCCCATGTCATGCGCACGCTCGCATGTGGTCGTCATGGCGAACACGACAAAATCCGGCCGGTCGTCCAGCACCGTGTATTCCATGAAGCGATGGCCGAGCGTATCGCGAAACCAGGTCACGTCGCCCATGATGTCTTTCGACGCGATCGTCACGTGATCAATGCAGCGCGCAGCGACGCCGCGTGGTGAGAAACGCTGCGGCCGATTGGGGAACACCGGGGCAGATGCTCCGGTGGCTTTGAAACGCTCCACCTCCCAGAAGATCTCGTGGAGATGGCCGCCGGGCCCGCGATAGCGATAGGCGCGACCATGGCCGACGCCATTATCGTGCCAGCCCTGCCCCTGCCCGCTGGCCTCGATCTTCTTCACGGCCTCTTCCAAAGCGTCTTCGCCTTGCGCGCGCCACGCGATGTGGCCGAGACCGGGCGCGTCCGCGGCCGTGACCTGGAGGCTGTGATGGAAGTGTTCGCCCCAACCGCGCAGATAGACCGAGTCTCCCTTGTGGCCGGACTCCTCAAGGCCGAGAATCTCGGTGAAGAATTTCAGCGACTGCTCCGGCTTGGGCGACAGGATCTCGACATGAGCGAGCTGGGAAATAAGGGGACGCATTGTCTTCGATCTCCAATTGCTGTTGACGCCGCGCGGGCGCGCTATCGCCTAGAACAGGTAATCGAGCGGCGGGCCTCCCAGCGCGACGCTGCCGTAACTCGCCGCAGGCAGATCCCACGAGACCGCGATATGCGCCCCCATGGCCTGCAGATCCCGATAGGCGCGCTGCACCGGATCATTGTCGTAGAGGCCGCGACCGCCCATCGACTTGAACAGGATCTCAAGCGCATTTGTGGCCATCACCACTGAATAACCCTGGTCGCGCCGGCTGCGCAGCCGGTGCTCCAGCGACAACGCTTCGCCATTCTCGATCTTGTCGATGGTCTCATGCGCCGAGCGCTTGTAGAGCAGTTCGGCGGCATCGATCAGCGCCGCGGCTTCCGAGATGCGCGCACGCACATGCTCCATCTGCGCCTTCGAGCGCATGTCGGCCAGCGTGACGCGCTGCTTCATCATCTCGATGAAATGCTCAAGCCCGCCCCGCGCGATTCCGGTTGCCGACGAGGACAGGCAGAATGGGAACACCGCCCAGGTCGGCGCGCGGTAGATCGGTCCGGCATTCACCCGGCCGCCGGGCGCCTGTCCCGCGCCCATGACTTCCGCACTGACCACGCGATCGTCGGGCACGAACACATCGCTCACGACCGCGGTCTTGCTGCCGGTGCCGCGCAATCCCATGACGTGCCAGTCGTCGACGATACTGTAGTCCGACCGGGGAAGAACCATGAAGCGGATGTCGGGGCGAGGCGGCCCTTCAAGCATTCCGAAGATGCCGCCGAGAATGATCCAGTCCGAGCTGTCGATGCCGCTGCAGAACTGCCACCGTCCTGAGACACGATAGCCGTCCTTCTCCTTCCGTGGCTGAGCGCCCGGGGCAAAGCTCGACGCGACCAGCGCGCGCGGATTGCTCCACACCTCCGCCTGCACCTGTTCCGGAAACAGCGAAATCATCAGCTCATGGACGCCGATCACGGCATAGAACCACGCCGCCGACCCGTCGCCGCGCCCGAGTTCGGTTCCGAGATCCAGGAATGCGTCGAAGCGAACCTCCTGGCCGCCAAATTTTTTGGGCTTCAGCAGGCCGAACAGATCGTTGCGCCAATAATCCTCGACGGTCTCGCGCGGAATCTGGCGCGCCCGGTTGGTCGCTTCAGCGCGGTCGCGCAGCACCGGCACCAGCGCGCGCGCATTCTGGATGAGGCGCCCCTGCTGGCCGCTGGCGCTCGCTGGATTGGAGGCGTCCATCCGGTTTCCTTCCCGCTCGTGTCCGCACTGTCATGACGTGCGGTTGCGCAGGCAGGGTATCGGGGCAGCCGGGCAGAGGTGAAATCGCTTTTTTGGATGCTTAGCATCACGACGATTTATAACGCGCGGCGTGACGCCGTCATTCCGGATCGAGGCCGGCGGCGGACTTGATCAGAAAATCGCGCAGCCACACGTTGCCGGCTTCCTGGTCCTTATGCGGATGCCAGCAGAGCATTTCATCGACCGATGGAAACGCGATCTTCGGCCGCACGATCCTGACTGGCAGCGTCTTGGCCACCTTCTGCGCCAGGCGCCGATGGATGGTCGCGATATGGCTGGTTCCGGCCACGAATGCCGGCATCAGGGTGAAATGCGGAACCACAACACCGACGCGACGGCGATGGCCCGCGTCGGACAGGAATTTCTCATCCAGCGCCAGCATCGACGGCTGATCGAATTCCACCACCACATGGGACTGGGACAGATATTGCGGGAGGGTGATGCTGTCACCGACGCTCTTGTTTTTCGCGCAGGCGATGCAGGTGAACCTTTCGCGAAACAGCAGGCGCGAACTGATGTCCGAATTGACCGGCGCGCGCGGCGTGATCATCAGGTCCCAGTCACCATGGACGAAACCGTCGATGTTTCGCTCGGTGAGCGACCGGGACACGATCACGACATTGGGCGCGACGGCCTCGAGCTGGGCGGTGACGTCGGCGAGCAAGGTCGCCGCGACATAGTCCGACGCAACGATGACGAAGCGCTGCTTTGCCGTGGCCGGGTCGAAATTCGCGCGCCTGTCGGCAATGGATTGAAAATGAATCAAGGCCTGCCGGATCGGATCGCGCAAGCTGTCCGCGAGCGGAGTCGCCAGCATTCGGCGTCCGCGTTTGACCAGCAATTCATCGTCGAAATGCTGCCGTAGCCTGCTGAGTGATGAACTGATCGCCGGCTGCGTGAGATTGAGCCTGGTCGCGACCCTGCTGACGTTCTCCTCGGCGAGCAACGCATCGAGGACGACGAGCAGATTGAGATCGAGATCCCGGAATCTCATGCGATCAGTATAAGCCGGAACGATAGGACTGATAACAGAAAATCATTTCTCGGCCGCAGCCGCCGACCCTAGACTGCCGTCATCAAGAAAGGCGTTTCGGAAAAACGACGCCGCGGCAGTGGGAGGGACGACATTTCCTGGCGATTTGTCAGTTGCACCGCACACGCGCCGGAGCATGCAATGGGCGCCCCGGCGCCGGTCCGCATGGGCTCCCGTCAGTTTACCGTCGATCTCCATTGCCACGTGCTGTCGCTACGGGCCGAAGCGCTCGCACAGCCGCATTTTTCGATCGAGAAGGAGCCGACGC
Source organism: Bradyrhizobiaceae bacterium (assembly GCA_947481635.1). GTDB lineage: Bacteria > Pseudomonadota > Alphaproteobacteria > Rhizobiales > Xanthobacteraceae > CANKHJ01. Next base: position 8,993 of record CANKHJ010000131.1, read on the forward strand.
TCGCCTTCGCGACCGACCTGACGCGCGCGATCAACAAGAAGCAGGCGAACAGCACATTGCCCGTCATGACCGACGCCGCACGACGGATTGTCGACATGGACGCGATGGGGATCGACGTCCAGGCGATCTCCTGTTCGCCGGTGCAATATTATTATTGGCTCCCCCCCGAACTGGGGCGAGAGGCCGCACGCCTGATCAACGACGACGTCGCCGCGATCGCGGCGACCGCGCCCGAGCGCTTCGTCCCGATCGGCACGGTGCCGTTGCAGGAAACCTCCTATGCGGTCACGGAGCTGGACCGCTGCGTCGCTGAGCTCGGCATGCGCGCGATCGAGATCAATACCAACGTGATGGGAGAGGAATTGTCGAGCCCGCGCCTCGCGCCGTTCTTCGCGCGCGCCGAGGAGCTCGGCGTGCTGCTATTCATGCATCCGCTCGGATTCTCGGACGGCCGCCGGCTGCAGAACCACTATTTCAACAACGTCATCGGCAATCCGATCGAGTCGACCATCGCGATCGGCTATCTGATTTTCGACGGGGTGCTGGACCGCCATCCTGGTCTCAAGATCTGCGTCGCCCATGGCGGCGGTTTCCTGCCGACCTATGCCGGCCGCATGGATCACGTTCATGCCGCCCGGGACGACGGGCGGCTGCATATCAAGAAGCGGCCGTCCGAGTATCTGCGGCAGCTCTACTTCGACACGGTGATGTTCGACCCGGACCAGCTGAGCTACGTGGTCAAAAAGTACGGCAGCGATCACGTGCTGCTCGGCACGGATTATCCCTACGACATGGCAGAGACGCGGCCGGTCGAATTCGTCAACAATGCGCCCGGGCTGACCAAACAGGACAAGGCCAATATCCTGGGGTTGAATGCGGCGCGCCTGCTGGGAATAACGCCTGCCAATAAAGCCAAGCGCGCCCGGCGGTGAGAACAGCGGTGATACCATGACCGCGGACGCCTTGAAGCCCGCTCTCCCGGCGCTGGAACGGCTGGAAGCGCTTTGCGTCGGGATGACGCGGCCGATCGCCTTCGCCGGCGTGATCGCGATGCTGGCGGTGTCGGCCCTCACGATGGTCGACGTGCTGGTCCGGCTGGTGGCGCATCAGAGCATCGCGGCGGTCAACGAGATCGTCTCGATGGTGTTCGCCGTCGCGGTATCGGCCTGCATTCCGGCGGGACTGGCGCAACGGGTGAGCCTCAAGGTCGACCTTCTGGAAGGAAGCCTCGGCCCGCGCTGGGAGGCATGGCTCGCGGCGATCGGCGACGCGGTGCTCGGCCTGTTCTTCTTCATCCTCGCCTGGCACGTCGCGCTCTATGCTGGCGAGTTGGGCGGCCAGAACCGGACCACCATCATCCTGCGCTGGCCGATGGCGCCGTTCATGTATGCGGCAGCGGCGTTGCTGGTGGCGGGCGTCGTGGTCCAGGGCGTCATGACGCTGAACGCCTTGCGCCGTGCGCTCGCGGTCAGGATCGCACCGGACGAAGTCGACACCGGTTCACCGGCGGCGAAGGCCTTCGTGCTGCTGGTTGGATGCGTGACGCTCGCCCTCGTCGCTGTCGGCGTGATGAATTTTCAGATCATCTCCCGGTTCATCCTGACCAGCCCAGGCACGGCGGTGACGCTCTCCTGCGTGTTGCTATGGGCTATTCTGCTCGCCCAGATTCCGCTGGCCGCGGTGATGGGCCTGATCGGTATCGTCGGCACCGCCGCGATTATCGGCTTCACACCGGGCCTGAACGTGTTTGCGACCGAGGTCACCGGCTTCCTCACCAACAGTCTGGTCGCGGTGCTGCCGCTGTTCCTGCTGATGGGCAGTTTCGCGGCGGTCGCAGGCCTCGCCGATGACGCCTACGGTCTCGCCAATGCGCTGCTGCAGCGATTTCGCGGCGGTCTCGCCATGGCCACCATCGGGGGCTGCGCTGGGTTCGGCGCGATGACCGGATCCTCGGTTGCGACCGCGGCCACCATCGGCCGTGTCGCGCTGCCGGAAATGGCCGCGCGCGGCTACGCGCCCGCGCTGGCGACCGGCAGCGTCGCCGCCGGCGGCACCCTCGGCAATCTCGTCCCTCCGGGCTCCGGTCCGCTGGTGCTGTTCGCACTGCTCACCGAGGCGTCGATCGGCCAGCTCTTCGTCGCATCGGTGATCCCGGCGATCATCATCATCCTCGCCTATCTCGCGACGGTCGCGATCTATGTCCGGATGGTGCCGCTGTCCGCGCCAACGCCGACCGCAAGGCAACCCGGCGAGTTATGGGCCGCGCTGAGCCGCTGCGGACCGCTCTTCAGCCTGTTCGTCGTCGTGCTGGGCGGCATCTATTTCGGCGCCTTCACCACCACCGAAGCGGCGGCGGTCGGCGCGTTCCTCGCCTTCCTGGTGGCGGTGTTGCGCGGCAAGCTGAAGGAGCGCGGATTCGTTGCGGTGATGGGAGAAACCACCGTCGTCACGGCGATGGTCTACAGCCTGATCTTCGGCGCGCTGATCTTTGCGTTCTTCTGCGAGGCATCGCAGCTCTCCAAGATCATGACCACGTCGCTGTCGGAGCTCGGATTACGGCCGATCCTCCTGATCGCGGTGCTGGTACTGGTGTTCCTGGTGCTCGGGACCTTCATGGATTCCTACGCGGTGATGATCGCGACGATCCCGATCGTCACGCCGCTGGTGCTCGATGCGGGCTACGATCTGATCTGGTGGGGGATCATCAATCTGTTCGTCATCGAGATCGGCGGCATCTCGCCACCCTTCGGCCTCAACATGTTCGTGCTGAAGAGCATCCAGAATGTGCCGATGTCGACGATCTTCAGAGGCGTATTGCCGTTCTGTCTTTCAGCGATCCTGGTGCTGATCCTGCTCGTGCTGGTTCCGCAACTGACGCTGTGGCTGCCGTCAACGATGGGAAATTAGCGGCCGCACCCGTTTCATCAGAGTTTGCGACGCCTGCTTTCGATCGGCATGGTCCGATCAGCTGTCGCTCATCTCGCGGCGCCAGCGCGCATCATGTGATGTCCATCTTGTAGCGAATCTCCAGCGCCTCGTCGGGCAGGGGCGGCCGTGGCGGCTTGTCCGCCTCCTCAACCCGTTCGGCGCCGTGCCACTCGGAGAAGGCTTTGGCGTAGCCGGACGGCGGACGCGGCGGCATGAGTTTCAACACGAACTCATGCGTCGCGCCGTCGCCGATCCGCAGCCGGAGAACCCGCCGTTGCGCGGTCTTGTAGGACTCGAAACTACCCTTGATCACGACGCGATCTCCGACGCGCTCGACGGCAACGTCATGGCCGGGGAAGGATTGTTTGCGCGTTTCCTTTTCGGTGCGGAACTCGGTCACAAGGGCCGTGGCCGCGGGGGCCGGCGTTCCGGCCGGAAGCCTGACCTCGTACATCAGCCACGCGGAGCCGCCGCCCGGCTTCAGTTCGTCCGCGGTGCGGATCGCCTCGAATAGAAAGCCGCCCACGACCAGAATGACAGGCGTCATCCAGGTTCCGAGCACCAGCCAGCGGCGCCGCGGTGAACCGTCGGGGAATTTCCGATTGAGCGCACGGCCGGCCAGGCCGGCCAAGACCGCTCCGATCGACGCTCCGATCACCAAGCCGCCGAAGATGGCGCCGATGTCGCCGGCGTGATTGGCGGAAGCATCGCCCAGCGTGCCGCCAAGCATCGCGCCACCAACCGCTCCGAGCAGAACCCAGATGACGATGATGACCATGATCGGGTCTCAGCTCTCCGGTATGCCGCGAATCCACGGCTCGCGACTTGAGAGCTTAGCGGCTCCTCTGACCGCCCACCACGTCGATATAAGTCGCACTGATGCCGGCCATAAAAAGAATTCATTTCAGCGCCGGCTGGCCCCGATTGAGAGCTGGTCCCGGTTATCTGAACAGATTTTCCGCGTCGATAAGTGGAGCCTCTGCCGGGGTTAGGCTGCCAAGCGGAGTGGCAGCGGGTTGAAGTAGGCTTGATCAGGTGTCGCGCCGTCAAGGCTCGAATGGGGCCGTCGGCGAT
>CANKHJ010000132.1 GCA_947481635.1 Bradyrhizobiaceae bacterium
AGGTGATTCATCACAGCTACGAACAATTGATGCGCAAGCAGGGCCGCACCATCACGCCCGTGCAGAAAGAGATGCTGCCTGACGTTTATCACCCGATGGTGCGCCTGCTGCCGGAGGACGGCCGCAAGTCGCTCTGGGTCGCGAAGGGAACGGCGCACGAGGTCATGGGCATGCCGAACCCCGAGGGGCTCGACCTGATCCAGTCGCTGGTCGATTTCGCAACGCAGGACCAGTTCATCTACCGGCACAAATGGCGCCGCGGCGACCTGCTGATCTGGGACAACCGCCGCACGCTGCATACCGGCACGCCGTTCGACATGAAAAATCATACCCGCCACATCCATCGCACCTGGGTCCGTGGCGAGGTGCCGATCCCCGCCTGATCCATGGATCTGGCTCGCGCAATTTACCGGAGGGTTTGATGATCAACCGTCGAGACGTCGTAACCACGCTTCCCGCTGGCTTGTTTGCCCTTGGCACCGGCCTGCAGATGGCCGGGTCCAAGGCTTTCGCGCAGGGACGGCCCGTTACCATCGCGTCTCCCTCGGATGTCCCGAGTTGGGATCCCACGGCAAGCGGCGCCACGGTCGCGTTGTCGATCCACAAATGTGTGTTCGACCAGCCGCTCAATCTGAACCCGGAGCTCGGTTTCGGGCCGAGCATCGTTGAGCGCCATCGCTGGCTTGATAATCTGTCGCTGGAACTGACGCTGCGCAGTGGCGTGACGTTCCACAACGGCGATCCGCTGACCTCGGACGATATCAAGTTCACGTTCTATGACCGGCTGCAGGAGGACAAGACCCTGATGCTTGCCGGCGTCTGGGGCACCATCGTCAAGGCCATCGAGACGCCGTCGCCGACGGTTGCGATTTTCCGTTTCACCACGCCGTACCCGAACGCGCCGCAACAGCTCGGATCGACAGCCGCATTCATCCTGCCGCGCAAGTATTTCACCGAGGTTGGCGCGCAGGCCTTCATCCAGAAGCCGATCGGCTCAGGACCGTATCGCCTGGTTGAATATCAGCGCGATTCCCGGATCGTGCTCGAAGCCTATGACAAATACTGGGGCGGCCCGGCAAAGATCAAGAATGTCGTGATTCAGATCGTGAAGGACGCGAGCGCCCGTGTTGCAGCGATTCAATCCGGGCAGGTCGACTTCGCGTTCAATCTGCCGATGCGTGAAGTGGTCCGGCTCAATTCGGTGCCGGGCCTGGTCGGCGTCGCGCATCCGATCAACAGCATCGTCCTGATCCATATCGTCAACAAGGGTATCTACAGGGATCAGAACCTGCGTCTCGCGATGCATCATGCGGTCGACAAGCAGGGATTGTCGCGCGCCTTCTTCAACAACAAGGCCGCGCCGCTGTCGATGTGGGGCGGCGAAGGGGCGCCGGCGAACGACCCGAAATTCAAGTTCGCCTATGATCCTGCCAAGGCCAAGGAACTGCTCGCCAAGTCCGGCTATGACATGGCGAAGCCGGCCAAGATCCAGATGTCGACCTTCAACGGCGTTTTTCCGAACGACTTCGACATGGCTCGCGCCATCGTTCAGATGTGGAAGCAGGTCGGCATCGAGACCGACCTGTCGGTGATGGAGATCACCCACTACGCCGAGGTGTCGCGCAACGACAAGCTCGAGGCGCCGGTGCTCTACAACTGGACCAATCCGACCGGCGATCCGGCGGTCTATTCCGGCACCATCCTCGATCCGCGCAAGCGCTTCTCGGTCTGGAAGAGCGATGACATCGTGCCCCGGCTCGATCCGTTGCTGAGCGAGATTGATTACGACAAGCGCATGGCCGGCTATCGGGAATTCGACAAGTGGGTGGTCGAACAGGGTTATGCTGTTCCGCTGCTCGAGAGCACGGCGACCGTGGTGCACACGTCGCGGGTCAACTACGTGCCGTACCGCAACGGCTGGACTATCCCGTATTCGTGGACCGCAAGCTGAATTTTCGACGCCGGTATTGAGATAGCAAATGGAGCGCTTGACCATGCGACCCGATGAGAATCTTCACGATGTTCCGGAATCATCCGGGTCGAGCGCTGTCCAGCCAAATCGGCGCGACATACTCGTCGGCATCGCCGCGGGAATCTCCGCGACAGCCCTTCCCGGCATAGCGCAGGCGCAAGCGCCGGCGCCGGGGACCGTACGCGTCGCGATATCGATCTCGGATATCCCGCGGCTCTGGGCGGGCCCGGAGGGCAGTCTCCAGAATCTGGGATATGCCGGCTACATGCTCTATGACGCGCTGATCAACTGGAGCTTGGAGCACGAGGACCGTGCTTCGGAACTGGTGCCGGCGCTCGCGGAATCTTGGAGCGTCGATCCGAATAATTCGGAGCGCTGGATCGTCAAGTTGAGGTCGGGCGTCACCTTCCACGACGGCACGCCGTTCAATGCCGACGTCGCCAAATGGAATTTCGATTCGGTCTTCGACGAGAAGGCGCCGCATTACAACGCGACCCGTGTGGCTTTGATCCGCGGGCGGCTATTCGGCATCGCCGGTGCCGACAAGATCGACGACAGCACCATTGCGGTCCGCACCCGCGGGCCGGATGCGACGATCCCGTTTCAGTTGTCGTTTCTGCTGATGGCGAGCCCAACGCAATACGCCAAGGTCGGCAATGACTGGCAGAAATTCGCGGCCGACCCCTCCGGCACCGGTCCGTTCCGCTTCGGCAGCCTGGTTCCGCGCGTGCGGCTAGACCTCGTCCGCAACGACAAATATTGGGACACCAAGCGCATCCCCAAAGCTCCGGTGGTGAGCCTGCTGCCGATCGTCGACTCCAATGCGCGGATCGGAGCGCTCCGTGCCGGTCAAGCGGACTTGATCGAGACGGTGCCGCCGGATGCAATTCCGAGCCTGAAATCCGCGGGCTTCACAGTGCGGTCCAATACCTCTCCGACGGTGCTGGTCTGGAGTCTGAGTCTGCTGCCGGATTCTCCGTTCCGCGACCTGAAGGTGCGCAGGGCGGTCAACCTCGGCATCAACCGCGAGAGCGTGGTCAAGTTGCTCAATGGCGCGGCGGCCGCGGCTGAGGGATATGTCGTGAAGTCCTCGCCGTGGTTTGGCGATTCGACCTTCAAGCTGCGCTATGCGCCGGACGAAGCCAGAAAGCTCCTCGCGGAGGCGGGTTATGGCCCCAACAACCGCGTCAAGGCGAAGATCCTGGTGACCGCCGGCGGCGGCGGCATGATGGAGCCGCTGAAGGTCAATGAACTGATCCAGAGCGATCTGGCCGCGATCGGTATCGATATCGAACTCCAGGTGGTCGATTACACCACGTTGCTGACGATCTATCGGAACGGCGCCAAGGCGCCGCAGAGTGCGGGCATTCATGCCGTCGGCCTGCCGGCGCCAACCCATGATCCGACCAGCACCTTCGTGCGCGGCTTCCAATCGGACCTCGTGGCGCCGCGTGGCTTCAACTGGGGCCATTACAACAATAAGGAGCTTGACGACGCGCTGTTGGCGGTAACGAACGCGTTCGATCCCGCCGCGCTCGATCGCGCGGTTGCCAAGGTCAACACGATCCTGATGGATGACGCGCCGTATCTTCTGATCGTGCACGAGACCAATCCCTGGGGGATGTCGAGCAAGGTCAAGAACTTCATCCTGGCGCAGAACCGCTTCGTCAACCTGACCAGCGTGACGGTGGAGTAGGGCACGTCGCCTCTTGCTCAATCGGAAAATAGCGGAACAAGAGACCAATTGATGTGAGTTCGGGTCGGCGTATCCGGCCACTCCCGAGCGGAATGAATAAAAAATCGGAACAGTGTTCCGAAATAATTTGACTCCGTTTTCGGGCGGAGGCATAGGTTCACTATGCCCCGCTCGTCAACCCCCCCCTCTGACAAGGCGTCGAAAGCCCGTAAGGGCGAGGTCGCGGCCGTTCAGGGCGACGACAAGGCGGGTGGGTCGGCGCTCGCGCGCGGGATCGAGATCCTGCGCTGTTTCGGGCCCAACGAGCGCTACCTGAGTCATCAGGATCTGGTCCGGCTCACCGGCATCCCCAAGGCGACGATCTCGCGACTCCTGGGCACGCTGCAGGGCCTTGGCCTGATCAGCTTCGTCGAGGCGATCGACCGCTACACCGTCGCGCCGGGTGTCCTTTCGCTTGGCTATTCGCTACTTGCCAATCTCGACATCCGTGAACTGGCGCGTCCTTACATGAAGGATCTCGCCGACCACGCGCAGGCCTCGGTCGCGCTGGCCGGACCGGAACGCCAGTTCATGGTGTTTCTCGACATTGCGCGCAGCCGCGCGGCCTTCACGCTGAGCAGCCGGATCGGTTACGAGATTCCGATGGAATCGACCGCGATGGGCCTGGCCTATCTGTCAGTCCTTCCCGACAAGCCGCGCGCCGAATTGCTTGAGCAGATCAAGGCGCACCATCCGACGGATTGGGCGCCGACGCTCTCGACGATCGAAGAGGCCCGTGCCGCCTATCAAAAGCGCGGCTTCGTCATTTCACTGCGGTCGTGGCAACGCGACGTCAGCGCCGTCGCGGCGCCGCTCGTGATGCCGGACGGGACGATCTACAGCCTGAGCTGTATCGGCCCCGTCCATGCGATGCGGCGCGAGGACCTGGAGGATGACTTCGGGCCGCGCCTGGTTCGCATCGTCAAGGAAATCCAGGGGGCGTTCGGTGGACCGGTCGCGCTCAGGCCCCCCGACAAGTCGCGCATGCGCGTCGTGCCGGGTGGCAAAGGCTAACTGATCTAGACGCAAATCTTAGCTGCAAAAATATCGGAGGAAACGTCATGAGCCGAGAGCGCATTCCGGATCATTCCGTCACGGGCGACGGCGACATCACCATCTACCTGCTGCATGGCGGATATGGTTCGAAGGAATACTGGCGCTTCGAGATTCCGGAACTGGTCAAGGCCGGCTATCGCGTCGTCGCGTGGGACGCGCCCGGCTATGGCTTGAGCCCGCTCCCCGACCTGCCGGCTGACGGCTACAGCATCGACTATCTCGCCCGCAGCTTCGGTGTCTTGCTGAAGGCGACCGCCGGGCGCACCAACGTCCTGTTCGGCCACAGCCTCGGCGGCATCATCGCGCCGCGCGCGGCGAACCTCTTTCCCGATCTCGTGCACGGCGTCGTCGTGTCGGCGACAATCGGCTCTTTCGCAACCCGCAGCGCGGAAGACCAGAAGGACTATGTCGCCAAGCGCCTGGCGCCGCTCGATCAGGGCGCGACGCTTGCGGAATCGGCCATGCCGCTGATCAAGTCGATGTTCGGGCCGACGTCGCACGGCCCGATGGTGGATCTCGTTGCCGAGGTCGCCGGCTCGACCTCGGCGAACACGTTCCGCGCGTCGATCATGGCCATCATGGCCTATGACGGCCGCGAGGCGCTCAAGCAGCTTCGGGTTCCGACGCTGCTGGTCGCCGGCGAATGCGACAGCGTCGGCCGGCCGGACGGCATGCGCAATGCGGCGTCGCTGGTGCCTGAGTCAGAATTCGCGGTGATCGAGGGCGCCGGCCATTACGGCTGGGCCGAGCGACAGCCGGAATTCAATCGCGTGCTGCTCGATTTCATCGCGCGCCGCGTCGCCAAGCGCACTGCTGCGGCAGCGTAATCAACTTCAGCGGACCCGTCAGAGATTGGAGCCTCCCATGATCGAGATCGCCAACAAGATCAAGCTCACGATCAAGCCCGACAACGATCACCCGTTCCTCAACGGCGCGTTCACGTCGAACGACACCGAATACACGGCGAGCACGCCGTCGATGAAGGTGATCGGCAAAATCCCGAGCGACCTGCACGGCATCTATGTGCGCAACACGCATAATCAGGTGCATGAATCGATCGGCATGTATCACCCCTATGATGGGGACGGGATGCTGCATGCGATGCATTTCGAGGATGGGCAGGCGACCTATCGCAACCGTTTTGTGCGTACCACCGGCTTTCTCGCCGAACAGGGCGCCGGCAAGTCGCTATGGCCTGGCATCCTGTCACCGCAGCTCTACGAGCGCCGCGGCTGGGGCTCGATGGGCGCGATGAAAGACAATGCCGGCACCGACGTGATCTGCCATGCCGGCAAGCTGATCGCCTCGATGTCGCAGGGCAGCGAGCCGTGGCGCATCGACCCGGTGACGCTCGAAACCTACGGCGCGGACACGTCCTGGGGGCGCAAGGTCGTTCACGGCCTTGCATCGCATTACAAGGTCGATTGGGAAACCGGGGAGATGATGTTCTTCAACTACCCCGAGACCTGGCCCTACATGAATTACGGCGTGATCGACCGCGACAACCAACTGGTCCATTACGTGCCGATCGAGCTGCCGGGGCCGCGCTGGCCGCATGATCTCGGCATCACCAAGAATTACACCATCCTGCATGATCTGCCGTTCTTCTTCGATCATGAAGCGCTCAAGAAGGGCCAGCGCAAGCTCGCCTTCCACCGCGACGTACCGGCGCGTTTCGGCGTCATTCCGCGTCACGGCGACAACGCGACAGTGCGCTGGTTCGAAGCCAAGCCGTGCTTCATCCTGCACCTCGCCAATTGTTACGAGGACGGCGATGAGGTCGTCATGGACGGCTGCATCCAGAACAACCCGCACAAGCCGCGGGTCGGCGAGGGCGGCACCAAGCAGGAAATCTACCAGCGCATCCGCGACCATCTCGACAAGCACAATAACCCGACCTTGATGTATCGCTGGCGCTTCAACCTGCGCACTGGCGAGACCAGCGAGCAGCAGCTCGACGACGAGATCACCGAGTTTCCAATCTGCAGCAACGATTACGTCGGCCGGCCCTACCGCTACAGCTACAACGTGCTCTACCAGAAGGGCGAGTGGCTGTTCCGAGGGCTCAAGCGCTACGACTTGAAGACCGATACGACCCAGCGCGTCGAATATGGCGAGGGCCGTTATGGCAGCGAGCCGCAGATCGCGCGCCGCCTGAATGCGAAGAGCGAGGATGACGGCTATCTGCTGACCTTCGTGACCGACATGAACGCCAATCAGTCGGAGTGCCTGATCCTCGATGCCGCCGACATCGCGGCCGAGCCGATTGCACGCATCATCCTGCCGCATCGCATCTCCGCCGGCACCCATGCCTGCTGGGTGGAAGGCGACCGCATTACCGGCGAGGGACGCACCAGCGTCATGTCGTGACGCCCACGATCCCTTAACAAATCAACCGAACAACAAATCACTGGAGGAAAACATGGGGCACTTATCAAGGCGGAGCGTTGCCCTCGGTGCAATCGTGATCGCGACCGCGATGTCGGCATGCATCCCGGCCATGGCCGATGATGCGTGGCCGACCAAGCCGCTGACCATCATCGTGCCCTATCCGCCGGGTGGCCTGACCGACGTGGTCACGCGGCCGATGGCCGCGAAGCTCAGCGAGATCCTGGGCAAGCCGGTGGTCGTGATGAACCAGCCGGGCGCCGGCGGCAAGGTCGGCCTGCAGACCATGCTCAAGGCGCCGCTTGACGGCCACACCATCGGCGTCGTCGTGCCGGCGACGATGGTGTCGCTGCCGCTCACCGACAAGGAATACGGGATCGATCCGTTGAAGGAATTCACGCCGCTGACCATCGCGGTGGACACCTTCATGCTGCTGATCTCGAACGCGTCCGCCGGCAAGAATCTCAAGGAATTCGCCGCCAACGCGCGCGCCAATCCCGGCAAGTTCAACTACGGAACGCTGGGGCCGGGGACGTCCTATCACTTCTACAGCGTGATCCTGTCCAAGGAACTCGGCATTGATGCGGTCCACGTCGCCTACAAGGGCGATGTCGGCGCGCTCAACGATCTGGCCGGCGGGCAGACCCAGTTCATGCTGACCAGCGCCGCCGCCGGACGCTCCTACATCGATTCCGGCAAGGTCGTACCACTCGGCGTCACCAGCACCGCGCGCGTCGCGTCGCTTCCCGACATCCCGACGCTGCGCGAGCAGGGCGTCAATGTCGTCACCGATGGCTGGGTCGGCTTTGTCGTCCCGGCCGGCACGCCGGCGCCAATCGCCAAGAAGCTGGAGGCGGCCATGCGCCAGGCGATCGATGACCCCGCGGTCCGCAAGGTCTATACCGGCGTCGGTTATATCGTGCGCGGTTCGACCGGCGAGGAGTTCCGCACCACTGTTGAGGCAAGCCTGAAGCGTTTCGGCCAGCTCATCAAGGACGGCGATATCAAGCTGGAAAAGTGAGCGGGGCGATGCGGCCGCTGCATGATAAGGATGTGAGCCTTGGCTGAGGCGGTCGTGCGTGGTGTGCGTCTCAATTATCTGCTTCTGGGCGATGACGGTCCGGTCATCGCCCTGAGTCCCGGCGGCCGGCGGCCGCTCGCCGATGCCCAATTGCTGGCAGACAAATTCGCTGCGGCAGGATATCGCGTCCTGTTGCACGACCGGCGCAATTGCGGCGCCAGCGAAGTGTCCTTCGATGCGAGCGCGTCGGAATACGATATCTGGGCGGACGATCTCCAGGCGCTCGGCGAGCAACTGGGTATTTTACCGCTTTATGCGGGAGGCGGATCGTCGGGCGGACGGCTTGCTCTGCTGCTGGCCTTGCGCCATCCGGCAAGCGTCAAAGGGTTGCTGCTGTGGCGCGTCACCGGCGGCGCATCTGCGCCGGAGCTCTCCAAGGTCTATTACGGTGACTTCATCCGCGCGGCGCAACAGGGCGGCATGGCCGCAGTCTGCGCGACGCCGCATTTCTCCGATTGCATTCGCGCGCGACCGGAGAATCGCGAGCTTTTGCTGGCGATGGATCCCGATGCGTTCATCCGCGTGATGGAAGCATGGCAGGCATCGTTCCTGCGCGAGGCGAAGATGCCGGTGATCGGCGCTTCGGAAGCGCAGTTGCAGGGCATCGCCGTGCCGGCCTGCGTGATCTCGGGCGACGATCCGATTCACACGCGTGAAGCGGCTCAAAGCCTGCATCGCCTGATCCCGGGTTGCGCGCTGCATGAGAATGTCGTCGGTCCGCACCTCCAGATCGACAGCGCGACGGCGGAATGGGGTGAAAAACGCAACCAGGTTGCTGCGATCTTTTTGAATTTCCTCAGTGGCATCGGCGGTGCGGCCGTATCTGCCGCCCGCGTCAGATAAAGGATTGCATGATGCCCAAGCCGCACCTCGTCCTGCTGCCCGGCCTGAACAATACCCGCGCGGTGTTCGACGACCTGGTGCCGCTGCTGACCGAGGTCGCCGATATCCTGGTGCTGGAATTTCCTGCCGTCGAGAACCTCGACGCCATAGCGCGTGATATGCTCCAGCGCTGTCCGCCGCAATTCAACCTCTGCGCTTTCTCGTTCGGTGGTTACGTCGCGGCGGCCATGCTCGAACAGGCGCCGCAGCGGATAGAACGCCTGGCGTTGATCGGTGCCGGACCCGGCGCGGACAAGCCTGAGCGTCGCGGCACGCGTGAAGGGGCGATCGCGCGCGCACTGGCTGGCGAATACGAGGCGATGGTGAAGGCCGGCTCGGCGAGTTCGTTCCATCCGGACAATCTCTCGAACGCAGGATTGATGGCGCGCCGCGATGCGATGGTCGCGGACTACGGTGCGGCGCGTTACGTCGCGCACAGCCGCGCCGCGATGGAGCGGCCGGCGCGCTACCACGTGCTGGCGGGCCTGACCAAAACATTGCTGGTGATGGCCGGCGAGCGTGACAACCTGATGCCGCTCGCCGAGATGGAGCGCACCGCCGCGGCGGCACCGAAGGCGCGTATCGTCGTCGTGCCTGGCGCGGGCCATGTGGTGCCAATGGAGCAGCCGGCGGTCGCGGCCGCCGAGTTGCGGCAATGGATCGCGGCGACGGATTAGACTAGCGACCTACGCAAGGTTCACGCCGTTCAGTGACAACCGGTTGTCGGGGGGGCGTCGCGGTGCGCCGCGTTGTCTGCTATCTCTCCGCTCATGACGCTCATCGACCCCAAGACCGCCCTGCTCGACGTCCGCCTTGTTTCCAGTCCGGAGGCTGAGGCGGCGACCTGCATTTACGCTGTCGGCGACATTCATGGCCGGCTTGATCTGCTGCATGCGATCCAGGCCCAGATCGTCGCGGACATCGCGGAGCGTCAGCCGCAGCGTCCGGTGATTTGCTATCTGGGAGACTATGTCGATCGCGGGCCCCATTCGGTGGAGGTTGTCGAACGCCTGCTCGACGCCAAGACACCGGGGCTTCCGCGTGTCTTTCTGAAAGGCAATCACGAAGAACGGCTGTTGGAGTTTCTTGAAACGCCGTTGGACTGCATTTCATGGTGTCTCAAATACGGAGGCCGCGACACCCTTCAAGGCTACGGGTTGTCGATTCCGGATCAGGCCGACGCCATCGACTGGCATCGATTGTCGGCGGATTTTCGCGCTGCCCTTCCCGACGCACATCTCGCATTTTATCGGAGCCTGCGCCCGGCCTTCGTCTGGCGCGATTTCCTGTTCGTGCATGCGGGTCTCAATCCCGAACGCGAGCTCGACCAACAGAGTGAGTATGACCTCCGATGGATCCGCGAGCCGTTTCTCAGTTCGGATCGCGAATGGCCGTTCCGCGTGGTCCATGGCCACGAGATTGTTCCCGCACCGGTGTTTCGGCGCAATCGGATCGGGATAGACACCGGCGCCTATCGATCGGGCCGTCTGACATGTCTCGTCATCGATGACAGCGGTTTGAAAACGCTGAGCACGGCGGATCGATGAGACGCCCGGTCATATTTTAACGTTATCGCGCACAACGGCCGACCGACGTCGTTAACGCCGCCTTAACCGTATGCATGCCAGACAGATTGTCATGTCAGATACTCTCGCCTTGCCCAAAGGGACATCAAGGCGTCGCTTGATCGCAGCGGCTACTGCGGGAAACGCGCTCGAATTCTACGACTTTACGCTGTACAGTTTTTTCGTCCTCATCATCTCGAAACTGTACTTCCCCGTCGGCGACCCTTTGGTCGGCATTCTCCTCGCGCTCGGTACCTACGGCGTCGGCTTCCTGGTTCGTCCGCTTGGTGGCGCGATCCTCGGCTCCTATGCCGACCGGGCAGGGCGCAAATCCGCGGTGGTCCTCACGCTGGTCCTGATGGCGATGGGCACCCTTCTGATCGGGCTCGCTCCGACTTATGCCTCGGTCGGGATCGCCGGCCCGCTGGTGCTGGTGTTCGGGCGCCTGCTGCAAGGCTTCTCTGCCGGCGGCGAAGTGGGTGCGTCGACGACCTTGCTGGTCGAGCATGCTCCGCCGGAATCACGCGGATTTTTCGGCAGTTGGCAGGTGGCCAGCCAAGGCCTCGGCGTCGCGCTTGCCGCGTTCGCCGCCTTGGTCGTGTTCGCAACGTTGCCACAGGATGCAGCCGAAAGCTGGGGCTGGCGCATCCCGTTCCTGCTCGGCACGCTGATCCTGCCGGTCGGCATCGCGCTGCGCGCGACGCTCGAGGAATCGCTGCCGCAGATCACCGAGCCGCGCAAAACAAAGGCCGCGCCGCTCCGCATCGTTTTCAACGATCACTGGCGCCGGCTGATCATCGGCATTCTGGTGGTCACCGGCGGCACCGCCACCACCACGGTCGTGCTGTTCTACATGTCGACTTACGCGGTCCGGACGTTGCAGATGCCGCCGGTCGTCGCGCTCGGCGCGGCGTTGTGCGCCGGCCTGATCTCGCTGCTCGCCGCGCCGCTGTTCGGTCGCCTTTCCGACCGGCTTGGCCGCAGGCCGTTGATGATGCTGGGTATCCTGCTGACGATGGCCAGTATCTATCCGGCTTTCGTGCTGCTCAACATGCGTCCGACGCCGGTGACGCTGCTCGGCGTGGTCCTGCTGCTGAGCATCTTCAATGCGCTGGCCAACGCTCCCGGCATCACCGCATTGACTGAATATTTCCCGACGCTGGTGCGCGCGACCGGCCTGGGATTGGTCTATGCGGGCGGTGTGACGATCTTCGGCGGGTTCGGTCAGTTTTTCGTGGTCTGGCTTGCCGGCGTGACCGGTAATCCGCTATCGCCGGCCTTCTATGTGATTGCAGCCTGCGTGCTGTCGCTCATCGGGATCTATTGCATGCCCGAGCGATCGCGCGTGCCGCTGGATTGACCGCGCGGCGTCTCACGCCGCCACGTCAGACGGCGATCTGCGTGTCTTCCAGCAGATGCTCACGTTCCGAATAGCCGTAGCCTACGGTTCCAAACAGCGTTTCGCGTTCGGTTCGGGTCGAGCGGTAGAACGGGTTGCGCAGGTAGATCTGTTCTTCAGAATGCGCGAAGTCGACCAGCATCAACAGCAGCGGCTTGGTCAGCGTCGGATAGTCCCGCGGCGGGCTGAACGGCGCTGCAAAGAATGATCGCTTGTAGAACGCCTGATGCTCGACGCGCACGGCGGCGGTGGAAAGGTCGGCCTTGTAATGCGCGCTCGCCATCACCGAGAGGCGCACCGTGACATAAGGCAGTTCCGCATAGGCGCGTGATGCGGCGTGGCTGGTCACGAACCGGTTGGAATCGACGATCCGCTTTCCCGCCCGTAGCGGCTCAAGGAGCAGGTCCGAGAACACGTCCATCGACGGCGAATGATCGTCCGGTTTGGTGAGTGCGTGGGTGCGAAACGCGCTGACCAGCGAGCCTTCGACGAAGACGCCGATATTCACCGCGTTGTCGAGGTCGCCATATTGGTCGGGCAGCCGCCGGTCGGGGCGCTCGGATACCGCGCCTTCCCTCAGGTAGGCGTCGTATCGAAGCCGCAGGATCGAATCCATCTCCGCGTCGGTTTCCATCCGCCGGTAGTGGACCCGACCGAGAAACCGTTCCACCCGGGCGACGAAGCCGCCGACGTGGGAAGTGGTCTTGGATTCCATAACACGCCCTGCGCTTTTACCTTCCGTTTACTTACATGTCCCCGCAGTTGCGCGATAGCCTTAAGGGCACCTCGAATAATTGCGCCCTGGTCATTGGCCGTTAAATCAGATTCAAGGATCGCACGCGATTTGGCAGCGGAGGCGTTCGATGGGTCAGTTCGGTTTCTTCGATGCGGACAATCG
>CANKHJ010000133.1 GCA_947481635.1 Bradyrhizobiaceae bacterium
CCGGTTGATTATACGCCGGTTGTCGAACCTTCGATGACGCAGCGCCGACCGCCGCAACCGGCTCCGGCTGCGGCAGTCTCGGTCCCGCCGGTGGCGCTGCCGTCGGGTTCGATCGAAACCCTCGCGCAGGAGCTCCGTGCCAGTGGCGAGGAAGGCCGTCGCATCACCGTGATGGGGACGTCGCCGGGCATCGGCAGCGCCGCGGCGGCGATCTCGCTGGCGCGCAACCTGTCGCGGCAGGCCAAGGTCGTGCTGGTCGACCTCGCGCTCGGCTCGCCCCATCTCGCCGCCATTGCCGCCGACCCGGCCGCGCCGGGCATCGCGGACTTGGTGCGCGGCACGGCGTCGTTCGGCCAGATCCTGACCCGCGACCGCAATTTCCCGATCCACCTGGTCCTGGCCGGCACCGCCGGCTTGGATTCAGGCGCGATCCTGGCCTCGCATCGCCTGACCACGACGCTCGAAGCGCTGGCGCGGGCCTATGATCATGTCGTGATCGCCGCCGGTCCGTTGGCAGAGACATCGGTGGAGCGTCTGGCCGCGCTCGCGCCACGCGCGGTCCTGATCGCGCCGGACCTCGATCATCCGCTCACGGTGGCGGCACGCGAGCGCATTCTCAATGCTGGCTTCGTCGCGGTGACGGTTCTGGTCGCAGGTCCCCAGACCGGTTCGGACACGATCCAGCGCGCGGCTTAGGGCCAGAGCTCAAGCAAAAAAAACAGGTGTCACCCTCCGCTTTCGCGGGTGGTGACAGCCGTTGTGTGTCAGTCGTTAGCGGACTTGTCGTCGGCCGGCTTGCGCGCGCGCAGGCGGCGCATGAAGGTCACCATGTCGCGCAACGCCGGGGTTTCCTTCACCAGGCGTTTGGCGCCATGCGCGGCGCCGAGGCCGTGCGCGGCGAGGCGGCCGAGCGGCGAGAGCGGCAGGAAGCTGTCGAAGAGCGGCTCGGGTTCCTTGCAGAAGAACGACTTGTAATGCGCATGGCCGACGCCGAGATCGAAGCTCGTGAGACCGCGCGCGGCGCATTGCTCGACCAGATGCGTCAGCAGCACCAGCCCAGGGCTCTGCCGCGCATTGTCGCTCAGCGTGTAGGTGTTGAACATCAGCGAGAAGCGCCGGTCGTCGCAGCTGGCGCCGAACAGCGCGAGCACCTCGTCGTCGCATTCGAGTGCGTGCAGCTCGATCGCCGGCCGGCCTTTCGACAGACCGCGATGGCAGGCCTCGCGGATGAAATCCGTTACGCCTGGCTCGATGAACACGTTCGGGATGCCCTGCGCGGCCATGTGGACCGCCTTCATCGCGAAGAAATGGTCGAGCAGCCGATCGACGTCGGCGGGAGCCTGCGCCTTCGTGGTGCGATAGCCAGGCAGCTTTTGCAGCCGCCGTTCCTTGGTGCGCAGTCGTCCGCGCATCGCCGATCCGATCACCGACTTGATCAATTCGTCGCCCGAGCGGTCGAGGTCGAGCCGCGCGCATTGGTCGGCGCAGGCCTGATGCGGCAGCGTCGCGAACGGATTGGCGATGCCTTGCCAGCTCTCCGGTTGGCGCAGCAGCACCATCAGGTCGGCGCGGGTGTGGACGGCGAGCGCAGCCAGGATCGCGCGCAATTCCTCGGGCAGGGCGTTGGAAGCGATGTCGCGCCGCCATAACCCGATATTGAAGCTGACATGCTTGCCGCCGAGGAAATGCACCACGCGCAGCGGCCATTGGGTCGAGAGGCCGAGCGGCCACAGGAACAGCGGCGCGCCGGCGGCATCATGGCCGGTCACCAGGAACGGCTCGATGCCGGATTTTACGCCGACATGGCTGTGCCACGCCGCCAGCAGGTTGAATCTTTGATAGGGCGAGAGCAAAGCATCGCGTTCCAACACGCGCCAGTCGGCTTCCGCGGCGGCGACATCGTTAACGAGGCTTAACGCAACCGGAACGCCGCCCAAACGCAGGTTTGGAAAGGCGGTACCGGCCAGGTCCCGTTCAATCAGGCCCATTGGAACTCCACCGAGCGGCACATTGTCGCGAATTTTCGACGCTCAAGGGGTCACCGTCGCAAAGAAATATCAATAAAGCGTTGGGATAATCGGCACAGTGAGTCGAAGGGCGTTGTGGCAAAAGCACTGAATCATAGCGTGATACGCGCGGGGCTCGAGACGCTGTATTTCAGCGGCGCGCATATGTTGCTGCGCCCGCTGCTGGCAGGCGTCGGAGCGATCCTGACGCTGCACCACGTTCGCCCGCCGCGGCCGGACCGGTTCCAGCCGAATCGTCTGCTCGAAGTCGCACCGGCCTTTCTCGACGCGCTGCTGCGTGACCTGCGCCGCGCCGGCATCGATATCATCGACCTCGACGAGGTGCACCGGCGGCTGACCGAGCGCGATTTCCGCCGCCGCTTCGTCAGCATCACCATCGACGACGGCTATCGCGACACGCTCGAACACGCCTATCCGGCGTTGAAGCGTTATGACGCGCCGTTCGCCGTCTATGTCCCGACCAGCTTTCCGGATCGGCTCGGCCAATTATGGTGGCTGGCGCTCGAAGCCATCATCGCGCGCAACGCCCGGATCGGCTTGCTGATCGACGGCGTCGAACGGCATTTCGATTGCGCGAGCCTCGCCGACAAGCGGGTGCTGTTCGAAGACCTCTATTGGTGGCTGCGCAGCTTCGAGACCGAGGACGAACTACGCCGCGCCGTCGGCGACCTGTGCGGGCGCTACCGCATCGATATCGCACGCTATTGCGACGATATGTGCATGACCTGGGAAGAGATCGTGCAACTCGCGGCCGACCCGCTGGTCACGATCGGCGCCCACACCGTCAATCACGTGATCCTCAACAAGGTCACCGATCGCAGCGTGCGCACCGAAATCCAGATGGGAACCGCCGTGCTCGAAGCGGCGCTCGGCAAGAAGCCGGAACACTTCGCCTATCCGTTCGGCGACAGCCGTTCCGCGGGACCGCGCGAGTTTCAGGTCGCCGCCGATCTTGGTTTCAAGACCGCGGTGACGACGCGGCCGGGCGTGCTGTTCGCCGAGCATCGCGATCACCTGCTGGCGTTGCCGCGCATCTCGATCAACGGCAATTATCAGGCGCTGCGCTATACCCGCGTGCTGCTCTCCGGCGCCCCGACCGCGCTCGCCAACCGCTTCCGCCGCGTCGACGCGGCGTGATCAACCGCATTATTTGAACTTCGCCGCCTCGTAATAGACGCTGCGATTGACGTATTTGAATCCGTCGACCCGTGACGACACGCCCGCGACGTCGACCTGCTCGACCAGGAACAGGGCCGGCGGATTCTTCTGCGTTTCCCGGTTCAGTTGATGGAGAATGTCGCGCCGCTTCGCCGGATCGAATTCCTGCAGCGCGCCATTGATCAGCGGCACGACATTCTGGTCGCAGAAGAATGTCGGCTTCTTGAGGCAGGAGAAGATCAGGAACGGACGCGCCGCATCCATATGCGGCGCGGTATTCCACGAACTGCCGTAAGCCTGACCGTCCCAGCCGCCATTGAGGAATTTACGCAGCCATTCCGGAAAGCGGATCTGGCGCAACTCGGTCTTGACGCCGACCGCGGCGAGGTCGCTCGCCGCTTGCTGGTAGATTTCGTTGTCCGCCGGGAACGAGTCGACCACGACCTCTGCCACCATTTCGAAGCCTTGCGGGTAGCCTGCCTCGGCGAGCAACGCCTTGGCGCGCCCGAAATTATAGGGGATCGGCACCAGGTTCGGATCATAGCCGAAGGCCGCCGGCGTCGCCGCCTGACCGGCGGGCTTGCCGAGGCCCGCCAGCAGGATATCGGCGATCGCCTGTTTGTTGACGGCGTAATTCAAGGCAAGCCGCACGCGCGGATCCTTCAGCGGCGTGTCTTTTCCCTCGGTGATGAAGGCGAGCGACATCACCTGCGGGGCCGGCGATGACAACACGGTGTGGCCGGCGGACTTGATCTGCGCGATCTGATCCGGCGCGAGGCTGAACGCGATTTCGACCTGACCCGACAGCAGCGCCTGCAGCCGCGCCGGGCGCTCGGGCAATCCGATGACGCGCACGCGCTGCACGCTGCTCTTGCGCCACGCATCCTTGGCGGCGACCAGGCTGACGCCGCCGGCGCCGAAGCTTTCCAGCGCAAAAGGCCCGGTTCCGACCGGTGCTTGGGCGAAGTTTTCGATGCTGGCGGCCCAGGCCTTCGGCTCCACGATGAACACCATCGCAAGCTGGTTGGGCAGCAGCGGATTGGGCGTCGCGGTCTTGATGTCTACGGTCAGGTCGTCGACCTTGGTGGCGCTGACGATGTCGCGCATCTCGGTGCCGACCGGGGCGGCGCGCCCCGCCGTGGTGGTGAGCCACGTCAGCGTCGCGACCACCGCGTCCGCATTGAAAATCTCGCCATTGTGAAACTTCACATCGGGCCGCAGCTTGAAGCGCCACTCCGTCGGCTCTTTCAACTCCCAGCTCAGCGCCAGCGCCGGTTCGGGTGTGCCGGTGGCGCCGATCCTGACCAGCGGATCAAAGATCGCATCCCATACGAAGGTCGAGGGCAGCGATCGGCCGCCGAACGGGTTGCCGCGCGACGGCGGCAGGTCTTGAACCGCGACACGCAATTGCTGCTGTGCAGGCTGCGCCTGGACGGCAGCACCCGGCAAGGTCAACAGGAGCGCAGCAAGAACGCCGAAGAGTCGCGACATGACTTCCCTCGATGGAAAACGCAGGCCAAGCACAAGCTTGACGCAGTCGGGTGCATTCCGCAACATCGTCGCATGAGCGTCCCCGAAAACCGCCTTCCACCATCGATCGAAAACCTCCGCCCGCTGCTTGCGAGCGGTGACGTCGATCGCGTGGCGGCGCTGGTGATGTCGCTGCTGGTCGAGGTCGTCGACCTGTCCGAACGGGTGGCGGAGCTTGAAGGACAGGCCCCGGTGGAAGGCCAGCCGGAACGGATCGCGCGCCTCATCGAACGCGTTCTGGCGCGGTCCTAAAGCGCAATCGGAGACTTGATCCTGCCTGGATAATGGCAGGCGACGGAATGACCCGTTGCTGCCTCGGCAAGCATCGGCGTTTCGACCGTGCATCGGTCGGTTGCGATCGGACAGCGTGGATGGAACGCGCAGCCGCTCGGACGACGGATGGGTGAGGGCGGCTCGCCCTTGAGGACGATCCGTTCGCGGCGTTCGGACGGATCGCGTGCTGGTGACGCGGACAGCAAAGCCGCGGTGTAGGGATGCTGCGGCTGGCGCACGATCGCATCCGCGCTTGCGGTCTCGACGATGCGGCCGAGATAGAGCACGGCGATGCGGTCGCTGATCTGGTGGATCAACGGCAGGTCATGCGCGATCACCAGATAGGCGATCTTGAATTCGGCCTGGAGGTCGCGCAGCAGGTTGATCACCTGCGCCTGGATCGAGACATCGAGCGCTGATACCGGCTCGTCGAGAATCAGAATCTCGGGGCGCAGCACCAGTGCCCGAGCAATCGCGATGCGTTGGCGCTGGCCGCCAGAGAACTGGCCCGGGTAACGCCCGGCGGCCTCGTCGCTCAGGCCGACCCGGCGCAGCATCTGGGCGATAATCTCGCCGTGGTCCTGCTTGGAGACTCCATGCGCGACCAGTGGCTCCGCGAGGATGCGATGGATCGTCATCCGCGGATCGAGCGATGCATAAGGATTTTGAAACACCATCTGCATGCGGCGGCGCAGGCTTTTCAGCGCGCCGCCCGATAAAGCGACGGTGTCGTGACCGTCGAAAGCAATCGAACCGCTCGCGATCGGATGCGCGCGCATCAGTGCGAAGGCGAGCGTAGACTTGCCCGAGCCGCTTTCCCCGACCAGCCCCAGTGTCTCGCCGCGCGCAAGATCGAACGAAACGGAGTCGACGGC
This sequence comes from Bradyrhizobiaceae bacterium, assembly GCA_947481635.1. Classification (GTDB taxonomy): domain Bacteria; phylum Pseudomonadota; class Alphaproteobacteria; order Rhizobiales; family Xanthobacteraceae; genus CANKHJ01. Next base: position 5,864 of record CANKHJ010000133.1, read on the forward strand.
TTGTAGGGTGCCGTGCCCGACGGGAAAGGTGACGCTGAGGTCACGGACCTGAAGCAACGCGCTCATGCGACGGCTTCCGGAAAATGGCATGCGACTTTGCGGCCCGACGCGATCTCGGCGAGTGCCGGCACCTGGGCGCGGCAGATGTCGCGCGCCCGCGGACAGCGCGGCGCGAAGGCGCAGCCGGGCAGGCGCTCGCTCGCCGGCAATGGCGCGCCCGGGATCGGCATCAGGCGCGGACGGGCCGGATCGAAACGCGGCACCGCAGTCAGAAGCCCACATGTGTAGGGATGCGCGGGCCGTGCCAGCAGATCGGCGACCGGCGCCTCTTCGACGATACGGCCGTGATACATCACCGCGATCCGGCCACAGAGTTCAGCGGCAACGCCGAGATCATGGGTGATCAGGATCAGCGCGGCATCGCGCATGCGCGCGCGCATCAGTTCCAGGATCTGGGCCTGGATGGTCGCGTCGAGCGCGGTGGTCGGCTCATCGGCGATGATCAGCGCGGGCCGGTTGACCAGCGCCAATGCGATCATCACGCGCTGGCGCATGCCGCCCGACAATTCATGCGGATAGGCCGAAAACCGTGCCACGGGGTCGGGGATACCCACATCCGCCAGCGCTTGCAGCCCAAGCTGCCGGGCGCGGGCCGCGTCGATCGTCTGATGACGCCGGATCGCCTCGATCAGCAGGCTGCCGATGCTGCGCACCGGGTTCAGCCCGGTCATCGGATCCTGAAACACCATCGACATCACGCTGCCGCCAAGCGCGCGGCGTTGGCGCGGATCGAGCGCGAGGACATCGTTGCCGGCAATCGTGAGCGTGTCCGCACGGATCGTCGCGGCCGGTGGCGTCAGCCCGATCAGGGCCAGCGCCGTCATGGTCTTGCCGGAGCCGCTCTCGCCGACAATGCCAAGCGCCTCGCCGGACGCGAGATCGAGATCGATGCCGTCGACGATCGGAACCGCGTTGATCTCGACGGTAAGGTTGCGCGCCGAGAGCAGCGTCATGGCATGCCGGTCATGCGCGCCTGGGTGCGCGCCGCGAGACCATCGCCGAGCAGGTTGAGGCCGACCACCGCGACGACGATACAGCCGGCCGGCACCAGCATCATCCAGGGCGCTTGCGTGAGAAATTGGCGGCTGTCGGCCAGCATGTTGCCCCATGACGGTGTCGAGAGCGGCGGGCCAAGGCCGAGGAAGCTCAAGGCGCTTTCCAGGATCAGCATGTCGGCGAAGATAAACGCGGCCATCACCAGCAGCACCGGCAGCAAGGCCGGCAGCACATGGGTGAGCAGGATCGCGATCGGACCGACGCCGAGCAGCTTGGCCGCGGTCACATAATCGCGCGCCAGGATGCCCAGCGCCGCGGCGCGGGCGACGCGCGCCGCGATCGGCCAGGTCGACAGGCCGAGTGTGATCGCGATCGGCCAGAAGCCGCGTCCGATCACGGCGATGACGGTGACCGCGAGCACCAGGGCCGGGAAGGCGATGACGGTGTCGACCGCGAGACCGACGGCGGCGCGGACGCGCCCGCCGTAGAATGCGCCGAGCACGCCCAGTGTAGTCCCGAGCAACAGCGCGATGCCGGTCGCGACCGAGGCGATGCCGATCGACCAGGGCAGGCCGGACAGCGCGCGCGATCCGAGCGACCGGCCGAGCTGATCCGAACCGAGCAGCAGGCCCGGCGTACCTGGCGCGCGGAAGCGCAGCAGCAGGCTGCCGCGCGTCGCGTCCGCGGGCGGCGCGAAGAAGGAGAACAGCGCAAGCGCAACCAGGATCGCGACGATGATGCCGCCGGCCATGAGTTGCCACGGTGCGCGCAGCGGCAGCCGCAGCCGAAATGGAAGCACGCCGCGCGCGGTCGTCATGCCGCGCTCCGGCGCAGCCGTGGATCGATCAGGCGCAGCGCGATGTCGGTCAACGCGTTGACCGCGAAAACCAGCGCACCGACCACGAAGACCGAGGCCTGCACCACCGGAAAATCCAGCACCTGCACCGAATTCACCAGCAGGCGTCCGAGACCCGGCCAGGCGAAGATCACCTCGGTCGTCAGTGCGCCGGAAAACAGATAGGCAAATTGAGTGCCCAACAAAGCGGTGGCGGCGAGCACGGCATTCGGCAAAACATGACGCCACAGGATGGCGGCATCCGACAGGCCGAGCGCGGCGGCGGTGCGCACGTAATCCTCATTCATGGATTCGGAGACGCTGGTGGCGACGACGCGGGTCAGCTTCGGTACCAGGAAGGCCGCCAGCGTGAGCGTCGGCAGGATCCATGACACGCGCGTCTCGTCGCCGATCGACGGCAGCCAGCCCAGTTCGACGGCAAATAATTGGATCAGCAGCAGCCCGACCACATAGCCGGGAATGCCTTGCGCGATGAACACCAGCGTCGCCGCGCCGCGGCGCGCCGGGCGTTCGGCACGCGCGCCGAGCCACGCACCAAGCGGCACCGCGATCGCTGCGGTCATCGCGATCGCAGCGATTGCGAGCAGCAATGTCGCGGGCAGCCGCTCGATCACCATCCGCAAAGCCGGAAGGCCGTTCGAGATCGACTGGCCGAAATCGAGCCGCGCCAGCCGCGCGAGATAATGGACATATTGCAGGATCAGCGGCTGATCGAAGCCGTAGAATTGACGGATCGCCGCCACGTCCTGTTGCGACGCGCCTTCGCCGGCCATGATCACGGCCGGATCGCCAGCCAGCCGCACCAGAAAGAACAGCAGCGTCGTCACGCAGAATAGCAGCACCAGAAGCTCGACCAGCCGCCGGCTCAAAGGCGCAAGGATGGGCGCGACAAACCACTGGCCCATTGACATTTTCGGGACTTTCGTCGGAACTGGCGGCGCAAGGAATGGGCGGCGCAGCATGCTCGATTTAGCAGAATCACGCGGGCGTTTCGAGGATCATTTCGCGTGGCGTCCGGAAGACAACGTATCCGTCGCGACGCAATTCGCGCTGCGCCGCTACTGGTCCGGAGCGCTCTATCGCCGCATTCGCGCTGACTGGGATGCGCGCGCGCCGAAGGTTGGCGCGGGCGACCTGGCGGCGGCAGCAAGTGTCGCAGAGCAGATTCCCGCCGCGCGCGAATTCCGGTTTCTCGACCGCTGGCTGCAGGAAGAGATGTGGCGGATCGCCGGAGCGTCCATCGATGCGCGTCGCGCGACGCTCGAGCGCCTGATGGCGCCGCACGAACAGGATCTCGGCCGGCTGATCGCCGATCCCGCGATCCGGTATCCGGACTATTACACCGAGATCGATTTCCATCTGCAGGACGGCGGCATCTGGCGCGACGACCGCGGCGCGCTGGTCTATCTGATGGGCGCGCGCCTGGTGCATGTCGGACGCAATGATGCGTTCGAACTGCATGATGTGTTCGCGGCGTCGCTCGGCGACATTGCGCCGAAGCAGGTTCTCGACGTTGGTTGCGGCTACGGCAAGACCACCTTCTCGTTGAAGAAGCGCTGGCCGCATGCCCAGGTGGTCGGGATCGACCCGTCATTCCCGTGCCTCAAGCTCGCGCGGCGGCTCGGCACCGAGCGCGGATTGGCGATCGACTGGCAGCAAGGTGTGGCGGAGCGGCTCCCGGTCGACGATGCCAGCCAGGATCTCGTGACCATCACCATGGTGCTCCATGAGGTGCCGCCGGACGACATCCGCGCGATCTTCAAAGAGGTCCGCCGCGCGCTGCGTCCGGGCGGCGTGCTCGCGATGCTGGAGAACCGCACGCTCGGCGATCCGTGCCGCGACATCCTCGCGGCGTGGCATTCGATGCTGATCGGCGAGCCCTGGTCGGTGCCGTATCGCGCGCTCGATATCGACCGGGAATTGCGCGATGCGGGTTTCGCCAAGACCAGCGTCGCGCCGTGGTATGCGACCGGGACCTCGCCGGAACTGGAACGCAACACCCAGCGCTGGTTCACGCCCTGGGCATTGTCGCTGGCGACTCGCTAGTCACCCTGCGGCGAGCGCCTGCATCGTCTCCGCGATGGTCGTGATGGTTGCCACCGGACGCAGCCCTTCGATCGCCGCGCGGTGCGTGTCGGCCGAAAACGCGGCGCAGCCGTCTTCCAGCACGGTGACCTCGATGTCGCGCACATGCGCGTCGCGTACCGTCGAGGCGACGCCACCATTGGTGACGATGCCGCCGACGATCAGCCGCGTGATGCCGGCTTTGCGCAACACCCATTCGAGCCGCGTCATGTAGAACGCCGAATAGGCGATCTTCTCGATGTTGAAGTCCACCGGCGCCAGCGCATCGACCAGTTGATGGCCCCAGGCACCGGGCGCGAAGTCGCCCTTGGCAAGGAATGGCCGCAGCGCCTTGAGATGCGGCGCGATCATCGGCTCGCCGCCGCGGCCGGGCACCAGCGTGAACAGCGTCGCGCCGATGATCGCGCCGTTGCCACGCGCCAGCCGCACCAAAGGTTCGAGCTTGCCTGGCAGCGCCGCGATCGCGGCATTGGCCTGGCCGCCGCGGCCATAGGCGCCGCGTGGATCGAGAAAGTCGTTCTGCAGGTCGACCAGCAGCAAGGCGGTGTCTTTCATCACACGCGCTCCACGATCACATTGCCGAGGGGATCGACCCGGCCGCGCAGGCCTGCGTCGATGAACACCGTCGCATCGGGTTGTTCCAGTACCGCGGGTGCTTCGATCACTGCGCCGGCGGGAAGGTCGCGGCGCGACCAGATCGTCGCCTCATGCCAGCCGCCGGCAAACCAGACCGGGCGGGTGCCGCGCGCCGCCTTCTCCATCGAATTGTCCGGCGCCGGCGCCAGCACCGAGAGGTCGAAGGACGGCCGGCGTCCGATCGCCGCTGTGCGCAGCGAGACGATGCGCACCGGGATCGCGCCAAGCAGGCGGCTGAACGAGGCGGAATAGGCGGCTTCGAAGGCTGTCTTGATGATCTCGCGCGTGATGCCGGTCGCGCCGGATTGCAACGTCACCGGAAGCGGGGAGGGCAGCGTGTGCGTCTGCCCGAGATAATGCATGTCGAGCTCGTAGCTGACATCGACGCGCTCCACCGGCACGCCGGTCGCGTCAACCACCGCTTTGGCGGCCGTGCCGGCGTCAACCATGCGCCGATCGAGCGCTGCGATGTCGACCTCGTCGAGCATGACGTTGATGGTCTGGACGTGATCGTGGCGCAGGTCGGCAATCGCGCAGCCGAGCGCCGAGGTCACGCCCGGAAACGGCGGAACCACCGCGCCGCGCAGGCCGATGTCGCGCACCAGCGCGCCGACATGCAGGGCGCCACCGCCACCGAACGGCATCGCAACGAATTTCGCCGGATCGTGACCGCGCTCGATCGAGACCAGCCGGATAGCACCGGCCATCCGCGCGTCGGCGATCCGAATGATGGCTTCCGCGGCTTCCATCACGCCGAGGTTCAGCGGCGCTGCGACATGGGTCGCGATCGCGCGCTTCGCCGCGTCGAGATCGAGCTGCGCAAGCTTGCCGCCGATCGGGCGCGCGGCGTTGATCCGGCCGAGCACGACATGGGCATCGGTCAGCGTCGGGCGCTCGTTGCCCTGGCCGTAGCAGGCGGGGCCTGGCACCGAGCCCGCGCTTTCCGGACCGACCTGCAGCAAGCCCCCGCGATCGACCGATGCGATCGAGCCGCCACCGGCGCCGATGGTGGTGATCTCGATCATCGGGGTGCGAATGACCAGTCCGAAATCGACCGTCGTCTGCGCCGCCAGCGACGCCTTGCCGTTGGCGATCACCGAGACGTCGAACGAGGTGCCGCCGAGGTCGCAGGTGATGACGTTCGGATAGCCGGCAGCATGCGCGATCGCCGCAGCCGCGATGACGCCGGCCGCCGGGCCGGACAGGGCCGTGCGCACCGGCAGCCGCCGCGCGGTCGCGGTCGACATGATGCCGCCATTCGACTGGACGATCTGAAGCTGACCACCGAAGCCACCTTGCGCCAGCGCATGTTCGAGCCGCGCGAGATAGCTGCCGACCACCGGCTGCAGATAGGCATTCAGCGCCGTGGTCGAGGAGCGCTCGAATTCGCGGATTTCCGGCAGCACCTGATGCGAAGCGCAGATGTAATCGTTGGGCCAGACGCCCTGCAGCGCCGCGAGCGCGCGCCGCTCGTTCGCGTCATTGGCATAGGCATTGATGAAAATGATCGCCAGCGCTTCGGCGCCGGCGCTGAGCAATTTTCGCGCGGCATCTTGTACTGCGGCCTCATTCACCGGACGCAGGTTGGTGCCGTCGGCCAGCGTCCGCTCGTCGACCTCCAGCCGCATGTCGCGGTCGGCGATCGGCAGGAAGTCGCCCCACAATCCCCAGGTCTGGCGCCGGTCGCGGCGGCGCATTTCGAGCACGTCGCGGAATCCGCGCGTGGTGATCACGCCGATCTTCGGCCCGCGGCGCTCCAGCAGCGTGTTGGTCCCGACTGTCGTGCCATGGACGATGGACCCGATGGTCGAGAGGTCGCCCAGCGTCGACAGGCCATGCATGAAGCCGGCGGCTTCATCGCCGCGCTGCGACGGCACCTTCCCGGTACGGAACACGCGCTGCGCCTCGTCGAAGAAGAACAGATCTGTGAAGGTGCCGCCGACATCGACACCGACGAGAGCCTGCCCGGTCATCGCGCGGACTTTCCGCGCAGCGTGGCGGTCTCACTCTCATCGCAGGTGCCGTCCGCGCGCAGTGAAACCGCGTAGTCGCGCCGCGCACTTTCGCGCGAGACATAGCCGAGGCGCACGTCGCGCACCACGCGCTGCGGGTCGCGCTGGCGTGGGTCGCCGAAGCCGCCACCGCCCGGCGATTCCAGCCGGACCCTGAGGCCGCGCCGGATTCTGACATCCGTGGTTTTGGTCACCATCGGCACCGTGTGTTCGCCGGTCGCATCCTGGTAGATGAAGCGGTTCAGCGCCGCCGGCTTGCCGCCATTGACGCCGAAGGGCGGAAACTTGCCGCGCTCACCGAGCAGGAAGACATCGGTGTCGCTGTTGTTCGCGAGCGGCTCGATCTCATAGATTGCGCCCAGACCGCCGCGATGCGTGCCGGGTCCGCCGGAATCCGGGCGCAGCGCCCATTGCGTGAACATCACCGGGTAAAGCGA
>CANKHJ010000134.1 GCA_947481635.1 Bradyrhizobiaceae bacterium
AATACCACCAAGTGGTCGAGCAGTGCCTGACGGATCTCGGCGATGATCTCGCTGTCGACCGGTTTCGAGAGGTCGACGCCGGAGATCTCCGCTCCGATATGTGGCGTGAGGCGTTCCACTGCGATGCGTTGGTACGTCATGGTATTCATCCGGATCCTGCGACACGTGGGGATCGTAGAACCCCTGTCCGTCGATCAGCAACTATAAGGCGCTGCGGAATCAATCGCCTAGAGCAAAGTATTGATGGCCGTCATCTGCTGGATTTATGAGAGCGACATGAGCCCGCCGGCATGAAGAGGGTGCCGACGGGCGGGGTGCGCCACCGTTATGACATCGACCAGTGGTACGGCATCACCCAGCCGTTCGGTCGCGGCGTGAACTTCACACGCTTGCTGTGAACCACAGTGCCGACGACCTGCAGCAGCGGCACTTGATAGCCTTGTTCGGTGGCCCAATTGTTGAATTGGCGATAGCCCTCCGCCCGCTTCACCTCGTCGAGTTCGGCCTGAAGCACCGCCAAGCGCTGGCCGGCATCCTCGCTTTTCCAGATCGAGTAGCGCTTCTTGGGGTCGAGCAGCAGACCGGCCGTCATCTGCGGATCGCCGGTCGTGTCGATCCAGGTGTAGAGGAATGGGAAGTCAAGCTTGTCATTGCGCGTCAGCTCGAAATAAACCGAGGGCTCCGTGATCCGCAATTCGCATTCGATGCCGACCTGCTGCCACATCTGCACCAGCACGCGCGCGATGTCGAAGTCGCCGGTGAAGTTGCCGTTGAAGGTGCCGAACTTGATCTTGGCCGGGTTGTTCGGCCCGTAGCCGGATTGCGCCAGCAACGCTTTCGCTTTGGCCGGATCATACGCGAACTTGTAGTTCGGATCGCCACCGGGACGCCCCGGGGTGGAATAGGTCGATTGGACTTTCGCCCGGCCGGCGAACAGAGCTTTCGAAATCGCTTCCTTGTCGATCGCGTGATGCATCGCAAGACGCAGGTTCTTGTCCTGATAGATGCCCTTGTTCACCATGTGGACCAGGACGAGCATCGAGTTCGATTCCAGCGAGCCGACGAGATTCGGCATCGCGCCGAGCCGTTGGACGTCGCGCACGGGAACGCTGTCGACATAGTCGACCTGGCCCGACTGGATCGCAGCGAGGCGCGCGCTGGTGTCTTTCAGGATCTGGAAATTGATCTTCTTCACCTTGGCGGCGCCGCGGTAATAGCCCTCGAATGCTTCGAGCTTGATCAGCGAGTTGCGGGTATAGCTGACCAGCCGATACGGGCCGGATCCGACCGGCTTCTCGAGGAAGCCTTCCCTGCCGACCTTCTCGAAGTAGCGCTTCGGCAGGATATACGGCGTGGTCGTTGCCAGCAGTGGAACGCTTTCGAGGTAAGGTTGCGTGTAGTGGAACACCACCCTGTAAGGCGAGACGACTTCGATGTCCTTCACGGTCGAACCGAAGGTGCCGCCGATGTTCAGCGTGGCGTCGCCCTTGGGGCGATCGTAGAACGTGAACCGGAAATCCTCGGCGGTCATCTCGTCGCCGTTGTGAAACTTGACCCCCTCGCGGATCGTCAACTCCAGCACTTTGGCTTCCTTGTCGAGCCAGCGATATCCGGTCGCGACACCCGGCTCGATCTTGAAGTCGGTGCTGATCTCGAACGGCGTGTCGAACACGCATTTAAGGATCGCAAGTCCGGGGCTGGACGAACTGGCGCTCGGGTCCCAGCCGGTGACGTCGCTCGGCCAGGCGATCGTAACGACGCCATCATCGGCGAATGCCGGTTGCGCGAATGTCGAGCCAGCCGTGAGCGCCAAAGCTCCGGTCGACATCGAGGACAGGAAATCTCTTCGGGTGTGCATGTGATCCTCGTGAGGCTGCCGCAATGGACAAGCGCTGCTCACGCCAATGATGAATGGGCTTACGATTGCGCGCCAGCGTTTTTTAGCGCTGAGACAAAGCATTCAGACTCATACGTTGGGATGATGCCCCTCATTCAGGGCATTGATTATCAAGATGCCTAAAAACGTGTCGGCGTGATGCTTTCAGATGCGAGGCAAGGCAAGCATTTTTTGCTTCACGAGTTAACACTGCGCCGATGTATGGTGCTAAGCGTCGTAGCGTGGACCAGCTTACTGCTGAATCGTTTTCATCTCGGCCGTGACACGCCTCGCCCCATAAGGAGACGACATGCTGAGCCGCCGCACATTCCTGAATGCAGTTCCGGCCGGTCTCGCCGGCCTCGCGTCTCTCGAAACCTTGACCCATGGTCTGGCCTTCGCGGCAGACGCCGATTCCATCTCGATCGCGTTTCCCAGCGATGTCGCCAACTGGGATCCGATTTCGAGCGGACAGGGCGTCCACGTTCCGCTGCACAGATCGGTGTTCGACCTGGCCATCAATTTCCAGCCGGACCTCACGCCTGGCCCGAGCCTGGTGACTGGCCATCGCTGGCTCGACGACAAAGGCATGGTGCTGGAACTGACGATCCGTGAAGGCGTCACGTTTCACAACGGCGATCCAATGACGTCGGACGACATCAAGTTCTCGCTGCAGGAGCGCCCGGCGGCCGACAAGTCGCTGATGATCGCGGGCCTATGGGGCGATACCAAGGTTCGCGCGATGGAAACGCCATCGCCGACCAAGGCGATCTTCCATTTCACCGCGCCTTACGTCTCGGCGCCGTCGCTGCTGGGGTCGATGCCGGCCTACATTCTGCCGCGCCGTTATTACGAACAGGTCGGCCGGCAGAAGTTCCTGGAAGCCCCGATCGGCACCGGGCCGTATCGCCTGATCGATTATCAGCGCAACTCGCGCGTCATTCTTGAAGCCTACGACAAGTATTGGGGCGGTGTGCCCCGGATCAAGCGCGTCACCTTCAACATCATGAAGGATGCGAGCACCCGGATCGCCGCCATTCAGGCCGGGCAGGTCGACTTCGCCAGCAACTTGCCGGTGCGCGAGGTTCAGCGCCTTGGCAAGTTTCCGGGCCTGACGGGGGCGATGCATCCGGTCACCAGCACGATCATGATCCAGATGGTCAACAAGGGCGTTTTCCAGGATCAGAATCTCCGGCTCGCGATGCACCACGCGATCGACAAGGAAGCGCTGTCGAAAGCGTTCTATGCCGGCGTCGGCAAGCCGGTCTCGATGTTCTCAAGCGAAGGGCCGGCCAACGATCCGACCTTCAAGTTCGAATATAGCCAGCAACGCGCGAAAGAGCTGCTGGCAAAGTCGGGCTACAGCCTGGAGAAGCCAGCCAAGATTCCATTCGCCACCATCAACGCGCTGTTTCCGAACGACTACGACGTGGCTCGGACAATCGTGCAGATGTGGAAGCAGGTCGGCATCGATGCTGAACTGCAGGTCCTCGAACAGGCCAAGTATTTCGAACTCGGCCACGCCGACAAGCTGGAAATGCCGGTGCTTTACGCCTGGAATAGCTCGACCGGCGAACCCGAATTGTTCACCGGCCTGGTTCTTGACCCGAAGAAGCGCAACGCGATCTGGAAGAGCAACGACATTCCTGCGCGCCTCGAGCCGCTCTTCCTCGAACCCGACTTCGACAAGCGCATGGCCGGCTATCGCGCCTTCGAACGCTGGTCCGTCGAGCAGGGATACGCGTTCCCGCTGCTGCTCAACACTGCAACAATCGTTCATTCGAGCAAGATCGGCTACGTGCCCTATCGGAATGGATGGCTTTTGCCGGCGACGTGGTCGCTGAGCTGAGGTTAGCGGGACAATTTGGCGATCGGGGGCACCACGTCAGGTCCGATCGTTGCCGTAGAGAATTGCGTCTCCAAATGTCGTTCCCCACAGGGCCAGCCGGCAATTCGGGATTTGCCGCGGCCCGGCGTCTGCTCTCAACTGGCGGACGATTTCCATCGTCTGTCCCCAGCCGTTCGAATGTCCTTCCGACAGATGACCGCCGCTGGTGTTGACCGGCAATTCGCCGCCCAACTCGATCCGGCCATTCTGGATCCAGTCGGCGGCCTCGCCGACCGGCGCGAAGCCGAAACGCTCCAATGTCCACAACACGTGGGGCGTGAAACCGTCATAGCAATGCAAGGTGTCGATGTCGGCCGGCGTAACGCCACCAACTTGAAACACCGGCTCGCCGGCGCCCAACGGCTGATAGTCGTATTCCTCGCTCTGATTGATTCCGAGTCCGCGCTGACCGAACACGAATTCATTCGGGCCGGCGGCGATGCCCTGGTAGCTGCGCAGATAGACCGGTGGCTTCTTGAGGTCCTTCGCCCGATCCGCGCGCGTCAGGATTACGGCGACGCTGGTGTCGACCGAGATCGAGCAGTCCAGCCGCCGCAGCGGCTCGACGATATAAGGCGATGCGTTGTAGTCGGCGGTGGTCATCGGCTGCTTCATCACTGCCAGCGGGTTCAGCAGCGCGCTCTTGCGCTGGCCGACGGCCACCGCCGCAAGCTTGCTGCGATCGATGCCGTATTTATGCAGGTAGCGTTGCGTCGCCATCGCGGTGCCGCCGATCGGCGCGGCGAGGCCGGCATGCAGCGTCTCGGCGTGCGGTCCGCCGCCTTCGCGCAGGTTTTCGGCGAAGCCCGGAAAGCCGGTGGTGCCGTGCTGCGTGAAGCGGGTATTGACGAACGTCCCGACGCAAACGAGGTAGTCGGCCAAGCCATGGTCGAGCGCCATCGCAGCATGCTGCAACACGGTTCCGCAGAAACGGCCATGCGCCCAGGTCTGTGACGAAAACCGAGTGTTGAGGGCGGCCAGGGTCGCCATCTCGTCATAGTCGAGACCGCGCGGCGAACCGATATGGACCAGCAGCCCGTCGAGTTGTTTGCGTTCCAGCCCGCAATCGTCAAGCGCCTTCACCACGGCCTGGTTGGCGAGCGACGCAACGCTCTCGTCGAGAACTCCCCGCGTGAAGTTGAGCGAGCCGATGCCCGCGATTGCGACGCTGGATAGGAAACGAGGATCCATTGGATGTCAGCCGACCGCGCCGAGTTGCGTCCAGTTCCGAGTGAGATCCTCGGGCGGAACCGCGGCGATCAACTCGCGCGTATAGGGATGCTGCGGGTTCGCGAAGATCGTTTCGGTATCGCCGCTTTCCACGACCTCGCCCTGACACATCACCAGCACGCGGCTGCACAGATAGCGCACCACGGCGAGATCGTGCGAGATCATCAGCAGCGCGATATCGTGCTCGCGCTTCAAGCGCAGCAGTAGATTGAGAATCTGGGCCTGGACCGAGACGTCGAGGCCGGAGGCGATCTCATCGGCGATCAAAAGCCGCGGCGCGGCGCAGAGCGCACGCGCGATATTGATGCGCTGGCGCTGGCCGCCAGACATCTGGTGCGGCAGGCGCGACACGACGTCCTTCGGCAGGCCGGTGTCCTGCAACAGCACTTCCGCGCGGTCCCGCATCTCCCGCCGTGAGAGATGACCGGTCGACTGCAACGGCTGCGTCACCAGATTCAACACGTCGCGGCGCGGATTGAGCGCCGAGCGCGGATCCTGGAACACGAGTTGAACAATGCCGATACGCCGGCGCCATTCGGCAGCGGTATGGCCGATCGGCACGCCATCGAGCGAGATCTGTCCGGCGGTCGGCCGTTCGAGGCCCATGATCATGCGGCCCAGTGTGGACTTGCCGCTGCCGCTCTCGCCCACCACGCCGACGAATTCGCCGGCGGAGATCGAGAAGCTAATCTCCTTGACCGCGTGCGTTTCGGCCTTCGGCTTGAACAGCCCGCCGCTATGGAAGGTCATGCTCACGTTCTGAACCTGCATCAGGCCAATGGATTGCGCGTTCGCGCCGACCGGCTGCAGCACACCGGCCACCGACTCGGCCGCCGGTACGGCGTCGTCGCGGATGCAGCGCATCACCGTTCCATCGGCCACGACGCGGAGCGCCGGGGGCTCGGCGACGCAGGCGTCGATCGCGGAGGCGCAGCGCGGCGCGAAACGGCAGCCTGGCAAATTTCGGAATTCGTTCAGCCCCGGCATGTGGCCGGGCGGCGAGGAGAGCGGCTGCCAGGCGCCGGAGAAACGCGGATTGGCGGTATCGAGCGCGCGCGAATAGGGATGCCGAGGTCGCCGGAATAACGGTCCGGCAGGCCCATATTCGACGATGTCGCCGGCATACAGCACCGCGACTTCGTCGCAGAGGTGCGCGGCCAGCCGGAGTTGATGCGTGATGAATAACACGCCGGTGCGATATTTGTCCTGCAGGCGCCGCAACAATCCGATGATGTGGACCTGGGTGGTCACGTCGAGCGAAGCGGTTGGTTCATCGGCGATCACCAGATCCGGCTTGCTGACGAAGGCCAGCGCGATCAGGACGCGCTGACACATCCCGCCGGACAGCTGGAATGGGTATTTGTCGTAGACGTCCGCGGGCGCCGGCATCAGCATGTCGGCGAGCGCCGCGAGCGCGACGTTGCGCCGCTCCGCCTTCGGCACGTCGAGGCGTTTGAGATGCTCGGCGAAATGCTGCCCGATGGTCTTCGCTGGGTTCAGCGCGCCGGTCGGTTCCTGCGGCACGAAGGCGATGCGGCGTCCGAGCAATTCGCGATGCTCATGGTGCGGCAGCGCGAGCAGGTCGCGCCCTTCGAATGGGAGCGATCCAGCGGTGACCGCGAAGCCGCGCGGCAATTGGTTCGCGATGACGCGGCCGATCATGCTCTTGCCGGCGCCGGATTCGCCGATCAGGCCAAGGATGCGGCCATGCGGCAGCGTGAACGAGATGTCGCGCAGCACTTTCGTGCCGCCGCTCTCGACGGTGAGATTGACCGCGGCAAGGAGTGGCTGCGTTTCAGTCGCGATGACCTGGTCCGCGGTGACTTGGCTGCGTTGCACGAGCGAACTCATACCTCCAAACTCGGCCGGCTGGCGAGGCGAGGATCGAGACTCAGGCGGAGCCCGTCACCAAGCATATTCGCGCCCAGGACGGTCAGGATGATCGCCATCATCGGGAGCACTAATCCCCACGGCTCCGCGAACACAGTAACCAATCCGTCGGCGATCATCACCCCCCAGGTGGGGATATGCGGCTCGACCGAGACGCCGACGAACGACAACACGGACTCGACGATCACCGCGATTCCGATTTCGACGCTGAACAGCGTGATGATGATCGGAAATATGCCGGGCAGAAGGTCTTTCAACATCACCTGGACATGCGTGGCGCCGGCAATCCGTGCGGACGACACATAGTCGAGCTTCATCAGGCCGAGGATCGCGCCGCGCGTGATGCGGCAGAAGCGCGTCCAATCGACCAGAATAGTGGCGAGGATGACGTTGCGCAGGCCGGGCGACAATCCGACCATCAGGACCAGCGACAGCACCACCGGAGGAAACGACATCCAGATATCGACCGTACGCGAGACCGACCAGTCGACCCAGCCGCCGCAATAGCCCGCGACCAACGCGATGATGCCGCCGAGCAGCGCGGTTCCGATCGGCACCACGGTGCCGACGATGACGGCGACGCGCGCGCCATAGATCAGGCGCGATAGGACGCAGCGCCCAAGGCCATCGGTCCCCAGCGGAAAATCCGCATCGGCGCCGTCTTTCCAGAATGGCGGGACCAGCATGCGCAGCAGGTCCTGATGGTTCGGATCATGCGGCGCGATGATCGGCGCCAGCGCGGCGACCGCGACGATCGACAGCAGGATCCCCGCGCCGATCAGCACGCGAGTCTCGGCCAGAACCGGATGCCGCCGCCATGTCGTCATGTCGCTCGGAGCCTCGGATTAAGCCACAGATAGGTCAGGTCGACGAGCATGTTGAGCAACAGCACGACCGCGCAATAGGTCAGCGTGATGCCTTGAATCAACGGCAGGTCATGGGTGCGGATCGCGCCGATCATGAGATTGCCGAGGCCCGGCAAGCTGTAGATCGCCTCGATCAGCAGTGTACCGCCGAAAGTATGCGCGGCCTGCACGCCGATCAGCGTCACGGTCGGCAGCGCCGCGTTGCGCAGCGCGTGGCGGAACAGAATGCGCATTTCGCCGACGCCGCGCAGTCGTGCGGAGTCGATGTAGTCTTCGGTGTAGGTCTCAACCAGGCTGGAGCGCAGCAGGCGCATGATCAAGGGCGCCTTGATCATCATGATCGCGATCGAGGGCAGGGTGAGGTGGGTCAGGCGGCTGAAGAACGCGTCCCAGCGTCCGGCCAGCAGCGTGTCGATCAGCAGGAAGCCGGTGCGCGACGGCACCAGCATTTTCGCATCGATCGGTCCGATGAATGGCAGCCAATGCAACGCCAGCCCGAATGTCAGGATCAGCAGGATGCCCCAGAGAAATTCCGGTATCGATTGCGCCAGGCTGGCAACCACCTCGGCGGCCTTTTCGACCGCGGTGCCGCGCCACGTGAACGTGATCAGCCCGAAACAGAAACCCGCGAACACGCCGAGCACCAAGCCGCAGAACACCAATTCCAGCGTCATCGGCAGCGCGGTCAGGATCAGCTGGCCGACCGGAAGGCGCGATTGGATCGAGCTTCCCAGATCGCCCTGCAGCGTATGGCCGAGCCAGATCGCGTATTGTTCCGGAATCGAGCGATTGAGGCCGAAGGCCTCGCGCATCCGTTCGGCGTCTTCGTTGGTCGCATTCGGGGGCAGCATCATGGCCAGCGGATCGGCCGGCAATATCCGCAAAATACCGAACACGACGATCGAAACGATCAGAAGCTGGATTGCGACCGTCGCCACGCGGTAGCCGGTCGCGACAATCGGGCGCAGTACCCTCCGAATGCGGAGCGGGACAACACCATTTCGGGCATTGAGCGGCGCGGTGCCGGCATCGCTGAACATGAAGGAAAGCATATTGGCGCTACCGTTGCATGGTCTTGCCTTGCAGCGCATCATAACTTGCGAAAGCGGCGGCGCGAGGCGAGCCTCGCCTATGATTTAAGTCCGGTGGTTGGTGCCAGCGAACGCCACTGCTTCCGGCCATGTCGCCCGTGGCAATTATTGGTGTTGGGCCGGACAAGACCGCCCAGGGCTCCGTTCCTAGGCTTTGGGCATCGAAAAGCTGCGCGCCGGAGGCTCACCAGATGAATATCCAGACCGCGCGTCGGACCAAGCCGCTGATGCCGGGTTTCGGGGTCGAAATCTTCGATGTCGACATCGCGACCGCGGACCAACGTACCCTCGCCGACGTGGTTTCGACGTTCCACCGCCACGGCGCCATCGTGCTGCGCGGTCAAACGCTCGACCAGCCCGCCCAACTGGCCTTCACGCGCCTGTTCGGCGAACCGGAAGACAATGCCCGCAAGGAATACTGCGATCCGGCCTATCCGCAGATCTATGTGATTTCGAACAAGACCGTGAACGGCAAGCCGATCGGCGATCCGGCGGCCGGGCTGGGGTGGCACACCGACAATTCCTATAGCAAATTGCCGGCGCTCTGCACCATGCTCCATGCGCTGGATGTTCCGCCGGAGGGCTCGGACACGCTGCTGTCCGACCTGTGCGCCGTTTGGGATGCACTGCCGGCCGAACGTCAGCGTGCCTTGGACGGGCTTGTCCTTCATCACAGTTACGTCGCGCTCGCCGAGAAGAAGAAGCAGCCGCTGACCGATGAACTCCGGGCCAATTATCCGGACGTGTTCCATCCGCTGGTGCGCCGCCATCCGACCGATGGCCGCAAGGCGCTGTGGGTTTCCACCGGCACGGTTCGCGGTGTGGTCGGGATGCCAAATCCCGAAGGCGTGGACCTGATCAACGAATTGGTCGCGTTCGCGACCCAGGAGCAGTTCATCTATCGCCACAAATGGCAGGTCGGTGATGTGCTGATCTGGGATAACCGCTGCACGCTGCATCGCGGAACCCCGTTCGACACGGTCAACCACATTCGCCATGTGCATCGGACATGGGTACGCGGCGACGCGCCGGTCTGATCGTCGGGCGGAACGTGCGTTGGAATGACATTGCCGGGACAACGTCTGCTGACGGAGAACGCTGATGCATAGCCGAAGAGACGCGGTGAAGACCCTGGCGGGAGTGGCGATCGCCGCTCCGTTCCTGCATCTCCGGCCGGCGCGTGCGGCGGATGCCCAGAGCATCACCTTGGCCTATCCGGCCGACGTGCCGAGCTGGGATCCGATCGCGGCGAGTTCGTTGCTGACGATCTCGCTGTTCAAATGCGTGTTCGACAAGCCGATGAACATCATGCCGGATCTTTCGTTTGGTCCGAGCGTGGTGTCCGGTTACAAATTCCTCGACAACGCTGGCAAGATCCTCGAGCTGGAATTCCGCCCCGGCGTCACGTTCCACAACGGCGATCCGCTGACCGCGGACGATTTCAAGTTCACCTTCTTCGACCGGCTCAAGGCCGACAACACGCTCACCTTGAACGGCAGCTGGAGCATCATCAACAAGGTCGAGGTACCATCGCCGCTGAAGGCGATCGTGCATTTCGACATCCCGTTCGTGACCGCGCCGCAACTGATGGCGGACAGCTCGGCCTACATCATGCCGCGCGCCTATTTCGAGAAGGTCGGCCGCGCCGGCTTCATGGAGAAGCCGATCGGCTCCGGGCCTTACCGCGTAGTCGATTACCAGCGCGACAGCCGGATCGTGCTCGAAGCCTATGACAAGCACTGGGCCGGTCCGGCCAAGATCAAGAATGTGACCTTCCAGATCATCAAGGACACCAGCGCCCGGATCGCCGCGGTGCAGTCCGGTCAGGTCGACTTCGCGCACAATCTCCCGGTTCGCGAAGTGAGCCGGCTTGGCGCGATCGCCGGTCTGGCCGGCAGCCTGCATACGATCAACAACGTTGTCCTGATCCACATGGTCAACAAGGGCATCTACCAGGACCGCAATCTGCGGCTGGCGATGCATCATGCCATCGACAAGGACACTCTGCTAAAGGCGTTCTTCGGCGGACAGGGCGAAGCGCTGTCGATGTGGTCAGGAGTCGGAATGCCGGCCAATGATCCGACCTACAAGTTTCCCTACGATCAAGCCAAAGCGAAGGCGCTGCTCGCCGCTTCCGGTTATGGTCCGGACAAGCCGGCCAAGATCGAGTTCACGACCTTCAACGGCGTGTTCCCGAACGACTTCGATCTCAGTCGTGCGATCGTGCAGATGTGGAAGAATGTTGGGATCGACGCCAATCTGTCGGTCATGGAGATCACGAAATACGCCGAGATGGCACGCAACGACAGGCTCGAGGCGCCGGTCCTCGGGAGCTGGTTCAACGCGTCCGGCGACCCGAATGTCTATTCCGGCACGATCCTCGACCCGAACAAGCGGTTTGCGGTGTGGCGCAGCAACGACATTCCGCCGCGCCTCGATCCGCTGCTGGTCGAGGTCGATTACGCCAAGCGCATCGCCGGCTACAAGGAATTCGACAAGTGGGCGATCGAGCAGGGTTATGCCGTGCCGCTGCTCCAGGGCACCGCGACGGTGGTCCACGCCAAGCGGGTCAACTACGTGCCGTTCAAGAATGGCTGGATCTTGCCCTATTACTGGACGGCAACGGCGTAATTATTTTGCATAGCCCCGGGCCGGGCGTGTCGGGGCAAGCATTTGGGTGCCGGCGGGCAAGATCGCGCCGGTGACGCTGGTAGCCTGTCATGCCTCGGGTATCGATACGTCGCCATTGAAGGTGCAGCCATGAAAGCGGCCGACCGCCATGCATGACATCAAGATGTCCGCTCAGGTCATCGAGAGCGTCAAGCGGCGTCGGGGCGGCAGGCTTCGGGCGTTCGACAGCATTGATCCGGCGCGCACCGCGCATGTGATCGTCGACCTTCAGAACGGCTTCATGGCCGAAGGCGCAGTGCTGGAGGTGCCGGTCGCGCGCGAGATCGTGCCCAATGTGAACAGGATCAGCGCGGCGTTACGCGCCGCGGGCGGCACCAACGTCTTCCTTCAATATGTGATCCGCGACGAAGACCTGGTGAATTGGTCGACATTCTATTCCGGCTTTGTCAGCGCTGCCTCCCGCCAACGGCAGAAGGACGCGTTCACGCACGGCCAGCATGATTGGCAATTATGGCCCGGGCTCGATGTCGCGGATGCCGATCTGAAGATCGATAAGGCGCGCTTCAGCGCGTTCATTCCAGGCACCTGCGACCTGCATCAGATGCTTGCGCAGCGCGGCATCGACACGCTGATCATCACCGGCACCGTGACCAATTGCTGCTGCGAGAGCACCGCGCGCGACGCGATGCAGATGAATTACAAAGTGTTGTTTGTCGCAGACGGCAATGCGGCGCAGACCGATGACGCTCACAACGCAACACTGACCAGTCTGCTCGGACTCTATGCGGACATCGCGACGACCGAGGAGATCATCGGCTTGCTGCAATCATCAGATGAAGTCCGTCACATTCGCCGCGGCGCCGCATAACGATCGTGCCTGAAAGGTTCAATCATGGAAGCACTGGCCGCCATTCGCACCGGCCCGCTCAAGCCGGATTTCGGACTCGAGATCGTTGGGCTTGACGTGACCCGCGCCAGCGATGCCGAACTCGGCACGGTCCGTGATGCGTTGTTCAAGCATGGCGCGGTGGTGCTGCGCGATCAGTCGCTCGACCCCGCCTCGCAGGTCAAATTCACCCATTTCTTCGGCGAACCCGCGGAGAATGCGCGGCTCGAATTCACTGTTCCGGATTTCCCGGAGATCTTCGTCATCTCGAACAAGATCGTCGGCGATCGCGTGATCGGGGACCCCGAGGCGGGCTTCGGCTGGCATACCGACTATACCTACGGCAAGCGACCGGCGATGTGCACCATCCTGCATGCGCTCGAGGTCCCGCCGGTCGGCTCGGACACCTTGCTGGCCGATCTGCTGTCGGCCTGGGAGGCGCTGCCGGATGAACGCCGGCGCGAAGCGTCGGGAAAG
>CANKHJ010000135.1 GCA_947481635.1 Bradyrhizobiaceae bacterium
CCCCCACCCCCACCCCCACCCCCTCCCCGCAAGGGGGAGGGGAGCGCACCATTTGTATTGCGACGATCGGCTGCCCTCAGGCCGCTTCAGCCTGCTGATTGACCACCGACTCTGCAAGCTTGGTCAGCGACACGTCGGTGTTCTTCTCTTCCTTCAGCGTCGCATCCAGCAGCTTGACGGAATTGCGCAAGCCGAGTTCGGCGGCCCAGGACTTCAGCGTGCCGTAACGCGAAATCTCGTAATGCTCCACCGCCTGTGCGGCCGCGAGCAAACCGGCGTCGAGTGCGGGCGTACCCTTATAGTCTTTCATGATCTCCTGGCCTTCCTCAAGAATGCCGAGGATCGCCGCGCATTTCTTGCCGCGCGGGGTCTGGCCGATTTCCTCGAACACTGCTTCCAGGCGTTCGATTTGTCCTTCGGTTTCAGCCTCGTGCTTCTCGAAGGCAGCCGCCAGATCGCTCGATTGAGCGGCCCTCGCCATCTTCGGGAGCGACGTCAGGATCTTCTTCTCGGCGAAGTAGATGTCCTTGAGCGTGTCGTGAAACAGATCGTCGAGCGTCTTTTCTTTGGCCATGGGTCAGCTCCGGTATTCCAGGATTGGTGCCGGTTCAAATGTCAAACAGGCCGTTTGTTCCCGGAAGAACGCAAACTGAATCGGAGTTGAGCTGCGAAGCTCGCCTACCGCATCGCTGTATTGAAACAACATGACCGCCCGGAACTAACCATCGCCGCCCGAATTAAGTGGCTGCCGGGCGCTGAGACATTTTTTATCGATCCCTCGGTTACCCGCGTCCGGTCGCCTGGGGATTTTTTGCAGTGAGGCTGACGTTGGCGGCGGCAGTTCCTCACAAAGGCCGGGAGTCTGTCTGATGGAAATCGCATCTCGTTCTTTATCCGACGAATCATATTCGTCGGCTGTGTCATGGGGGTCGATTGCCGGCGGCGCCGTCGCTGCCTGCGCGCTCACGCTCGTGTTGATTTCGTTCGGCGCCGGTATCGGCCTGTCATCGGTCTCGCCGTGGAGCAGTGAAGGCGTATCGGCGACCACCTTTAGTATCGGCACCGGGATTTATCTGATCATCGTGGCCGTCATGTCGTCGGCAGTCGGCGGCTATCTTGCCGCCCGGCTGCGCACGAAGTGGAGCGGCATCAACACCAATGAGGCGTACTTTCGCGATACCGCCCACGGCCTGCTGGCCTGGGCGCTAGCGACGCTGTTGACCGCGACCGTCCTGAGTTCGGCCGCCGGCATGCTGGTATCCGGCGTTGCGCAGGGCGTCGGGGTTGCCGCGCCGGCGGTGGCTGGCCAAGGTAGCGGATCTGCCGACCTGGTCGTCGATCGCCTGCTGCGGCCCGCTGAAAACACCGCTGCCACCGCGCCAGCCGCCGGAGCCAACACCACGGAAGCCCGTGGCGAGTTGTCCCGTCTTCTGGTTTCCGGTTTTCGAGGCACTGGCGATATCAGCGCTCCTGACCGCACCACGGTCGCCCAGATCGTTTCGAAGCAGACTGGCTTGCCCCAGGCCGAGGCGGAGCGCCGCGTCACCCAGGTCATTACGGAAGCCAAGCTAGCCCTTGATGCAGCGCGCAAGGCCGCCGCAAAACTCGCTCTGTGGTTGACGGCTGCGATGCTGTTCGGAGCGTTCGCCGCGAGCCTCGCGGCAGTCGAAGGCGGACAATTGCGGGACGGCACATGGGATGGCCGCACCCTGAGACCCCGCGAAATCTAACCGGACTCTTCTAATTCAAACCACGACTCTAAAGGAGGACATTATGGGACGAGGTATTCTGCTCTGGCTCATCGGCGTTCCGATCCCGATCATCATCCTGCTCGCATTGATCAGGTAACAACGAAAAGTGCTGCGCCGGCTCCCGGCGCAGCACTTTTCATTTTCGTATCGTGATTCTGCCTGAGACCCTGGCGAGGCTGAGTTATTTAACGACCTTTGGCGCCGCGGCGCCTTCCGGGTTGTCCCAGAAGACCTCGCAATCGTGACACTCATAGGCATGCAGATTCTGCCCGGTCTCAATTCCATCCTGGCGCCGACGCGGACGAGCGAGCGCCATCGGCATCGAACATTTTGGACATTTCGGCCATGGTTTATACATCGGAAGACCCTGCTCTTCTCCCCGTCATAAGCAAGCCCTGAATTTTGCGCAAGCGCGTGGAACTTTATACGGTCGGCTGTACGCGATGGACGATTCAAAGCCGACCCGCTGCATGCCACAGAGCGGATCCGCAATCGCTGCTGGCCGCTAGCGGATTTTATCCGATAAAATAGCGCGCAACACTCGCTCGGGCCTCAATGGCAAATCGGTGACGCGCACGCCGACGGCATCGTGAATGGCGTTGGCGATCGCGGCCGGGATCGTCAGATTTCCGGCTTCCCCAACGCCCTTTGCACCGAACGGACCCGGACCATGGCCTTGCTCCAGCAGCACGGTCTCGAAGCGCGACGGCAGGTCGTTCATGCGCGCCACGCGATATTTCAAAGGCTCAGCGTTCGCGGGTACCGCACCCTCGTAGGCAATCTCCTCGAACAACGACTGACCAAGCCCTTGGACGGCAGCCCCTTCCGCCTGGCTGATGCAGCGCTGCGGATTGATGGCGGTCCCGACCTCTGCGGCATTGATGAGCTGCAGCACGGTGAACGCGCCGGTCTCGACATCGACTTCCACTTCGGCGGCGGTCCAGGCCGGCATCCAAAAGAAACCTGCTCCGGTCTGCTTCGAAGCCTCGCCGGTAAAGTCCGTCGGCGCGCCGTCGCCATGCCTGGCAACAAGGTCGGCCACGGCATACGACGCGTCCCCATGGACGACTTCTCCCTGGCGGAAATCGAGCTCGCCCTGCCGGCAGCCAAGGACGTCGGCCGCAAAGGCAAGAAGCGCGTCGCGCGCCTTCTCTGCCGCCTGCTTGATCGCAATCCCGGACACCGCGATGCCGCTGCTGGCATGCGTCCCGGCATCGAACGGCGTGGTTTGGGTGTCGATCTCCTCGACCTCCACCTGCTCGGGAGCAAGACCCAAGACTTCGGCGGCAACCTGGGTCATGGCCGTGCGCGTGCTTTGGCCGATCTCGGAGACACCGGTCGCGATCAGCGCCGAGCCCGACGGGAGGATGCGCACCCGCGCGTCGGCGCGATGGCCGCCCGCCCCGCTTTTCACGGCCACCGCAAAGCCAATGCCGCGTCCGTTGATCCGTGGACCGCCGTTTCCCTTGATGCGTCGCGCGACCGCATCCAATCCTTCGTTGAGCTCGCAGTCGAGCGGCGTTTCGCCGGGAGCCCCAGGGTCTCCCAGCGCGATGAAATTGCGCCGCCGAAAATCGCACGGATCGATTCCGAGCTCACGCGCGATGACATCCATCTGGGATTCGGCCGCCCAAGTGACATGCGCTGAACCGAAGCCCCTGAACGACCCAGCCGGAATGGTGGTGGTGCGAACGACCTTGACCTTGGTCGTCACCGCTTTCCAACGATAAGGACCGTTAAACCGGCTCCCGATGCGCATCGCGACCGACGGACTTGCATCGGCATAGGCGCCGCCGTCCAGCAGCACGTTCGCCTCACGGACCAGCGTCTCTCCGTTCGCGCTGACACCGCTGCGCAAGTGGATCTGCGCGCCATGCTCGCATGTTGTCTGCATGCTCTCGGCCATAGTGAGCGCCAGGCGCACCGGCCGGCGGGCCTTTTGCGCCAGCAGAACGCCGATCGGCTCGGACTTGCAGTAGCTCTTGCCGCCGAAGCCGCCGCCAATGAAGCCGGTATGAAAACGGACGGCCTTGACCGGCAGCCGGAAAATTCGCGCGATATCCAGTTGCAGCAGGAACGGGTCCTGATTATTCGACCAGACTTCCAGGCCTTGCTCATTGAATCTGGCAACGCAGACATGCGGCTCCAGGCTGTAATGACTCAATCGCGCAAAGGAGAAATTCTGCTCGACGATGTGATCGCAAAGCGGCCACCACGCATCCGCATTACCGACGGCGTAGTCATACGCGAACAGCACGTTGCGGGACGGCTGCTGGACGTAGCGGCTGTTGACCGGCGACGGAGGCAGCGCGTGGGCATGTAATTCGTCGGTGAACAGGGCGGGCGCATCCGGCGCGAGCGCATCCGCGATTGTCATCAACGGCTGGAGATCCTGATACGCGACCCTGACGCACTCGAGAGCCCGACATGCCGTCGCCTCATCGATCGCCGCGAGCGCAACCACCGGCTCTCCGACATAGCGCACCTTGCCGATGGCGAGGACCGGCTGGTCCCGAATGAACATGCCGTAATGCGGATCGAGCGCCGCCAGGTCGTCTCCGGTGACGATCGCAATCACGCCCGGTACGGCCTGAGCCGCCGAGACGTCGATCGACTTGATCAAGGCATGGGCGCGCGTACTGTGGAGGATTTTCGCATGCAACATGCCTTCCATCGCGATGTCGCTGGTATAGCGCGCGGCGCCACTGAGCTTGGCCCGGCTATCGACGCCGGGGATGCTCCGGCCAACCTGCGTCAATTGGTTGGCGCGCAACGTCATGCCGGGATACCGCGTGTCGCGATCCACGGCGCGAGGGCGCGTCGTATCACTTCATAGCCGCTGCAACGGCAGATATTCGCATTCAGCCATCCTGCCGCCTCCGCGGATGCCGGTTGCATCGACAATCCTTTGGACAGCATCACCAGGCCCGGCATGCAGAAGCCGCATTGGGGCGCTCCATGCTCGTGCAAAGCCTGTTGAACCGCATCCCACACCGCATCCGCGGCCGTGACGCCCTCGACGGTCGTCACGTCGCGGCCTTCCGCCACGAAGGCGAATGTGAGGCAACTCGTGGTCGGAAGGCCGTCCACCAGCACCGTACACGCGCCACAGGCGCCCTGGTCGCAAGCGACCTTGGTGCCGAGCAGCCGGAGGTTGTCACGCAGGAAATCCGCCAGCATCAGTGCGACCGGCACCTCTGCATCGCGGCGCTCGCCGTTCACCATCATGGACACGGAGATCGTTTCGCTCATGACGGCAACAGGCAATTCTGGAGGGCACGGCGCAGCATGACGCCGGCGACGTGGCGGCAATAGTCGGGCCCCGGGCCGGATGGAAGGTCGACACTGGGGAATAGGCGCGCCCAGTCGGCGGCGATGTCGGCACAATTCGCGGCTGCTTGCGACCGGCTCAAACGATCGGCCGGCAGCGACGTGAAGAGAGGCCCTCCACGGTCGCCGGTCAGGACCGCGGTCCCCGACCGGATCATGTCGCCGTCCCAATCGAGCGACAGGACCATGGCTAGAGCCGGTCGAAGGCGGCGATCCCAGATCACGCTGCGCGACCGCTGCGGAATTGTGATCGCCGTCAGGAACGGCGGTGCAGTCGGGCCGCGCCGGTAATCCCTCGCGGCGAGCTTGAACCACGATCGGCGGGAGGCGTCGAAGAACGTAAGCTCGGCATCCAGCACACCTAGCAGCGGCAGCATTTCGTAGACCGGTTCGCCGGCCAAGATATTGCCACCGATGGTTCCTTGCACCCTCACCCGGATGTTGCCGAGACCCGCAACATAGGCCGGTAACATCGGCAAACTGATCTTCAAGCCTGCGTGATTTTCGATCTGCCAATGCGAGGCCGCGGCGCCGATCTCGATCCGATCGTCGAAGATCCGGATGTCCTGCATCCGCTCGACGGCCTTTAGAGCAACGATCCGGCCAGGCGCGTATCCAGTCTTGAGCCGATTGACGAGGTCGATCCCTCCGGCATGCAAAACGGTCGCTTCCGGCGCTTCCGCAAGAATCTCACAGGCCTCATCAATACTGTCCGGCCGGAACAGTTGAAATTCTGCGATGCGCCGTCGCGTGGCGGCGATTTCGGAATACTGCAGCATGAAAAGAGACCTTGCGAGCGCCGGGCGTGCCGGCGCTCGCAATCACGGTCTTAGAACTTCAGCATGCGGTCGGCCTGGGGCGGGAGGAATTTGTCGGTATAGACATCCTCCGGCTTCGGCGCCGGCGAGATTTCGAACACGCTGACCAGCGTGTCGATGCTGCGCTGCAGCCGGGCCGGATCGACATAACTGACGCCGAACTTCTCCACCGACGGACGCTTCAGCGTCATCTCGATCATCAGATCGAGACGATCGATCTCGGTTTTCACGTCGAGCATGGGATCGCGCTTCTGCAGCGTCGCAATGGCTTCGGCCTTCGACGCCATCATCGCCTTCAGGCCGCGCACCGTGGCGCGCAGGAACTTCTCGACCACTTCGGGCTTCTTTTCCGCGAAGTCGGCACGGACCAGCACACCGCTGCCATAGAGGTCGACGCCGTAATCCGCAAAATTGAGAATCGTCAATTGATCGCGCTTCATGCCGAGCTGCTGGAGATTCAGCAGCGAGGTCGTCACGAAACTGGCGACCGCATCGAACTTGCCCTGGACGAATTGCGGATCCTGCAACTGGATGCTGATGGTTTCCCAATTGATCTTCTTCTCATCGATGCCGTTCGCCTTGGCGAAGGCCGGGAACATGGTCCGCCCACCGGTCGTCAAAGGCGCGCCGATCGTCTTGCCTTCGAGGTCTTTCGGCTTGGTAATGCCATTGCCCTTGCGCGTGATCACGGTGCCGAGATAGGCATCGTAGATCATCATGACGCTCTTGAGCTTGATATCGGGGCTTTTCGCGTTGAACAGGATCGCGGTATCGGCGCCTCCGAACAGGAAGTCGTAATTGCCGCTGGCCAATGCGGCCGCATTCTCCATGCCGCCGAAGCCGCGATCGATCGTGACCTCAAGCCCCTCCTCGCGGAAATAGCCGCGCTCCGCCGCGAGCGTCCAAATCGATTGCGGCGATTGCCACACCCAGTCGAGCCGCAGCTTGACCGGGATCAGTTCCTTGCTCTGGGCGAGCATTTCGGACGTCGAACCGAGAACGGCAACGACTGCGAATGCCGCACCCAGACAGAGCCTCTTCAAACCTTCACGTCGCATATCACGCTCCTATGTTTCAATTTCCTGCCGTCCCGGCTCAGGCATTCGTCGTCGTCAACCGTCAAGCAAGACGGGCAAACCGATTGATCTTGATGTCGCGCTGCAAGGCTTCCACGATCAGCGGCTGGAACGCCGGACGCTCCCGTCGCGTCACGGAAAAATTTTGCGCGCTGTCGAGTTCGCTGCGCTCGGCCAGTTCGGAGACCTGCGCATACACCGCGTCTTCGTCGATCTTGGTGCAGCGGCCGCCCTGGAGACAGATCTCGCCCCCGACAAAAACCGTGTCGACGGAATCCCCGGTCTCGAACATCACCAGGTGGTTCCAGATGTCGCCCATCGGCTTATAGGTCGGCGAATCCAGATCGAGGATCGCAAGATCGGCATGAGCGCCGACCTCGATCACACCCAGCGTTCCCGGTTCGCCCATGACCGCGGCGCCACCGGTCGTCGCGAGCCGCAGCGCCTGCGGAGCGGTCATCCAGCGATCGCAGTCCGGCTGGCTGATCCGGCTCAACAGCATCGAGAAGCGGGCATGCTCGAACATGTTCATGCCGTTGCCGCTGCAGCCGTCGGAGCCGAGCCCGACACTGACCCCGGCCTCAAGCATGCGCGCCGTCGGTTGCAGGCCGCTGCCGAGCAGCAGATTGCTGACCGGATTATTCACGACGTTCACGCGCGTTTCGGCTGCGAGTTCGATGTCGCGATCGGTGCCCCACACGAAATGGGCCAGCGAGCTCCTCGGCCCGATGAGACCGAAGTGATTGAGATAGGCGACGAAGCTGCCCTCGAATTCCGGAGGCGCCATCAGGGCCTGGGTCTTCGCTTCCAGGAGATGCGTGTGCAGTCCCACTTGGTGCCGGGCCGCGAAATCTCCGGCCATTTCGAGCAATTGTGTCGTGCAGCGCTGCGGGCCGTCGACACCCAGCATCAGCTTGACGCGTCCCTGGTCCCGGACCTCGTCGCCGATCTCCTCCATCATCGCGAAATAGTCGTGCGCCGATGGCGGCTTCATATGCCGCCATCGATCCTGCACATCTTCCGGCAAGGATTCGGGATCGATCGGAAGCGAGTCGATATATTTCTTGTCTTCGAACATCGGCGCGACCGCGGCACGCATGCCGATGTCGTCATAGGCTTGGAAAACCGTCAGGACCGCTTCGACCGACGGCACCGCCCCATGACGAAAATGATCGACGACACCGGTCACACCGTGCTTGAGCATCTCGATGGCGTGCAACAGAACACCGGCCCGAACGTGGTCCATGGTCTGCGGCGAACGCCGCGCCATGGCTTCCATCACGAACAGATCGAGCGGTGCACCCGCGTTCTTGCCGCGCTGGAGCGCGGACGTGGAATGGGAATGAGAATTGATCAGGCCCGGCAGCACCAGGGCGTTGGAGAATTCCAATGTCTCATAAGAGCCGGATTCGAATGGCGGCGCGAGACCAGCGGCGCCGATCGCCGCGATGCGGCCATCCGCGATCCAAAAATCCATTCCGTCCAGCACATCGTTGCTGGCGCCCAGCGGGGCGATCTTCGCGCCGGTGATACGAAAACGTCTTTTCGTATGGTCCGAGGGCGTATTCATGTCGGCTGTCCCCGGAACGCCCACCCGACCAATTTCCGCTCGGCATAGACACACACCAGGAACATCAGAATGCTCATGATCGCGATGATGATCACTCCCGCAAAAATGAGAGCCACCTGAAATCGCGACGACGCCGAGAGCATCAGGAAGCCGATGCCGTCATTCGAGGCGATGGTTTCCGACACCACCGAGCCTATGAAGGCCAGCGTGATCGCAACCTTGAGCGAGGCGAACAGATAGGGCAGCGAGCGTGGAATTCCGACCTTGGTCAGCACCTCATAGCGGCTCGCGCCGAGAACGCGCAGAACATCCTTCATCTCCGGCTCGACGCTCGCAAGACCGGTCGCGACATTCACGACAATCGGGAAAAACGAAATGATGAACGCCGTGATGATGGCCGGCACCGTGCCGATACCACACCACATCACGATCAGCGGAACGACGGCGACCTTCGGGATGGAGTTGAAACCGATCAGCAGCGGATAGAGCGAATCGTAGACCGCGCTCGACGAGCCGATCGCGACACCGAGCAGGATCCCGACCACGATCGCGAAGAAGAATCCGACCAGCGTCGTCATCAATGTCTGCCACGCATGCAGCATCAGGTGCTGGCGAAATTGCCATGTCGTCTCGGCGATGCGCGTCGGGGTCGGCAGAACGAATTCCGGAATATGGAAGGCGCGGACGGCCAGTTCCCATACCAGCAGCAACAGCAGCGTGATGAGCCACGGCCGGCCATACTTGACGACGCTTTGCATCATTTGGAGGACCTGACGGCGGCGATGAGCGCGCGCAATTCGTTGACCAGTTCGGTGAAGGCGGGATCGAAGGTCATCGCAGGCGTGCGCGGCCGCGGGAACGGCACCGTGCAGCGACGCACGATATGGCCGGGACGGTTGCTCATGACGTAGACGGTGTCGGCGAGGTAGACCGCCTCGCGCAGATCATGGGTGACGAGGATTGCGGTGAAGCGCTGCCGCATCCAAAGCGCCTGCAGCACTTCCCAGAGGTCCTCCTTGGTGAAAGCGTCGAGCGCCGCAAACGGCTCGTCCAACATCATCAGCTTCGGTTCGTGGACCAGGGCGCGGCACAGGTTTGCGCGCTGCTGCATGCCGCCGGATAATTGCCAGGGCTGCCGGTCGCCAAATTCTCCAAGCCCCACGACATCGAGCAGGGTCTTGGCCTTGGCCTCCATCTCCGCGCGATGGCTGCGGATCTTGCCTTTGTAAGGCTGCACGATCTCAAGCGGCAGCATCACGTTGGCCAGCGTGGTACGCCACGGCAACAGCGTTGCATTCTGGAACGCCATGCCGGCTCCCTTCACCGGCCCGTCGACATGAAAACCGTCGAAAATGATATGCCCGCTGGTCGGCGGGAGCAGTCCGGTCACGAGCTTCATCAGCGTTGACTTGCCGCATCCGCTCGGACCGACAACCGCGATGAATTCCGACGGATTGATCGACATCGTGGTTCGATCGAGCGCCAGCATCTCACCGTATTTCAAGGTGACATCCTGGAGCATAACCATGGGCTTGACGTTGTCGGCCGGCGCGATATCGCGCGGCGGATCGACTGGAGAACCGATCGGAGATCCGATTCCTGGGCCCGCGTCTTTCACCAGCGCCAACGTTTCGAGCATTGCGGCCTCATCACTCGTCCCCGTCGAAACTATGAGTGCCGGTATTTTTTTGGACAAGCAGATGAGGCCAATAGCCTCTATAGGCTTCCGCACATGATGTCGGCGGACCAGTCATGAATGCTCATCGATTAAGCCCCATGGCTCAAAGAGCAGGCACCGCACGCATTTTGAGAGCACGGCGTTGCTGTCTTTGCACAGGCTGCCGTCCGCTCAGGGAGATCCCTTCGCAACGTAGAGCTCCAAAGGACGCCTGGCATCTTCCAGCAGGACACCGGACGTGACTTTGAGCTTGTCGCCGGCCAGCGCGAAAATCCCGGCGCTTGGATATCTTTGCCCAAGCCGCTTGCCGGCGAGATACGGCCCGGTGACCTCGCCGGGCGCGCCGTAGAGCACGCGCGCGATGCCATTGCGCAGAATGGTGCCGGCGCACATCGAGCAGGGCTCGCCGCTTACATAGATTGTCGCCCCGGCCAGTCGATCGATGCCATGTTTCTGAATGCCGGTCCGAATGACATTCACTTCGCTGTGGCTCATGGGATCGCCGGACAGGTTGGTCCGGTCACAGTCCTCGGCCAGAACCGCGCCGTCGGCTGCAACCAGCACCGAGGCGAATGGACGATTGCCCTCTTCGACCGCCGCAACGGCGAGATCGATCGCACGCCGGATAAAATTCAAGTCGGTCTCGCTCACATCGGTCATGCGCCGCCCTCATGTCGAATGGAAATTTGAACCGTCGATGGGCCGCGAGGGAAGACCGGACCTCCCATAGAGTCTATTGCGGTCACGCTATACGGTGCTGCATCAGCCGCGGTCTGGCCGCGCTCATCGTCTGTTCGGCCGGTCCCAATTCGAGCGCCTTGAACTCATCGGCGACATTGCGGACGGTTTCGCGCAGCCAGCGATGGGCGGGCGACCGGTGGCTGCGATCATGCCACAGCATGTAGAGGTTCATCGATCCGAATTCCTTCGGGGCATCCAGGATCGAGAGCGGCATGAAGCTGGCAAGGCGCTCGGCGAACGGCCGGCCGGTGGTGAACACGAGATCGGTGCGGGCCAGCAGATCGGGGATCAAGCCATATTCGGGCACGGTCGCAACGACGCGGCGTGACAGATTGAGTTCGAGCAGGCGTCCGCCGATCGGCGTCATGACCGAGCTCTGTCCGCCGGACGGGGAGACGTGATCGAGTTCGAGGTAGTGCTCCATCGTAAGGGCGCGCGCGCGCGCCAGCGGATGCCGGGGCCCGACCAGGCATACGATGTCGGTGGTGATCAACGGCGCCATGCGCAGGGCATCCGGGGGCTTCGGCCAGTTCGCGATGGCCAGGTCGATCTCGCCCGACGCCAGCAACGGCGCGAGTTGGTCGGGCTTCGGCATCTGGCAGATCTTGACACTGCCCTTGGGGCTATGAGCGCGGACCAGTTCGATGATGCGAGGGATGAAGACCATGCCCAGGCAGTTTTTGGACACGATATGGAAGCTGCGGCCGCTGCTCGGCGGATCAAACGCCGCGACCGGACTCATATGGTGATCGATATCGTCGAGGATGCGCCGTAACGGCTCGCGCAATTCGATTCCACGCTCGGTCGGGACCAGATGGCTACCGCTGCGAACCAGCAGAGGGTCGTCGATGATGGTTCGCAGTCGCCGCAGCGACAGGCTGACACTGGGTTGGGTCTGCCCCAGAACTTCCGCGGTCTTGGACACGCTGCATTCTGTCAACAGAATGAGCAACGTGCGCATCAGACGCACATCCAGGGCCCCCGTTAAGACCTGATCCATGGCACGCACCCCGTTCGACGGATGCCTCGCAAATTGCATGCCACGACCGCGGACACCCGAGGCCCAATATCGGCTTGCCGCCTCTGCAAATAAGTCAAGGCTCCAAGAACGGCGTGCCGCAGAAGGCTTTTCCGCCAATAAGCCTGCCGGTTCGAGGGGCTGCCTTGATCCCGCCGTGGAGAGGGATTATCTCTATTCGATCGCGAGAGAGAGTACTTCACTGTACCGCCGAAGGGGCAACCACCCGGGAAACTCTCAGGCAAATGGATCGCGACGAATGACGACCTCTGGAGAGTGACGCGACAGCGTCCGCCGAAGGAGTAAGCAGCGCCGCCAATAACGGATGCGCTGCGAAAGCTCTCAGGCCTCATGACAGACCGGGATGCGCGGCCAAACGTTCGGCCGCCCTGACGTCATGAGGCTGACTGATGAGCACGACCACCACGCGCGATTTCCGATCCTATGATGCCGTCGTCCTCGGCGCCGGCATCGTCGGCATTTCGACGGCTTATTATCTCAATCGACTGGGTCTCGACGTCCTGGTCGTCGACCGTCTACCCGGCCCCGGCCTGGACACCAGCTTTGCCAATGGCGGGCAGGTCTCGGTGTCTCACGCCGAGCCCTGGGCGAACCCGTCGGCCCCGTTCAAGGTGCTGAAGTGGCTGACGAGAGACGACAGCCCGCTGCTGTTCCGGCCGCGTTTCGATCCCGGTCAGTGGTTTTGGCTGGCAAGCTGGATGGTCGAGTGC
>CANKHJ010000136.1 GCA_947481635.1 Bradyrhizobiaceae bacterium
CTCGATCAGGTCTTGCCGCGATTCTCTGTCCAGGAACCCGGGCCGTATCATCCGTTCGGTAGAATCCGGATCGAGCCGTTTGGCAAGGGGGTTCTTCGGATTCTCCGAGAGTCGGGGTATAGGATGACGATAAGGGGTCAAACAACATGACTTCGACACAGAAGAAAAACGCAGGGCGGCTGCATTGGTCATGAATAGTGGTTGGGGACCGACGCTTCGTTTCGGGCGGCCGGCGGAAGTGAAGACGTTGGCCGAGGCCACCCTGTTTCGCATCCGCCGCGACATTATCAGCGGCACGCTTGCACCGGGTTCGAAGATCAAATCCGACCATTTGCGCGAGCGTTACGACGTCGGCATCAGCCCGCTGCGCGAGGCGCTGTTCCAATTGGTCAGCGAGGGGCTGGTGCGCGCGGACGGCCAGCGCGGGTTTCGGGTGTCGGGGACTTCCCGCGACGACCTGATCGACGTCACGAACTGGCGCATGAAGCTGGAATGCGAAGCGATCGAGCTTGCCATCTTGCATGGCGATAAGGCCTGGGAAGAACGCTGCGTCAGCGCGTTGCGCCGCCTGACCGACACCGAGACCGACCCCCGCCTCACCGAACCCGAGCGCGCCAATCAGTGGGAGACGGTGCATCGCGAATTCCATTTCTCGATCTATGAAGCCTGCGGCTCGGCTTGGCTGCTGCGCTTCTGCGAGTTGCTCTCGGCGCAGAGCGAGCGCTACCGGCGGCTTTACGTCAAATACGACAAGATCGATTCCGTCATCGTGAACGAGCACAGTGAGTTGCTGGAAGCGGTCTTGCAGCGTCAAGGCGAGAAGGCCTCGGCGCTGCTGCGGCATCATATTCAGCGCGCGTCGCAACTGGCCGCGGCTCAATTCAGCCAAGCTTAGCTTTCGGGTTCTTGCGTCTTGCCTTGACCGGCGTTGGTCGTGATGTCGGCTTTGGGGCAGTGGGCGCCAAGCAGGCGTCACGAACGCACCCGCGCAGCCAGCGATGTGCGGGATCGGCATCCAGCCGCGGGTGCCACAGCAATGACACCGTGATCTCCGGCATCGAGACTGGAAGTGCAAAACTATGCATTCCCGCGCGTAGATTCCCGGTGTGGCGTTCGGGAACGCTGGCGATCAGGTCGGAGGCCCGCGCGAGCGCCAGCGCGGTCGCAAAGCCACCGACGATCGTGACGATCTCGCGTTCCAGTCCGAGCGGCTTCAAGGCGTCATCAATCGGTCCCTCATCAAGTCCGCGCCGCGAGACCAGGATGTGTCTGCCGGCAGCATATCGCGACGGTGATATCTTGCCGCCGCTCAGCGGGTGCCCGGTTCGCACCACGCCAACGAAACGGTCGCGGAACAAGGCCTGCGCGCGCACCTCAGGGCCGGTCGTCTTCCCCACCACGCCGGTTTCCAGATCGACAATCCCCTCGCGAAGCGGCGCGCTGTCCCTGTCTGGCTTTTGCACGAAGCGCAGCTGTACGCCGGGCGCTTCCGCGCTGACGCGAGCAATCAGGTCCGGTCCGAAATTCTCGACAAAGCCTTCGCTGGTCCGCAGCGTAAAGGTTCGAACTAGTTGTTTGAGGTCGAGTTTTCCGGCGGGGCGTAGAACCGCTGCTCCGTCCTGCACCAGTTGACCGACCCGCCCGCGAAGTTCAAGCGCGCGGGGGGTGGGAACGAGACCGCGTCCCGCCCTGACCAACAGCGGATCGCCGGTGGTCTCACGCAATCGCGCCAGCGCCCGGCTCATGGCCGAAGGGCTGAGTCGCAATTTTTGCGCTGCGCGCGCCACGCTGCCTTCCGTGAGCAGGACATCCAGGGTGACAAGCAAATTGAGATCGGGCGTGGACATGCATCGATCATGGCACAGTTCGTTCGTGATGTGGCGTCAAACGCACGAAGTGAGTGCAAATGATGCGCGTTCCGCCATGTCACGTATGGACCTAGATTTCCGTCAGCCATTCGGCCGTCCAGAAAACGAGGTTCAGGTGAAGCCAGTCATCGTCAAACGAGACGAGAGAACCGCCGAAACGGCAGGACGGACATTATCGGTCCGGCTGGCGCTGGCCAGTCTGTCGCTATCGATGCTGTTGTCCTCGCTCGGCACCAGCATCGCCAATGTTGGCCTGCCGACCCTGGCTCACGCGTTTCAAGCGTCTTTCCAGGAGGTCCAATGGGTGGTCCTCGCTTATCTCCTCGCCATCACCACCTTGATCGTCAGCGCCGGACGGCTGGGTGACATCATCGGCCGCCGCCGGTTGCTGCTGGCCGGAATCGCGTTGTTCACCCTCGCCTCGGTCGCGTGCGGCATTGCGCCCTCGCTCTGGCTGCTGATTGCCGCCCGGGCCGCACAAGGTATCGGCGCGGCCATCATGATGGCCCTCACCATGGCGTTTGTCGGTGAGACGGTTTCGAAGGCCAAGACTGGCAGTGCCATGGGGCTGCTCGGGGCGATGTCAGCGATCGGCACCGCTCTCGGTCCGTCGCTCGGCGGCGTGCTGATCGCGGGGGTCAGTTGGCGGGCCATCTTCCTTGTCAACCTGCCGCTGGGGATCCTGGCTTTTGGTCTCGCATATCGCGCGCTGCCGGCTGATCGCCTCGGGCCGAAGATCGACCGGGCCGGCTTCGACACGATTGGCACGCTGCTGCTGGCGCTGACGCTCGCGGCTTATGCACTCGCCATGACGATGGGGCGCACCTTCGGCGTGCTCAATATCAGCCTGCTGCTGGCCGCTGTCATCGGCGTCGCCCTCTTCATGCGCGCCGAGGCGAGCGCGGTGTCACCTTTGATCCGATTGGCGATGTTCCATGACCTATTTCTGAGTGCGAGCCTCGCCACCAGCGCGCTGGTCTCGACGGTGATGATGGCGACACTGGTGGTCGGGCCGTTCTATCTCTCGGTTGCGCTTGGGCTCGACGCGGCCGGTGTTGGACTTGTCTTGTCGGTCGGTCCGCTGGTGGTCGCGCTGGCCGGTGTGCCGGCCGGCCGCATCGCAGATCGATTTGGCGCAGACCGCATGACGCTGGTTGGGCTCACTGGAATGGCGGCCGGTTCGTTCATTCTGTCGATGATGCCGGCGCGGTTCGGCATTCCCGGTTACATCGCCCCGATCGTCGTCATCACGCTCGGCTATGCGTTGTTCCAGACCGCCAACAACACCGCCGTCATGACGGATATCCGTCCGGACCAGCGGGGCGTCATGTCCGGCATGCTCAACCTGTCGCGCAATCTCGGTCTCATCAGCGGGGCGTCGGTGATGGGCGCTGTGTTCGCGCTCGCATCGGCGACAGTCGACATCACCACGGCATCTCCCGACTCTGTTGCCAGCGGCATGCGCTTCACCTTCGCCGTCGCGGCGCTGCTGATCGTCGTTGCGCTGGCCATCGCGGTTGGCGGCCGTGCCTTGGCGGCACGCCTTCTGCTTCCTCGCGATGTATCGCAAGCCTAGCCCTGGTCCGCCGGGCCGAAGGTCTCGCGGCGGGCTTTGATCGCGGGCAGCGCGGCGGCGATGATGAGAGCGAGCGCAAGTAACAGGCAGGCGAGCCCGACCGGACGCGTCAGCAGGTAGCTCCAATCGCCGTCGCTCGCGATCAGCGTGCGGCGCAGGTTGGCTTCGAGCAATGGCCCGAGCACGAAGCCGAGGATCAGCGGCGCAAGATCATAACCGGTCCGGCGCAGCAGATAGCCGAGAATGCCGAACGCCGTCATGAGGCCTAGTTGAAAGGTCGATCCGGTGGTTCCGTAGACGCCAATGACGCAGAAAACCAGGATCATCGGGAACAGCACGCCATACGGCACGCGCAGCAACTGAATCCAGAGGCCGACCAGCGGCAGGTTCAGCACCAGCAGCATCAGGTTGCCGATATACATGCTGGCGACGACGCCCCAGAACACGCCTGGATTATTCACCATCAGCAACGGGCCGGGCTGGATGCCCTGGATGATCAGCGCGCCGAGCAGGATGCCGAGCACGACATTCGGCGGGATCCCGAGCGTTAGCAACGGAATGAACGCCGCGGTCGCCGCGGCATTGTTGGCCGATTCCGGGCCGGCCAATCCTTCCACCGCGCCCTTGCCGAATTGCTCTGGTGTTTTCGACCAGCGCTTCTCAAGACCATAGGACGCGAAGGAGGCGAGCACCGCGCCGCCGCCGGGCAATAGTCCCAACAGAAATCCGAGCAACGAACCGCGCGCGATCGGACCGCGGCTGCGGCGCCAATCCTCACGGCTCGGCATGACGCGTCCGATGGTGTCTGTCACCAGCCGCCGCTGAACCGAGTGTTCGAGATTTTGCAGCACCTCGGAAATCCCGAACAGGCCGACCACCAGTGTGATCACGTCGATCCCTTCGAGCAGTTCCGGCCGGTCGAAAGTGAAGCGCGACACGCCACTCATGGTATCGATGCCGGCGAGACCGAGCACGATGCCAAGCGACGCGGTCAGGATCGCATTCGCTACCGAGCCTGATGAGATGAAGCTGACCATCACCAGGCCGAGCACCATCAGCCCGACATAGTCGGCCGGTGCCAGCATCAGCGCGGCGCGTGCCAGCGGCGCGGAGACGATGCTCATGGCCACCACCGCGAAGGTGCCAGCGATGAAGGATCCGATGGCCGCGATGGCGAGTGCGGGACCGGCACGGCCGTTGCGCGCCATCTGGTGCCCGTCGAGGCAGGTCACCACCGAGGCGGCTTCTCCCGGCACGTTGATCAGGATCGAGGTGGTCGATCCTCCATACATCGAGCCGTAATAGATTCCCGCCAGCAGGATGATTCCGCTCTCGGGCGGCGCGCCGATGGTGATCGGCAGCAGCAGCGCCATCGCGGTGACTGGACCGATGCCGGGAAGCACCCCGACCAGGGTGCCGAGGAAAACCCCGGCAAAGCAGAATAACAGGTTGATCGGCTGCAGCGCGACGCTCAGGCCGGTGAGGAGTCCGCTCATCGGCCGTCAGCCCAGAATGCCGGCGGGCAATTGCGTGCCGAGAGCCAGCTTGAACAGCGCGTAATTCGCGACAGCGAGACCCGTCGCCAACGGGATCGCCCAGACCCAGCGGATGCCGGCATAGGCGCCGAACAGCACCGACATCAGCGCGGCGGTGAGCAATACGAAACCGACGCGCTCGAGCAGCGCGACATAGACCACAAGCAGAACCAGCACGCCGCCGATGCGCCAGAGCATCGCCCTGGTCCAGGGCTCCTGGGGTTGTCCAGGATTTTCAGATTGCACCGGGCGCCGTTTGATCAGCAGGTGGACGATGCCGCCGAGACCAAGCAGCGCGATCACGCCGCCGAAGCCGACACTCATCATTCCCGCGCCGGGCTCATCGAGGCGGCCGACGCCCATTCCGATCGCGAGCCAGACGATCACCAGCCCGACCACGAACCACAAGACTTTGGAGATCAGTTCGATCGCCATGACGACCTATCGTCTTTCGTGATGCCGGTGTTGCTTAACGCCCATCGTCGTGTGCATCCGTCGTGATGCGCATTCCGTCGGTGATCGTCTTACGATCCGTTGGCCGGCATGAAGGCGGGGAGGAAGCGATCGCCGCGCCGCAGGATCGCCGTAACATAAGGCTGCGCGAAATGGATGGGAAACAGCACCGCGTTCTCTTCGGCGCAATGCTCCAGCATGGCGCGCCGGGTCAGCGCTGCCTGCGCCTGATCCTCGCAGAACTTGGTATTCCAGCCGGGCTCGTAAACCTGCACCGGGTGATGAATCGCGTCGCCGCAGAACACACCCTGGTCTTCGCCTTTGCCGGCTTTCAGCAGGATGTGGCCGATGGTGTGCCCGGGCGCCGGCTCGACCAGCAGCAGGTCGTCGATCTGGTGCGGCGCGTCGTCGAGCAGCAGCGCCTGTTTCGACTCGATCACCGGAAGGACGCTGTCGTTGTAGAGCCCGGCGCGGACGGTCTCGCCGATGACCGCGGGGTCCCAGCGATCATTCTCCTTGCGCGAGAACAGATACCTGGCGTTGGGGAAGGTCGGCACCCAGCGGCCATCCTTGAGCTGAGTGTTCCAGCCGCAATGGTCGGTATGCAGATGCGTGCACAACACGATGTCGATGTCTTCCGGGCTCACGCCGGCCTCGGCCAGCCGCTCGAGATACGGCGTATTGAGCATGCTGAAGCGCTCGTTCCACGGGCGTGGCTTATGGTTGCCTGAGCAGGTATCGAGCAGGATGGTATGGCGCGGCGTGCGGATCAGCCACGAATGGATGCTGGTGACGAGGCGATCCATCTGCGGATCGTAATGCGTCGGCACCATCCATTCGAGATGCGACCGGAACGCCGCTTCATCGAAATTGGTCAGGAACTCACTCGGCGCGACGCTGCTGAGACCGATGCTCTCCTCGATCCGCGTCGCGGTGATGTCGCCGATCCGCCAAGTCGCCCCGACCTTCGCTCCGCTATTGGCCATGCTCTTCTCCGGTCGATCGAAAGCGGGAAGGGCGCGGCATCCCCGTTATGACGGCAGCGACTTTGTCGTCGCTACTTGGCTTCGGGCTTTTCGGCGAATTTCGCAACCAGCTGCTGTTGGCGGTCGATCTCCTTCTGGACCCAGGCGGTATATTCCTTGGGGCCGAGTTCGAAAGCCTCCATGTCGAACTTCTTGAGCAGCTCAAGGTGAGCGGGGTCTCGGAGCGCCTTGCGGAACGAGGCGTAGATTTTCTCGACGATCGCGGGATCCATGCCGGCCGGACCGGCGAGGCCGTAGGGGCTGGTCTCCGAATAATCGATGCCGACTTCCTTCAAGGTTGGGACATCCGGCCAGCGGCTGGTGCGCTTGTCGCCCCAGGTGACCAGCAGGCGGAAATCTCCCGAGTCCACCAGCGGCGCCCAAGTGCTGCCATCCGCGGACGCCATCACATGTCCGCCCAGCACGGCCGCGTTGTTCTCCGAATTGCCGCGCGAGGGAATATGCTTAAGCTTGATGCCGAGGTTGGCGGAGATCTGCTCCATCGCGAGATGCAGCACCGAGTTCACGCCGAAGGTCGTGTAGGTGAGCTTGCCAGGATTTGCTTTGGCGAAGGCAACGAAATCGGCCCAGGTCTTGATCGGCGAATCCGTACGCACCACGACGCCGAACAGATATTGGCCGATGCCGCCGATATAGGTGAAATCCTTCTTCGGATCGTAGGTCATCTTCTGCAGGAACGGCGCGCGGAACACGCCGGAGCCGATATAGGAAATCGTATAGCCATCCGGCTTCGCATTGGCCGCCATCGACGACACGCCGAGCGTGCCGACGCCGCCGGGCTTGTTCTCGACGATGATCGGCTGACCGAGGTCCTTGCTGACGAGATTGGCCAGCACGCGATATTGCGTGTCAGGCACGCCGCCCGGTTGCCACGGAATGACCAGCGTGATCGCACGGTTCGGGTATTGCTGCGCGTTGGAAACCGCGACGGTCGCGGCCAAAGCGCCCGCGACCAAACCTAAAACCGCCAGTTTCCGCAGCATGATCACCCTCCGTCAGAATTTGGAAATTCTGGACAGAAACCGTGAGGGTGTCAATGAGCGCGACCTTAAGCTGATGCGCGATGTTGCATCGCTGTCTGCACGCAAACGCGGCAGCGGCAGGCGCGCGACGCGCTAGCCAACCGGGTGGACCACCGCGAATTTTTCGACCGGTGTGACGATCGTCAGCGTATAGGGAATGCCCGTCGGCAGGTTGATGATTGCCCCCGGCTTCAACGCGACGCGCGCGCCGCCGATGTCCATCACGCCTTCACCTTTGTAGACGCAATAGGTCTCGGCGAATGGTGCGCCCTTCGGCGAAGAGTAAACGCCGGGCTCGGCGCGCCACACCGCAAGCTTGAAGTTCTGATTGTCGATCACAGGCTCCAGCCGGACCGAGAAGGTCCCCGCGCTGCCATCATCACTGCGCCGCGGCAGGGCGTTCCAGGCATCGGTGCCCGGGGTGAGATCGATCGCCATTGAAGCCTCCGTCAAAACCGGCAGCACCAGTAATCCGACCATTGGGATTGTCAAATATCGATCAGCGTTATTGGTTATCTGCAGCGTTGATGATCAATCCGCCGTCCCGTAGCGTCGCGCCGCTTCGATGGTCAGGCCCTTGCCGACCGCGCCGAAGGTGTCACCTTCGATCACGCGAGCGGCGGGCACCTGCGCGACGATAGCCCGGCGCACATGATCCAGTTGGACCGAGCCGCCGGTCAGGAACACCGCGTCGATGCCAGCGGCCGGCAGTTTCGCCTGGTCGAGGCAAATCCTGATCCTTGCGCCGATGCGCGTGGCGAGTTCCTCGGTGTGGTTCACAAGGTCTGCGCGGGTGACGGCCTTGCCCAAGTTCGGCTCCACCCATGCGAGTGCGATATCGGCGCGTTGCGCTTGCGACAACGCGATCTTCGCGCTCTCGATCTCCATCGCCAGCGTGTGGCCGCGCTGCTCGTCGAGCACTCGTAACAGGCGGTCGAACAGTTTCGGCTGCTTGGCTTCGCGCCGGACCAGGCGGATCGCGGACGCGACCTGCGGTTCATACATCCGGTTGATGCTTGACCAGGTCGCGAGGTCATGAAAATAGCTGGTCGGTGCGTCGAGGCCGGCGCGCTTCATGGCGCTGCCAAAACCGAATAACGGCATCAGCACGCCGAGACTGAGCCGCCGGTCGAAATCGGTACCGCCGATCCGCACGCCGTCATTGGCGAGGATATCGCTCTTGCGATCGGCCTGGTGCCGCCGCTCAGGGCTGAGGCGCACGATCGAGAAGTCGGAGGTGCCGCCGCCGATATCGGCGATCAGCGCGATCTCCTCGCGGGCGATCTGGCGCTCATAATCGAGCGCGGCGGCGATCGGCTCGAATTGAAACGTGACCTCGGCAAAGCCGATCTCCTGGATGATCTCGCGCAACACCGCTTCCGCCTTGCGGTCGGCATCAGGCGCATTGTCGACGAAATGGACCGGTCGGCCATGGACCACATGCCTGAATTCCCGACCGGTGGCCTGCTCGGCGCGGCGCTTCACCGCGCGAAGATAGGCGGCAATCACGTCCCGGAAGCTGCTGCGCTCACGCCCGACCTGCGTGGTCTCGTCGATCAGCGCGGTGCCGAGCACCGATTTCAAGCTGCGCATCAGCCGGCCGGGGACGCCGTCGACATAGGCGTCGATCGCCTTGCGCCCGATCAGCGCGGCGCCGTCGCGTCCATAAAAGATCGCGCTCGGGATCGTGGTCTGCCCGGCTTCCAGCGCCACCAGAACTGGCGCCTGATCGACGATGCTGCCCAACGTCGTGTTCGACGTCCCGAAATCGAGTCCGCAAGCTGACATCGCCGCTCCTGAGAAGAGCGGCCCCGTCTACATGTTTCGGGGGGCTTGATCCACCCCGGTTGGGGGAGACGGATCCGGGCACACGCTTCACGCGACGGCCTTGGGCTTCTCGGCCCGCATCCCGAGCATTCTGGGGATTTCACTTGCGGGCTGGGGCCGGCTGAAAAAATATCCCTGCGCTTCGGCACAGCCCTCGCGCCTCAGATAGTCGAGGTCTTCCTGGGTCTCGACCCCTTCACCGGTCGTGATCATGCCGAGGCTCGCACCCAGTCCGGTGACGGCACGAATGATCGCCTTCGAATCTTCATCCGATGAGACATTGTGGACGAATGAGCGATCGATCTTGATCTTGTCGAATGGGAAACTGCGCAGATAGCTGAGCGACGAATAGCCGGTGCCGAAGTCGTCCATCGAGATCCGCACGCCCAGCGCCCGGATTTGATGCAGCGTTGCAAGGGTTGTTTGAGTATTGGCGAGCAGCATCGACTCGGTGATCTCAAGTTCGAGCCGTCGCGGCGACAGGCCCGATCGCGCCAACGCGCTGGTCACGACCAGGGCCAGATTTTGATTCTTGAATTGCGCCGCCGAAACATTGACCGCGACACCGATGTCGTTCGGCCACGAGGACGCCTCATGACAAGCGGTCCGCAAGACCCATTCGCCGATCGGCACGATCAGCGCGGTTTCTTCAGCAAGCGGAATGAAGTCGAGCGGCTCGATGAGCCCATGTTCGGGATGCTTCCATCGCAGCAAAGCCTCGAAGCCACAAACCCGGTCGGTTTCGAGGTTGACCAGCGGTTGATAGTAGAGCTCCAATTGGTTGCTGGCCAAGGCGTTGCGCAGATCGAGTTCCAGCCTGCGCCGCGACTGCATCAGCGCATCCATTTCCGGCTCGAAGAAACGATAGGTGCCGCGGCCATCGGCCTTGGCCCGATAGAGAGCAAGGTCGGCGTTCTTGAGCAGTTCATGGGAGTCGGTGGCGTCGGTTGGTGCGACCGCGATTCCGATGCTCACGCCGACGACGGCCTGCCGGCCGTCGAGATCGAAAGGAGCGCTGATGACCTCGTTGAGGCGCGCGGCGAGAGCGCTCGTGTCGGTGAGCGGGTTGATGCTGTCCTGCAGGATCGCAAATTCATCGCCGCCAAGGCGCGCCAGCATGTCGCCGTCACGCAGGCACTCCCGAACCCGGTCAGACATCTGTAGCAACAGCTTGTCGCCGAACTGGTGACCCAACGTGTCGTTGACGCTCTTGAACCGATCGAGATCGAAGCACAGGACTGCGAATTTCTGGTCACGCTCCCGACGGTCAAAATGCTGTTCCAGCCGTTGCTGGAAGTAGCGGCGATTGGGCAGGTTGGTCAGCGCGTCGTGCAGCGCCATGTGCGAGATTTCCGCCTGCGCGGCGCGCCGCTCGGAAATGTCCTCATGGGTCGAGACCCAGGCGCCATTCGGCATCGGCCGGTTGTTGACGGAGATCTGGCGCCCGTCCGTGGTCTCGAGAATGAAAGTTGAGGCGGCTCCGGAACCGAGTTGCAGCCGGATGGTATTTCGCAGGCGATCCAGATCGCCCGGCAGCCCGTCGCGCGCGGCGCGGAATTGAAGCACATCGTCGAGCGTGCTTCCTGGCTTCACGGCATCGGGCGTCAAACGGTATAATTCGATCAGGCGATCATTGCAGACCAGGATTCGCTGGTGCTTGTCGATCATGATCAGGCCTTGCGACATATTGTTGAGCGCCGCATCGAAGCGCTGATTGGTTCGCAGCAATGTACCGAGCGTCTGGTCCAGCACCCTGAGGGGGAAAACGCGCACCGCGAAAAACACGCCCATCCCGAGCAAGATGCTCAGCCCCCCGACGATGGTGGTCTCCGCGAGGAGGGGTTGCAGACTGGCGCGAAGTTCGACCCGTCCGGCGATTTCGTCGCGCACCACAATCGGACGACTTCGCTCGATCAGCGGCGCCGCAAGCGGGTGCCGTTCGTCAACCACAATCTTGCCGGCAGAATCGACCACCCGCTTGTTGACTTCGTTCTCCTCGCCGTTGGCCAGATGAAGAATGTCGATCAACCTGACCTGCTGAAATTGCCACAGCTCCTCATGCGCGTAGATGTATTTTGAAACCTGGCGGGCGTCCAAGTCGGCCTTGAAGTCGAGGACCCTGGCGACGCTCGAATAGCCGATCGCGAAATATGCGACCGGCACCGTGACCGCGGTCACGATGGCAATGGACAGGCCGATAGCGCTGACCAGCGTCCGAAGCGGTATCGGCCTGATGGTCATCCTACTGCGCTATCCACTGGCTTCCAGTCGCGATCAGAGCGTTCTGGCCTGCGGGAGACTGAAGAAACGCGACAAAGCGTTCTGCGACCGGGCTTTTCTTCGCGGGCAGTACGAAGTAGAGCGTCTTGGCGAACGGATAGGTCCGGCTCATCAGATTTTCCAGCGACGCCTCGACCCCGTCGATGGCGATGAAGCGCAAATTGCGCCGTTCCATCTTGATCTGGGTGAAGGTGGACCCGGTCAGCGAGCCGGGGAGACGTTCCGCCAGATCGCCGTTGTCCTGATCGGTGGCGGCAAGCGAGAGGTCCGGGCGCTTGCGCGCCTGCTCGATCGCAGCGGCCATGTCGAGGAAGAG
This sequence comes from Bradyrhizobiaceae bacterium, assembly GCA_947481635.1. GTDB lineage: Bacteria > Pseudomonadota > Alphaproteobacteria > Rhizobiales > Xanthobacteraceae > CANKHJ01. The sequence continues at coordinate 11,924 of CANKHJ010000136.1, forward strand.
GGTGCCGAGCACCTCGGTGTCGCTGTCGCTCTTCGGGCGCAGGATGATCAGGATCGGCGATCCGTCCTTCCATGTGGGCTTGGCGGACGTGAAGAGGCCGGCGACCTCCGAACTCTTGAAGCCATCCGGGTGGGGATGCGAGGTAACGAGACCGAAAGGCGTGCGAATTGCTGCAACGGGCGTCACGCCCGACGACAGTTCTTCGGGCTTGAGCGTACGCCCGGACACCGCGACGTCGAGCGCGCCTTCGCTCAGCGCGCGCAGGCCTCCGCTGGTCCCGAGGCTGGGGATGATCTCGAGCTTGGTGCCTCCGCTCGGATCGAAAATCGCGAACAGGTGCGGAAGCATCCCCGCCGCCGCGCCGACACCACCGACGCGCATCGTCTCGGCAGACATCGCGGCGCCGGCGCCAGCGCCGAGCAACATAGCCGCGAGTAGGCCGGCACGAGGAATATGCCTCCACCGAGTCATGACATGTCCTTTGAAGGAGTTATCGACGATAACCCTCAACCGTTATGGACCCATGTTGGTTGCCGAAGGTGCGCCGATGACCTCGCCTTTCGCCGTCGTGGTGAACAAACTTCGGGGCACCTCGAATAATTGCGCCCTGGTCATTGGCCGTTAAATCAGATTCAAGGATCGCACGCGATTTGGCAGCGGAGGCGTTCGATGGGTCAGTTCGGTTTCTTCGATGCGGACAATCGGCTTGATGCGCTGTCGGCGAAGGGCGATC
>CANKHJ010000137.1 GCA_947481635.1 Bradyrhizobiaceae bacterium
CTCGCTCCGTCTCCGCAACCCCGGCCAGCTCCGACGGCGCGAGCGCTACCGGCAGAACCCGCCGTTCAAAGGGGTCCCTTTTGGATGCCGATAAGGGGTCCCATTCCAACGCCGATTGACAAAGGCCGACGCGATGGCGCCGATGTCTCCCGGCAAGGCCGCACGGATACGCCGGTCGATGCCATCGCGCAGGCCTTCAACCGCCGCCGCGAAGCGCAGCCGCCAGCCGAGCGAAGCCGGCGGCTCGGAGGTCGTGATGCCGCCAAGCGCGAAGCCGGATGCGCCGATTCCCTGGAAATAGAGATCGCGCGCGAAGTCATAGCCACCCGGACGCAACGGCTGCAGCGGCGGCGAGAGCCGCGCCTTGAAGCTGACGAAGCTGCCGACCGGTGGCGCGGTGCCCTTACGGATGGCGACGCGCACCCGATCCGGTTTCTCATCGATGCGCGCGCCGGATATCGTCTGCACGCGCACCAGGATGCGGTCGCTGCGTTCGCGTTCCTCGCGGCGCTCGACAAAGCCGGTGATCTCGACGTTCCAGGCGGCCGCCTGCAACACCGGGTGCTCGATCACCGAACGCTTGAGTGTCGCGACCGCAAAACCGGCGGCGATGGCGCAGAGGCCGATCAGGATTGGAAATGCGAACGCGCGGCGGCGCGCGGCAAACACGCCCGCCATCAACACGGCGGTCAGCACCCAGGGGGCGGCAAGGGTCGGCTCGCGGTCGGCCGCGAAATAAAGCGCGATGCCGCTTCCAAAGGCGATGGCGATCCAGGGAAAAAGCCGCCCGGCGACCACCTCGGCCGACAACCAGGTCCGCACGGCATCGGCGGCGCGTTGTCCGAATCCGGAGACGCCGGCCGGCCATGCCGCCGGTCCGGCATTACTGCCGGGCCGCCATACCGCGACCCGTCCACGCAATCGTTGTTGCTCCGCCACCAGGCGGTACTCCCGACGCCAACGCTACGGGTGCCTATGCTACACGACGCCTGCGCGCAGAATAGCCCGGCGCTCAGCCGCCAGCCGACACCTTGGCCCAGGTGTCGCGCAAGCCGACGGTGCGGTTGAAGACCAGACGCGCGGGCGTGGAATCCTTGTCGCGGGTGAAATAGCCCTGGCGCTCGAACTGCATCGGCTCGTCCGCGTTGGCGGCGCTGATCGACGGCTCGAGCTTGGCCTGGAACAGGGTTTCGAGCGAGTCCGGATTGAGATCCGCCTCGAAATCGGCGGCGTTCGGATCGGGCTTGGCGAATAGCGGATGATAAATCCGCACCTCCGCGTTGACTGCGTCCACTGCCGACACCCAATGCATCGTCGCCTTCACCTTGCGCCCATCCGGTGAATCGCCGCCGCGCGTCGCGGGGTCGTAGGTGCAATGCAGCTCGATCACCTCGCCGGCTGCATCCTTCACCACCTCCTTGCAGGTGATGAAATAGGCGTAGCGCAGCCGCACTTCGTTGCCGGGGGAGAGGCGAAAGAATTTCTTGGGCGGATTTTCCATAAAGTCGTCGCGCTCGATATAGAGCTCGCGTCCGAAACGGATGCGGCGCGAACCCGCGGCCGGATCGTCGGGATGATTGACCGCGTCGAGCTCCTCGCCCGGTCCGTCGTAATTCTCGATCACCACCTTGAGTGGGCGCAGCACCGCCATGCGCCGCTGCGCGCTCTTGTTGAGTTGCTCGCGGATCGTGAAGTCGAGCATGCCGGCATCGACCACGCTGTTCGCCTTGGCGACGCCGATGCGCTTGACGAAATCGCGCAACGCGGCCGCCGGCACGCCGCGGCGGCGCAGCCCGGCAAGCGTCGGCATGCGTGGATCGTCCCAGCCGCCGACATGGCCGCCGCGCACCAGTTCCGTCAGCACGCGCTTGGACAGGACGGAGTAGGTGATATTGAGGCGCGCGAATTCATATTGGTGCGGTCGCGATGGCACCGGGAGATTGTCGAGGAACCACTCGTAGAGCGGTCGGTGGTCCTCGAATTCCAGCGTGCAGATCGAATGCGTGATGTGCTCGATCGCGTCCGATTGGCCATGCGCGAAATCGTAGCTCGGATAAATGCTCCAGGCGGTGCCGGTGCGCGGATGATGCGCATGCAGGATGCGATAGAGCACCGGGTCGCGCAGATTGATGTTACCGGCGCTCATGTCGATCTTGGCGCGCAGCACGCGCGCGCCGTTTGGAAATTCGCCGGCGCGCATCCGCGCAAACAGATCGAGATTCTCCTCGACCGAGCGGTCGCGGAATGGCGAGTCCCTGCCGGGCTCGGTCAGCGTGCCACGATTGATCCGAATCTCATCCTGTGACTGATCATCGACATAGGCCTTGCCGGTCCCGATCAGGTGCTGGGCCCAGGCATAGATCTGCTCGAAATAGTCGGATGCGTGATGCAGGTGCTCGCCCCAGTCGAAACCGAGCCAGCGCACATCATCCTTGATGGCGTCGATATATTCCTGCTCTTCCTTGGTCGGATTGGTGTCGTCGAAACGCAGATGGCAGCGGCCGCCGAATTCCGCGGCGACGCCAAAATTCAGACAGATCGACTTGGCATGCCCGATATGGAGGTAGCCATTCGGCTCGGGTGGAAAGCGCGTCACCACCTGTTTCACCCGGCCGGCTTCGAGATCGGCTGCGACGATGTCGCGGATGAAGTCCCGCCCGATGTCGGCCCGGTCTGCGTCGGCCATTGTCGCGTCGTTTTCCGCCATCACACCAGAATCCAATTCTTTGCAGTCTCAGTGCGGCCTATCTGCCAAATCCAACGCTGCAAAGCCAGATTCTCGAAATCCAGATTTTGCACGCGCCAAGCCGCCTATGGTACACGCCCCGCAATGACCCTGCCCGTCGTAACCCGTTTCGCCCCCTCGCCCACCGGATTCCTTCATATCGGAGGTGGCCGGACGGCGCTGTTTAACTGGCTTTACGCGCGCGCCCGCGGCGGCAAGATGCTGCTGCGGATCGAGGACACCGACCGCGAACGCTCCACCGAGCCGGCGATTGCGGCAATTCTCGACGGGCTGCGCTGGCTCGGCCTCGACTGGGACGGCGATGTGGTGTTCCAGAATTCTCGCTCGGCACGCCACCGCGAGGTCGCGGAGGAACTGCTCGCCAAGGGGCATGCCTATCGCTGCTACACCAGCCCGGAAGAGCTGACCGAGATGCGCGAGAAGGCGCGCGGCGAAGGGCGCTCCAAGCTCTATGACGGCCGCTGGCGCGACCGCGACACGAGCGAGGCGCCGCCCGGGGTGAAGCCGGTGATCCGGTTCAAAGCCCCGCTGACCGGCGAGACCGTGATCGAGGATCAGGTGCAGGGCCGCGTGGTCTGGCAGAACGAGAATCTCGACGACCTCGTCCTGCTCCGGTCGGACGGCAACCCGACCTACATGCTGGCGGTCGTGGTCGACGACCACGACATGGGCGTGACGCATATCGTCCGCGGCGACGATCATTTCACCAACGCCGCACGCCAGAAGCAGATCTATGATGCGCTGGGATGGGAAGTGCCGGTGATGGCGCATCTCCCGCTGATCCACGGGCCGGATGGCTCGAAGCTGTCCAAGCGCCACGGCGCACTCGGGGTCGATGCCTACCGCGCGCTTGGCTATCTCCCTGCGGCGTTACGCAATTATCTGGTCCGGCTCGGTTGGGCGCATGGTGACCAGGAGATATTCTCGACCGAGGAAATGGTGGCGGCGTTCGACCTGCCGCAGATCGGGCGCTCACCTGCACGGTTCGACGTCGCCAAGCTGGAAAGCCTCAACGGCCATTACATGCGCCTTACGCCGGACGCCGACCTGCTGGCTGAGGTCGAGGGCCTGCTGCCGCATCTGCCGGAGGGGGACAAGCTCGCGGCCAGGATCACGCCGGAACGGCGCAGGCAATGGATTGCGGCCATGCCTGGTCTGAAAGAGCGCGCCAAGACCCTGATCGAACTGATCGAGGGCGCGAAATTCATCCTGGCGGACCGGCCGATCCCGGTGGACGAGAAGGCTGCGGCTTTGCTCACGCCAGAGGCGCGCGGACTGATGGGCGCGCTGGCGGCGGAGCTGGAAGCGGCCGGTGACTGGGACAGCGCCTCCACGGAACAGGTGGTCCGCGCCTTCGCCGACCGCCGGGAGATGAAGCTCGGCGCCGTGGCGCAACCGTTGCGGGCGGCGCTGACGGGGCGGGCCACCTCGCCCCCGATCTTCGACGTGCTGGCGGTGCTCGGCCGAACTGAAAGCCTTGGCCGGCTGCGCGACGTCGCCGCCGAGGAGCGGCTGCCCAGCGCTTAGGCAGCTTCTGGTCTGCACCGGAACAGGGCACCGCTATCTTGCAGTGCACACTCGGATGGGCTACGCAAATCTCAACACACCTCAGCCCACCGCCGCCAGGCGCGCGCCCTGCAAGGTGCGGGATCGCACACGGAAAACGAAGTCGAGGTAGACCATGGACGCGAAGTCCGGCGCCAACAGCAAGACCGCCCAACTCAACATAGGGGATCAAAGCGTTCAGCTTCCGGTCCTCGACGGCACGATCGGACCTTCGGTCGTTGATATCGCCAAGCTCTACGCCCAGAGCGGTGCATTCACCTATGATCCTGGCTTCACCTCGACCGCGAGCTGTGAATCCAAGATCACCTACATCGATGGCGACGAGGGCGTGCTGCTGCATCGCGGCTACCCGATCGAGCAATTGGCCGAGCACGGCGATTTCCTTGAGACCTGCTACCTGCTGCTCTACGGCGAATTGCCGACCCCGACCCAGAAGGCCGATTTCGACTATCGCGTCACGCGCCACACCATGGTGCATGAGCAGATGAGCCGGTTCTTTCAGGGCTTCCGCCGCGACGCGCATCCGATGGCGGTGATGACCGGCTGCGTCGGCGCATTGGCGGCGTTCTATCACGACTCCACCGACATCTCGGATCCGCATCAGCGCATGGTCGCGTCGATCCGCATGATCGCGAAGATGCCGACGCTGGCCGCGATGGCGTTCAAATATTCGATCGGCCAGCCCTTCGTCTATCCGAAGAACAACCTGGATTTCGCCGCGAATTTTCTCAACATGTGCTTCGCGGTGCCGACCGAGGATTACAAGGTCAATCCGGTTCTGGCGCGCGCCATGGACCGCATCTTCATCCTGCATGCGGACCACGAGCAGAACGCGTCGACTTCGACGGTGCGCCTCGCCGGCTCCTCCGGCGCCAATCCGTTCGCCTGCATCGCCGCCGGTATCGCATGTCTCTGGGGCCCCGCGCATGGCGGCGCCAACGAGGCCGCGCTCAAGATGCTGTCGGAGATCGGCACCGTCGATCGCATCCCCGAATACGTCAAGCGCGCCAAGGACAAGAACGACTCGTTCCGCCTGATGGGCTTCGGCCATCGCGTCTACAAGAACTACGATCCGCGCGCCAAGATCATGCAGCAGACCTGCCATGAAGTGCTGCAGGAGCTCGGCATCAAGGACGATCACACGCTCGACGTCGCGATCGAACTTGAGCGCGTCGCGCTGAAGGATGATTACTTCATCGAGAAGAAGCTCTATCCGAACGTCGATTTCTACTCAGGCATCACGCTGCGCGCGATGGGCTTCCCGACCACCATGTTCACGGTGCTGTTCGCGGTGGCGCGCACCGTCGGCTGGATCGCGCAGTGGAAAGAGATGATCGAGGATCCGCAGCAGAAGATCGGCCGTCCGCGCCAGCTCTATACCGGTGCGACGTTGCGCGACTATCAGCCGATCTCGCGCCGGCGCTAAGCCTCAACGGCCTGAAGCGGCGTAACGCAACACGATCTCCGCGGCGCGCCGGCTGGGTTCGGCGCGTCCGATTTCCATGATCGCGTCCAGGCGCGCGAAGGCGTCGACCTGACGCTGCCGCTCCGGCGTATCCGCGATGACGGACGATAGGGCGTTGGCTAACGCCCGCGGCGTTGCCGCGCGCTGGAAATATTCCGGCACGACATTCTCGCCGAGCACGAGGTTCGCGAGAATGATGGTCCTTCCCCGCACCACCAGCGGCGCGAATACGGCTTCCACGGATGAGACCTTGTAGGCCGTCACCATAGGCACGCCGGCAATCGCCAGTTCGAGCGTGTTGGTGCCGGATTTCGCGAGCGCGGCGCGCGCGACACGGAACGCCGCTCGCTTTTCGGCCGGATCGACCACGATGCGCGGCCGGATCGGCCAGGCATCGGTTGCCTCGCGCACCATCGGGAGGATTCCAGGAACGGTCGGCACCACGACATCGAGGGCGCCGCAACGCGTCGCGGCAAGCGCCAGCGCCTCGCCGAACAGCGCGGCCATGCGCCGAATTTCGACGCGCCGGCTTCCCGGCAGCGCCAGGATCACTGGCGGCGCGGCACGCCGACGCTGCTCCTCGACCGCATCCGGCCGCAGCGATTGGGCCTGTTGCGCCAATGGATGCCCGACATAGGTGCAGGGCGGCCCATCGAGCTCGGTGAAGGACGCCGGCTCGAATGGCAGTAATGCGAGCACGTGATCGACATAGGCCCGCATGACGCGCGCCCTGCCCGGCCGCCAGCCCCACACCGTCGGCGCGACATAATCCAGGATCGGAATGGACGGCGCCTGCGCCCGTACGCGGCGCGCGACGCGATGCGTGAAATCCGGGCTGTCGATGATGACCAGGATATCCGGACGTGTTGCCACCACGGCGTCGGCGGTCTCGCGGATCCGGCGCAGCAGCCGCGGAATGGCGCGAAATACCGCGGTCACGCCGATAATCGAAATCTCGTCGATCGGAAACAGGCTCGGCAATCCGGCCGCCGCCATTTCGGGACCACCAAGACCGGAGAACCGCACTGGCCGTCCGGCCAGGGCGGCGATTTCTGCCATCAGCGCGGCGCCAAGCCGGTCTCCCGAGGCCTCTCCCGCGACGAGAAAAACGCGCAGCGCGGCGTCCTCGCTGGCCAGGGAGATGGTCATGCCGTTGGCGGCATTTGCAGGCCGGCGACAAAGACATTCGCCGTGTCGGCCTTCTGCACCACCAGTTGCGGCTCCGCGATGATGGTCTGTCCCGCAACGACGGCAACGCCGGCAAGGCCCGCGCGCACAACGCCGTCGACGGTTTCCGGGCCGATCGCCGGCAGATCGAAGCGCTGATCTTGGCCGGGCTTCGGCGCCTTCACCAGCACGCCGCGTCCGGCGGGGACACGGCCACTGCGCCGCAGATCGGCAACGCGCGCCAGCATCTGGTCGGTCCCCTCAGCCGCTTCCACTGCGATCACGTGGCCGCCCGCGACCACCGCCGCCTGTCCAACATCGGAGGGCCCCATCGCATGCAGGAGCGTCAGCGCCCGCGCGATATCCGCGTCATCCTGCGCTGCTGGACGATGCCGCCCCAGCGCGCCGGCCGGCACCAGGATCTCGGGCGCGACCTGGTGCGCGCCGAGGACCCGGAAGCCATAATGCTCGAACACCCGGCCGACGGTGGTCAGCAGGTGATCGTCACCGCCGCGCAGCGATGCGATGATGTGTGGCAACGCCATCAGCGCGCCGAAATCCAGACGAACCTGCGAGAGCGAGGGACGCATCACCGTGCCGATGAACACGATGTCACGGCAGCCATAGTCGCGCGCGAAACGGCGGAAGCGGCCGAGCTGCGCGACTCTGCCCCATTCGTGCACGTAGCCACCGACACGGGCCGGATCGGCGAAGCCACGCAGCGCCAGCACCGCCACGCGCCGGCCCCGCGCCAGCACCGCATCGGCCACCGCAAACGGCAGACTGCCGCCGCCAGCGACGATTGCCAGCGTGTCGGATGGGCTGGGCGCTGCGCGGTCCTGATCCGCCATCGAGATCGATCCTGGGACATGATCCGGAAAGTGGAGAGATCGGCTTCCGCGGTGTCATGCTCGAACAAAAAGAACGCGCGAACGCGCTCTAACGATGAGGCACTGGAGCGCAGAGCGCGCGATCGCGTTCCTCGCGGGCGAAAGCGACGATCTTCATCACGGGCTCAATCGTCCTGTAGTCAGCCTCGATCGCGTCGAGACGCGCCGCGCGCGTGCCGCCATCGTCGAACAAACGTTTATAGGCGGAACGCACCTGGTGCATCGTCTCGCGCGAAAAGCCCCGGCGTTTCATGCCGACCACATTGAGGCCGCCAAGCACCGCGAGCGAGCCGACAGCGAAGCCGAACGGGATCACGTCCGAACGTACGCCGGTGACGCCGGCAATCATCGCCCCATCACCGATGCGGGTGTGCTGGTGCACGGCGGAAAGCCCGCCGATGAATACCGAATCTCCGATGCGGGTATGACCAGCGACCCCTACTGAATTTGCAAAGATCACGTCATTGCCGACGACGGCGTCATGGCCGACATGCGCGTTGGCCATGAAGAATCCGCGGTCGCCGACGGTCGTCAGGCCCCGACCTTGCGTCGTTCCACGATTCATCGAAACATATTCGCGGATGATGCAATCGGCGCCGACCTCAAGCTTGGTCGGTTCGTCGCGATATCGCAAGTCCTGCGGCGGTCCACCGAGCGACGCGAATGGATGAACGACCGTGCGCGGCCCAATGGTGGTGTGGCCGGCGACGTTGACCTGCGCGAGAAGCTGGCAGCCGTCGCCGATCACGACATGCGGACCGATCACGCAAAACGGACCGATCGACACGTCCTTGCCGATCGATGCACCGGCATCGATCCGCGCTGTCTGGTCGATTATCGCCATCGTCAGTCGGCTTCCGCGATCATGGCCCCGACGTCAGCCTCGGCGGCCACCTGTCCATTGACTTTGGCGATGCCGTGGAACCACCACATCTGTTTGCGGCGCGTCTTCTTGGTCATGTGATATTCGATGGTTTCTCCCGGCACCACTGGCCGCCGGAACTTGCAGTTGTCGATGGTCAGAAAATAGACCAGCTTGGTCTTGTTTTCGCTGGCGCCGACGAAACGCAGGCACATCACGCCGGCGGTCTGCGCCATGCCCTCGATCATCAACACGCCAGGAAATACCGGGTTGCCGGGAAAATGTCCCTGGAATTGCGGCTCATTGACCGTGACATTTTTGATTCCGATGCCGCGCTCGTCGGCATGCATGCCGACCACCCGGTCGATCAACAGGAACGGGTAACGGTGCGGCAGGAATTTTATGATCTCGGCGAGCTCCGCCACTTCCAAAATCGTGTCGGCCTCACTCATCCAGATCACCCTTGCGACCAGCATTCGCGTCCGGCGCGCCGCGCGCGGCAAGCCGCTCGATCGCCAGCACTTCGCGGAACCATTGCTTGTAGGGCTTGGCCGGCGTACCGCCCCACTTGCCACCGGCCGGCACATCGCCATTCACCGACGAGGTCGCGCCGATCTGCGCCCCTTCCCCGATCGTGACGTGATTGTTGACGCCGACCCTGCCACCCAGCACGACGTAATCCTCGAGCGTGACGCTGCCTGAGATACCGCTCTGCCCGACGATCACACAATGCCGGCCGATGCTGACATTGTGGCCGACCTGCACCAGGTTGTCGATCTTGGTGCCTTCGCCGATGACGGTGTCGCGGTTGGCGCCCCGGTCGATCGCCGAGCCGGCGCCGATCTCGACATCGTTCTGAATGATGACGCGGCCGACCTGCGGAATCTTGAGGTGGCCGGCCGCGCCCATCACGTAGCCGAACCCGTCCTGCCCGATATGGCTGCCGGGATGGATAATGATCCGGTCACCGAGAATGGCATGATGGATCGTCGTGTTGGCGCCGATCGAGCAGTTCCGTCCAACGCGGACGTCCGGGCCGATCACCGCGCCCGGGCCGATCACCGTCCCGCCGCCGATTTCGGCCCGCGGGCCGACCACCGCGCCAGGATCGATGGTGACCCCATGCTCGAGCCGCGCCTGAGGATGAACACTCGCGCCCGCGGCCACGCCATTGGCCGCGAAACTCGATGCCGGTCGCAACGCTTCGGGAAACAACAGCCGCGCTACCTCGACGAAGGCGCGATAGGGAGCGCCGACACGCAGCGCGACGATCGTGGCAGGAATCTGCTTCTCGAAGCGAGTCGAGGTCAGGCACGCGCCGGCTCGGGTCTCCGCCAATTGCGCGACGTAATGGGTGTTGTCGATGAATGCGAGATCGTGCGGCCCGGCCTGATCCAGCGCCGCGATGCCGGTAATCTGCCGATCAAGCGATCCGCCCGCCTCCGACGCCCGCGCAACGGCGCCCGTCAACGCGATAATCTCGCGCAACGTGAGCGCCTTTGCGGGCGTGAAGAAATGCGGCTCCGTCATGCAAACCGGCCGCGTCGCGGGAAGGACGTCAGAACTTCGTTCCGCCACCAAAGCGGAACTGCTGCACCCGGTCGTTGGCGCCCTTGGTCAGCGGGAACGCATAGTCGAAACGCATCGGGCCGAAGGGCGAGTCCCACACCAGTCCGGCGCCGACCGAGGTACGGACCGTATTATCGTCCGTCACCGTGAGCGTTTCGCCGGTCACGTTCCACGTGGTCGGACCGCGATAGTCCAACAGATTGCCGGCATCCGCGAACACCGCAACCTTCAGGCCGTAATCCTTCGGCGTAAAGAAGAGCGGGCTCTGCAATTCGACGCTCACGCCCCAATACATCGAGCCGCCCAGCGCATCCTGCGTAAGGGTCGTCATGTCGCGCGGACCAATGCCGTTCGGAGCGAAGCCGCGCACCAGCGACGGGCCCATCTGGAAGTGGTCGAGTGAACGCAGGTCGCCGTTCCAGCCCGCAATGTGACCGCCTTGCACGCGCAGGACGCCGACGATATCCGAGACCACCTCGTAGTATTTGCGCACGTCGCCGGTAGTACGGATGAAGTTGACGTTGCCGCCGACGCCCGCGAAGTCCTGCTTCAACTCGGCCATCCAGCCGGCGGTCGGGTTACGGTTATTGTCGAGCGTGTTGTAGACGAGGCTGTAGCCGACCAGCGAGGTGATCACCGCGCCTTGCGCGAGTTCACGACGTATTGCGAGTGAAGATTCACCATTCACAAAGCAGGCATTGGCAAGCGTAACGCCGGCGCCGCCATTAACCGGCGCAGCAGGCGACGTCATACAATCATTCAGATAGCCAGGCAGCGTCAGTTGCTGCTGATAGATCGAATACCGGGCCTGCAGGCTGAGATCTTCGCGCAACTGGAACCCGAGGCGGGCGTTGCCGCCGATCGTCCTGCTGTCATAGGACACGTAATCCGACGCCAGCGTCTGCTTGATGAAGGCATCGAGGCCAAGCGCGACGCGATAATCCATCAGATACGGTTCGACGAACGACACCTCGAAGCCGCGCGTACGCTGGCCGAACGAGGCTGAGAGCTTCACGTATTGGCCGCGACCGAGCAGGTTGCGCTCTGCGACCGAGACCTCGCCGATCATGCCGTCGGCGGTCGAGTAACCGCCCGAGATCGAGAATTCGCCGGTCGACATTTCCTCGACGTCGACGTTGACGACCACGCGATCGGGCGCGGAACCCGGCTCTTCGCTGATCTTGACGCTCTTGAAGAAATTCAAGTTCTTCAGGCGCCGCTCGGCACGGTTGAGCAGCGCGCGGTTATAGGCGTCGCCCTCGGACACATCGAATTCGCGGCGGACGACGTAATCCCGGGTGCGGCTATTGCCGCGCACGTTGATGCGCTCGATATAGAAGCGCTGGCCCTCGTCGATGACGAAGGTCACGCCGACGCTGCGGTTCTCGTCGTGGCGATCCGGCCGCACGCGCACTGCGGCGAAAGAATAGCCCTGCCGAGCCGCTTCGATCGTCATGTCCTCGACGCTCTTTTCGACCGCCTCGGAATTGAAGACGTCGCCTTGCGATACCTTGACCCTGGACTGAACCAGAGGTGCGGGCACCGAGCGGACGTTGGAAATCACTTCGACCGCGCCGACGCGATATTGATCGCCCTCGTCGATGGTGAAGGTGACAACGAAGCCGCCACGCGCGGCGTCATACTCGCCGGTCGCCGACACGACGCGTGCGTCGATATAACCGCGCTTCAGGTAGTAGCGACGCAGCAGATCACGGTCCGCTTCGACGCGGTCCGGATCGTAAATGTCGGTGGTGGACAGGAAGCTGAATAATCCGCTTTCGGACGTCTTGATCACGTCCTTGAGGCGGTAATGCGAGATCGCACGATTGCCGACGAAACGGACTTCCTTGACGCCGATCTTGAGGCCTTCCTTGATCTCGAAAATGAGATCGACACGGCCATTCGGCAGATCAACGACCTTGGGCTCGACGGTGACGTCAAAACGGCCGATGCGGCGATAGATTTCGACCACACGCTGGACGTCGGACTGGACGATCGGGCGCGAGAGCGTGCCGCGCGGCTTGGACTGCACCTCGCTGGAGAGTTGATCGTCCTTGAGCTTCGTGTTGCCCTCGAAGGCAACCCGGTTGATCACGGGGTTTTCGACCACCTGCACCACCAGGCGGCCGCCAGACGGCGTCACGCGCACATCCTGGAACATACCGGTCGCGTAAAGCGCCTTCAGCGCCTCGTCGGTGGCGGCCGCATCGCGGCCCTTGAAATAAGAGCGGATGGTGTCCGCGTCGACGCGGCGATTACCCTCGACCACGATCGCGCTGGATTGGGCATAGGCTCCGTCGACCATGACCACGGCCGACAGCGTCGCACCCGTCACCATCGAAAGCACCAGACCGGCTAAACCCAGCCGTCGGA
>CANKHJ010000138.1 GCA_947481635.1 Bradyrhizobiaceae bacterium
AGCGCGTCAGTAAGTATATCAGGGCCAACAAACCGGGCGCAGCGGCAACACATCAGTGTTGGACGCGGTCATCAGTCCGCAACGGCGGTCAAGCACGCGCCGAAAACGTCATTGTTCGAGGTGCCCTGCAGAGCACTGCTGGCTTTTTAAACGACAGCGACCTAAGCAACACAAGCCCAGCGCGTTTTGACGCGCCTTCAAAACCCCATCGGGCTATGCCAGGCATACGCACACTCACCGCAGGGTGACGCTTCGCCACATCGCAAGAAGAACAGCGCCCATGAACGACGACGACCTGAGACTGGCCGAAGACCTGCTTGAGAACTTGAAGAAGCAGGCCGACGAGATCGATCAAAAAATGGACGACATGGTCTCAGAGATGGAAAATACGTCGCCGGAAAAACGCGACGGCAAGGAATGGGGCACGTTCACCGAGCGCTTCCTGGCGTTGCAGGCCGAACAACGCAGTGTCAGCGAGAAGCTGCGGCGCGCGAGGATTGCGCTGAGCGATCCCGAGGCTCCGACGACCCAGCAATAGCGGCCGATCTGTCGGACCCTTAGGGCCGTATCGACGCGGCCGGATCCGCGCCGCCATCGGTCGTCAGCTTAAACAGCCCGACATTGATCAGGCCTTGCTCGAATGCGACCTCGCAATAGGTCAGGTAATATTCCCACATCCGCTTGAACCGAGTGTCGAAGCCTAGTGCCTCGATGTTCGGCCAGGCTTGCAGGAAGCGGCGACGCCACTCGGCGAGCGTGCGGGAGTAGCTGTCGCCGAACTCGTTATGGCTGACCAGCCGCAAGCCGGCTTGCGCGGCCTGGTTTGCGACGATCCCGACCGTCGGCAGCATTCCGCCCGGGAAGATATAGCGCTGGATGAAATCCGGCTGACGGCGATAGGCTTCGAAGCGTGAATCCGCGATGGTGATGACCTGCAGCACGGCTACGCCATTGTCGGCGAGGCAGCGGCGCAGTTTCTCGAAATAGACCGGCCAATAACGTTCGCCGACCGCCTCGAACATCTCGACCGACACGATCCGATCGAAGCGTCCGTCGACGTCGCGGTAGTCTTGCAAGCGGAAATCCGCCGCCTGCGCCCGCGGCGTCGCGGCGAGACGCTGGCGCGCATAGGCCAGTTGCTCGGTCGACAAGGTGATCCCGGTCACCGAGCAGTCGTGATGCAGGATCAAGCGCTCGGCCAGCGCACCCCAGCCGCAGCCGATCTCGAGCACCTGCTCGCCCTTGGCCAGGTCGAGCAGTTCGGCGACCCGGCGCAGCTTCGCGGCCTGGGCCTGTTCGAGGTCGTGGTCGGCGTCGGAATAAATCGCCGACGAGTAATTTTTTCCGGCGTCGAGCCATTGCTCATAGAACGCGTTGCCAAGGTCGTAATGCGCTGCAATGTTTCGGCGGCTGCCGGGGCGCGAATTCCGGCGGCGCCAGTGCCGCAGGCGCTCGAATACCTGCCCGACGCGGGAACTGGGAACCGCCTGGGTCAGCGCGGCGGCATTGACCGCGCCCAGCGCCAGCACGGCCCTGATGTCGGAGCTGTCGCAGTCGCCATCGATATAGGCCCGCGCCAGGCCGAGATCGCCGTCCGTCACGATCCGCCAGAGAACCCGCCATTTGTGCAGGACGAGGTCCGCGTGCGGACCGGCGGCGCTTCCCTGGTGGCGCACGACACTGCCATCCGGAAGCGTCACGTCGATCGAGCCGGCCTGAAAAGCGGCGAGCCGCGCGCGAATGAAGCGGGTTGCGACGCGTGACGGCAGCGCCTGCGCCTGAGGCCCTGAAAACCGGTCGGCCGAACTTTCCGTCGAGGTCATGAAGAGTGCCCGGACTGAACAATCGTGACCGAGGCCGTTGGACGCGTCGGGCGCGGCTTCAATGTGAATCCCTTGATCCACATTTTAGCCGCATGCCAGTGAATCGCCGCGACCACCTTCACGGTCAGAAACGGTATCGTGATCAAAATCCCCAACAGACGCAAGTCGGTCAAAGGCGCGCGCCGCCCCTGGAGGGCGGCGACAATCAGCGGGCCGTCCGTATCGACGCCGGTGATGGCCACCGAAACTGTGTCCGTCGGCGGGCGCACGCGAAATTCGTATTGCATCGCAAGGTCGATGAACGGCGACACGTAGAGCGCCTTGTCGCAACTCTGCCGGATCACCCCGTCCGGCGCGGATGTGACCGGGATCAGGTAGCTATGGCGCTCGCCGAAGGTATTGCGCACCTCGTAAATCAGCGCCGCGAGGCCGCCGTCGGGATGGTGGCAGAAATAGATGCTCAGCGGGTTGAAGCCGAAACCGAAAATCCGCGGCATGCAGAACAGGCGGATGGCCCCACCCGTCAGGTCGATTCCGGCCGTCCTCAGATGCCGCTCGACCTGCGCGCGCAGCGGTTCGGCGGTCTGCTCGCCGTGATCGAGATCGGCGAAGCTGATGGCATTGAAGCGGTTGCGCGAAAACAGACGCAGCCGGCGATCGAGACCATCCAGTTCGTCAAGATCAAGCAGCATCCAGAATACGGTGTGGCGCAGCCGATAGCGCTTCGGCCGCAACCGCCGGTGCATCACCTCTCCGACATAGAGCGCGCTGGTCCCGCTCATGCCACATGCTCCGGCAACGCGGTAACGCCCGGGCCGGCGAAGATGCGGCTCGACTCATTCGCGACATTCCAGGGTCGGCGCACGCCGCCGATTACTTCGGCCACGGCCAGTCCGGACTGCAAGCCGTCCTCATGAAAACCGGAGCCGAAATAAGCCCCGCAGAACCAGGTATTCCGTTCGCCTTGCAGCGACCACAGGTCCTGTTGTGCGCGCAACGCCGCCGTATCGAACATCGGATGCTGATACACCTCGCTCCGGATCACGAGGCGCGGATCGGGCGCGGTTTGCGGATTCAAGGTCACGAAGAGCGGCGTCTCGGTCTCGAGGCCCTGCAGCCGGTTCATCCAATAGGTGACGGTGCATTCCTGGGTCGAATCCCAGCCCTGCCCGCGCGCGCCGATGTAATTCCAGCTCGACCAGGTCGCGCGCCGCCGCGGCATCAGGGATGGGTCGCGGTGCAGGATCGCGGTATTGTGGCTGTAGCGAAAGCCGCCCAGCAGCCGGCGCTCGGCATCGCTGGCGTCGTCGAGCATCCCGAGCGCCTGGTTGGCATGGGTCGCGATCACGACATGGTCAAACAGCGCGACGCGGCCGTCGGCATCCATCACCTCGACGCCGTCATCGCTGCGGCGGATGCGGGCCGCGGCGACCCCGAGCCTGATCCGGTCGGCATAGCTCCGCGTCAACCGCTCGACATAGCTGCGGCTGCCGCCCGCGACCGTGCGCCATTGCGGCCGGTTGTTGACCTGCAGCAGGCCGTGATTGTCATGGAAGCGGATGAACGAGGATGCCGGATAGTCGAGCATCGCGGCCGGCGGCGCGGACCAGATCGCAGCCGCCATCGGCAGCAGGTGGTCGTCGCGAAACGCCGCTCCATAGCCCTGCGCATCGAGGTAGTCACCGAGCGTGGTATGCAATTGGTCGAGCTGGACCGCGTCACGTGGCGCCTCACGATAGAACCGGCGCAGGTCCGACAGCATCGACCAGAAGCGCGGGCGGATGATGTTGCGCTTTTGGGCCAGCAGGCCGGCGAGATTGGTGCAGGAATATTCGAGCCCGCCATTGTCTAGCGACACGGCAAATGACATGTCGGACGGCCGCGTCGGAACCTGAAGATGTTCGAACAGCGCGGTCAGGTTCGGATAGGCTGCCTCGTTGTAGACGATGAAACCGGTATCAACGGGGGTCTGGGTATTTCCGTCCACCACGTCGACCGTATTGGAATGGCCGCCAATGCGGGTCTCGCGCTCGAACACCGTCACGTCGTGCCGCTGGCTGAGCAGCCATGCCGCCGACATGCCGGAAATTCCCGTGCCGATGATCGCGATCTTCCGCCGTCTGCCACCCGGATCCAGCACCTGGATTGCTCCTCCGGCCCAGGGACGGGCCTGATGGAGATACGGCGGGAACCCAACTTTGGATCAATCGGGAGTGATCCAAATCGCAAGTCGTCGCGTATCTGTGGAGATGCAGGCCCTTGCCCTCACAGACAGGCGCGCCGCGCCGGATCGGCGGCAACGCAAATGCCCGGAAACGGTTATCGGGGGACCACGTCCGGACCATTCCATGCAGCGCGATGAGTTAGAGGATCCGGTGTCGCTGGTCCGAGCGATCGCAAACGACGCTGATCGGCAGGCTTTCGCCGCGCTGTTCGACTTTTATGCCCCCCGGATCAAAGGGGTGCTGGTCCGCGCCGGAACGACGCCGGAACTCGCCGAGGAGATCGCCCAGGAGGCGCTGCTCTCGGTCTGGCGAAAAGCGGCATTGTTCGATCCGGCGCGCGCCAGCGTCGCCACCTGGATTTTCACCATCGCCCGGAATTTGCGCATCGACCATGCGCGCCGTGGCCGCGGCGTCAGCGCGGACACGATCTACAAGGTCTTGTCGGGGAGCGATCCCGAACGCCCGGACCACAGGCTGGAATCGGCCCAGCGCGATGCCGGGGTGCGGCACGCGCTGGATGCCCTGACCAGCGATCAGGTCGCGGTGGTTCGGCTGTCATTCTACGAGGATAAGCCGCATGCCGAGATCGCTGAAACGTTGGGACTTCCGCTGGGCACCGTAAAATCACGGTTGCGCCTGGCGATGACGAAGCTGCGCGAGCAGCTCGAGGATTTGACATGACGATACGGCATCATCCGAACGATGCGACGCTCGCGGCTTTTGCCGCCGGCGCAATGGACGAAGGACGCCGCCTGGTGGTGGCGACGCATCTGGATATCTGTCCGGCCTGCCGGCAGGCCGCGCGAGCTTTCGAGGCGGTCGGCGGCGTTGCGTTGCATGACGAGGCCGCCGCGTTGCCGCTGAGCGCCGATGCAAGGAAGCGCGCACTCGATAGTATCGAACAGGACTTGGCCAGCGGACAGGACTTGCCCGCCGAAAAACCGGCTGTCGCCCAGGCGGCTCGTCAATCGGCGCTGTCGGCCTACCCGCTCGGCGCGTGGCGATGGATCGGCCCCGGGATCTATTGGCGTCCGGTCGACCTCGCCTCGCCCGATACCCGCGTGTTCATGCTGAAGGCCGCGCCTGGCACCGCGCTTCCAGATCATTCGCATACCGGGATCGAATGGACCGCGGTGTTGCAGGGCGCATTCCGCCACGACCACGGCCGCTATGGCGCCGGCGATTTCGACGAAGCGGATGAATCGGTCGAGCATAATCCGCGCGTCGAGGATGGCGTGGAGTGTATCTGCCTGGTCGCGATGCAAGGCCAGATCCGGTTCAAGAGCCTGATCGGCCGCCTGCTGCAGCCCTTCGTGCGGATCTGACATGGCGGAGACAACCCGAACCACCGGCGGGCGGCGCCGGGCGTGGCTGTGGTGGCTCGCGCCGCTCGGGGTCGCCGTGGTTGCCGCCGCGATCGCGGGGCCGGCGTTGCTGCTGAACGCGGTCGCCCGCCTGCAACATTACGACTCCCTGACCGATATCGCTTACGGCGACGGCGAACGGCGCAAGCTAGACGTCTATCGGCCAGCGACTACCCGCAACGCGCCGGTGATCGTGTTCTTCTATGGCGGAAGCTGGCAGGCCGGCGCCAAGGAAACCTACCTGTTCCTGGCCTCGACGCTCGCGGCGCGCGGCTATGTCGTCGTGGTGCCGGATTATCGGCTCTATCCCGAAGTGACGTTTCCGGATTTCCTGAAAGACGGCGCGCAGGCCATCCGCTGGGCGCGCGACAATGCCGCCGCTCACGGCGGCGACCCAGCGCGGCTCTATCTCATGGGACATTCCGCCGGCGCGCATGTCGCCGCGATGCTGGCGATGGACGAGGAATGGCTGCGCGACGCCGGCGTCGACCCACGGCGCGACCTTGCCGGCCTGATCGGCGTCTCCGGACCTTACGACTTCCTGCCGCTGCAGGATGAGACTCTGAAGGTGATCTTTCATGGCGACCGCAATCCCCGCTCGCAGCCGATCACCTTCGCCCATGGCCGCAAACCGCCGGCACTGCTGATGACCGGTGCCGACGATGAAACGGTCTATCCGCGCAACTCCATCAGCCTCGCAACCAGGCTGCGCAGCGACGGCAACCAGGCGACCGACATCGTCTATCCTCGCTTCGGTCACATCACGATCCTCGCTGCCTTCGTGCCGTTCCTGTCACGGCTATTTCCGCTGCTCCCCGACATCGATTCCTTCATCGCGCGCACCGCTGCTGTACGCCCGGTCCAGAACGCAGCGACCACGGTGCCGCAATGACGCTGGTGCATTTCCTGATCGGGATTGTCGCGATCCTGCTTGCCCTGTCGCTGGTGATGACGCTCGCCTGGTTGATCGAGCAACGCAGCGGCAATGCCGGCTGGATCGACACGGTGTGGACCTTCGGGCTCGGCACGGTGGGGATCGCGAGCGCGCTGATTGCGCTACCTTCGGAAACCTCGCTGACGCAACGTCAGGCGCTGGTCGCCGGACTGGTGCTGCTCTGGTCGCTGCGCCTCGGCATCCACATTGCCAGCCGATCGGCCGGACGCACTGACGATCCGCGCTACGCGAAGCTGCGCCAGCAATGGGGCGATCGCGCCTCGGCGCAGATGTGGATCCTGCTGCAGAAGCAGGCGCTGGTCAGCCTCCCATTGGGACTGGCGATCTGGCTCGCGGCGCATCAACCAGGCGCGGGCCTGCGGGTTCAGGATTATCTGGCGGTGCTGATCCTTGCCGTCGCCATCGGCGGCGAGGCCGTGGCCGACCGGCAATTGCGCCGGTTCCTGCAGGATCATGCGCAGGATCGCAACGCGGTCTGCGACGCCGGGCTTTGGAGCTGGTCGCGACATCCCAACTACTTCTTCGAATGGTTCGGCTGGCTCGCCTATGCGCTGATCGCGATCGACGTCGGCGGCGCGTATCCATTCGGCTGGTTCGCGCTCGCGGGACCCGCCTGCATGTATTGGCTGCTGGTCTATGTGTCCGGCATCCCGCCGCTCGAAGCCCACATGGTGCGAACCCGCGGCGATGCCTTCCGCGCCTATCGGGCGAGGACCAGCGCCTTCTTTCCGCTGCCGCCTCGCATCAAAGCTTGAGGAGGCGCGCGTGACCGTGATCGAAGCCGCAATTCGCGCCGGAGAAAGCATGCCGTGGCCCGATGCGATGTTGCGGCCGGCGGTCGCGTGGCTGGTCGGGCGCACTAAACAGCGGCTGGCGCGCGCCGGCGACACCGCGGACCGCGACTTCGCGCGCGCGATGGCGGATTTCCCGATCGCCGCCGATCCCGACAGCGCCAATAGCCAGCATTACGAGGTGCCGGCCGAGCTGTTCGCGCTGATGCTCGGACCGCAGCGCAAATACTCATGCTGCTATTACGAGAATGCCGACGACACGCTGGCGCAGGCGGAACAGAACGCGCTCGCTGAGACCGCGCGCCACGGCGACCTCGCGGACGGCCAATACATTCTCGAACTCGGCTGCGGCTGGGGATCGCTGTCGCTCTGGATGGCGCGCCAATATCCGGCGGCGCGGATCACGTCGGTGTCGAATTCGCATTCGCAGCGTGAATTCATCGAACAGATCGCACGCGCGGAAGGCCTGACGAACCTCTCGGTCGTCACCGCCGATATGAACAGCTTCAGCGCCGACCGGGCTTATGACCGCCTGGTTTCAGTTGAGATGTTTGAGCACATGTCGAACTGGCGCGCGCTGCTGGCGCGCGCAGCCTCATGGCTGACGCCCGACGGTCTGCTGTTCCTGCATGTCTTCACCCATCGCGCCGCGCCCTATCGTTTCGACAGCAACGACAAGGCCGATTGGATCGCGCAGCATTTCTTCACCGGCGGCATCATGCCAAGCCGTACGCTGATCCGCGAATTCCGCGACCTGGTGGAGATCGAGCGAAGCTGGCTGTGGGACGGCACGCATTACCAGCGCACCGCCGAGCATTGGCTTGAGAACTTCGATCGCAACGCGCCAGCGATCGAGGGCGTGCTGCAGGACACCTATGGCCGGGATGCCAAGCTTTGGCAGCGGCGCTGGCGGCTCTTCCTGCTCGCCACCAGCGGCCTTTTTGGCCACAGCGACGGACGCGAATGGGGGGTCAACCATTACCGGCTCCGCCCCGTCCGCTGACGGCCTGTCACATCAGCGGATACCGCCGAAAGCCACCGGCAAGCTCCGCAGCAGCAGAATGGTACCGGCCGCCGCACCCGCGGATGCAACCGCGCCATAGCCGAGGTCGATCACGGTGATCTGCAGGTTCCAGTTCCGAAGCGTCGCGAAATTGGTGAGGTCATAGGTGGCGTAGGACAGCGCGCCGAACAGCAAGCCATAGAGCAGCGCAGGAATGATCGAATTCGCCTCGATCGCCGGTTTGATCGCGAACACCACGATCCCGATCGGGAACAGCGCATAAAACGCGATAGCCGGCGCAATCCGGATGCTCTGCAGCAGGATATCGCCGAGCTGCGCACGATACAGGGCCGCCCCCATGGTGCTGAGCCACACCAGATCGATGATCCCGAAGATCAGCAGCGCTGTGAGATAGGCGACGAAATACTGCATGGACTGGGACCAGGTTTCGTTGATGTTGGATGAGATACGGATGGAGCTCCGCATCGGATCACCAGGATCATCAGCCACCGGCGTGGGGTCCGACGTCAGCCCAGGGCCAGTTCGGACATTCCGGCGGCAAATTCGATTTTCGGCTGCCAACCGAGTTCGGTGCGAAGGCGGGAGGAATCCGCGGTGATATGGCGAACGTCTCCCAAACGGAAGTGTCCCGTCACGATCGGCGCGGGCCCTTGCAGTGCGGAGGCCAAAGCGGCCGCCATCTGGCCGACGGTCCGTGGCGTGCCCGATCCGACGTTGAAAGCCCGCACACCGGCGACGTGGTTCTCGCAGGCCAGCACCGTGGCTGCCGCCACGTCTCGGACGTGCACGAAGTCGCGCCGTTGGCCGCCGTCTTCGAAGACTTTCGGCGCCTCACCCCGGCGCAATGCGGAGGTGAAGATCGCCGCAACGCCGGCATAGGGCGTATCGCGCGGCATGCCCGGTCCATAGACATTGTGGTAGCGGAGCGCGGCGACCGATCCCCCGGTCACCCGCGCCCAGTTGGAGGCGTAGAATTCCTGCGCCAGCTTGCTGCTCGCATAGGCGTTGCGAGGATCGAGCGGCGCATCCTCACTGACCAGCGCGGTGGCCAACGGCTCGCCGCAGACCGGACACGGCGGTTCGAAACGTCCGGCGGCCAGCGCATCCGCCATCCGTGGGCCCGGTGTCACCGCGCCATGCTGCGGACAGGCGCCGACGCCCTCACCATAAACCACCATCGAACTGGCGAGCGTGAGGCGCGAGACACCGGCCCGCGCCATGCCGGCGAGCAGTTCAGCCGTCCCCGCATCATTAGACGAGGCATAGTCGGGCAGATCGCCGACATCGACGCCAAGCCCAACCTTGGCCGCGAGATGCAGCACAGCGTCCACGCCTGACAATGCACGATCGACAGCGCCGGGATCACGGACATCACCAACCAGACTTTCCACCCCGGCCGGCGCTTGCCATTGCGCACCGGAATGCACGTCCGGACGAAGCGAATCCAAAATGCGGACATCGTGTCGGCGCGACAGCAATTCGCGCATCACGTGCTGCCCGATGAAGCCGGCGCCGCCGGTGAGCAGAACCTTCATGATGTCGATGCTTGAAGGGCGGCGTCGCGCCGGGTCGCCCGCAGCGAGACCGCAAGCCTCAGGAACGTGGTGGTGATCTTCCAGGCTGCCTTGAGCCCGGCCGTGACATTGCCCGAGACCTTGGACACGCCGCCGCGTCGGCAGCGGTGGTCGACCGGGACTTCGCGGATACGCAAGCCCCCGGCCGCGGCGCGCATCTGCATTTCGAGATTCCAGCCATAGGTCGCTTCGGTCATTCCGAGCGCGCGCAGACGGTCGATCCGCATCGCGCGAAATGGCGACATGTCGGTGAATGTCACGCCATAGGTGAGCTTCATCAGCAGCCCGGCCAGCCAGCCGGCGACGACCTGCTGCGGCGTCATGCTTCCGGGCTCGCGCCGGCCGAGCAGACGCGATCCCATGACGAAATCCGCCGCGTCGGCCGCAACCGGGCCGGCGACAGCCACCATGAAGTGAGGAACGTCGCTGCCATCGCCATCCATGAAGACAATGATCTCGGTGTCCTGCGGCGCCGCCGCGACGCCCGCCGCACAAGCGCGGCCGTAACCGCGGCGCGGCTCGCGCACGACAACCGCGCCGGCGGCGGCCGCCTGCCCAGCCGTGTCGTCGGTCGATCCGTTATCGACCACGATGACGTGATCCACGCCGGTTGCCAGCACGTCGCGGACCACACCGGCGATCGGCTCGGCTTCGTTGAGGCAGGGGATAACAACCGCGACGACTGAATTGTGTGACACAAGCAACATCAGGACGCCGCTCCGCCGACCTTCAATGCGCGAGGCCGTCCGCGAGCATCCTCGCGCTCACGCAAAAACCGGAACGTTGCCGGCGCGTCCGCGCCTGCGATCGTCGAGAATGGCGGCGCGATGCCGGCCAATTCCTGCTCGAGCATTTTCAGGGACGCTTCATCGTCGATATCGTACCACCCCGGCACATTGACCACCGGCAGTCCAATCTCGCGTGCGCGTTCAAGCGTCAGGCGGTGGACCGCGTCGGTGCTCCACGGAATGTCCTCGAACAGCCGCGCATGCAGCCGCGACAAACCGATCAGCGTATAGCCGCCGTCATGCGCCGGGCTCAGGACCACATTGTCCCCGGCTGCGAGCGCATCGACCGCCGCGCGCAGAATCGAGAGCGGAAGGGTCGGAGAATCGGAATTGACCAGAATGACGCCGGCATGTCCCGCATCCAGGATATCGCGCATGCCATGCAGCAGCCGCTCGCCGAAGCTGCCATCACATTGCGGCGCAAGTTCAAAACCGCCAGGCAGCAGGCGTCGCAACGCCGCCTCGGACCCGCGCGGTGTATAGAGGGCATAGCCGGTCACGTCGCCGTCCTGCGCCAATGTGCCGATGGTCCGCCCCAGATCCTGGATGAAGCAGGCCGAGATCGCCGCGCATTCCTCCGGCCGGAGCGGCGGCGAAAGCCGGGTCTTGGACTGCCCGGGCGCGGGCGTCTTGCAGGTAATGGCGACAGCGACCGTGCTCAAGGAAAATCCCCGGTTGAAAACAATTCGCGTGCTATCGGCCGCCCAATGCGCGGATCAGATCGAAGAACAGATCATCGGGATCCTCGAGGCCGGCGGAGAGCCTCAGCAGATCGTCGGGACACGGCGTCCCCTCCCCCTCGATCGAGGCACGATGTTCGATCAGGCTTTCGACGCCGCCGAACGAGGTGGCGCGCTTCCAAAGCGCCACCCGCGCCGCCGCCGCGATCGCTGCCGCCTTGCCGCCCTTCATGCGGATCGAGAGCATCCCACCGAAGCCGCCATCCATCTGCCTCATGGCGACGTCGTGTCCCGGATGGGTCTTGAGGCCCGGATACAGAACGCAGGTGAGCGCCGGATGATCGCTCAGCCTTCCGGCCAGCGACGCCGCGGTCCTGCATTGCTCTCTCACCCGCAACTCGAGAGTCCGCATCCCGCGCAGCAGCAGCCAGGCATCGAACGGCCCAAGGCTGGCGCCGATCTGTGTGCGGACCTTGCGGATCCTGATCCAGAAGTCGCTGGCCCGCGCCACGGCCAGTGCGCCCGCGACGACGTCGGAATGTCCATTGAGATATTTGGTGGCGGAGTGAACGACGATGTCGGCGCCGTGAATGATCGGGCGCGTCAACACCGGCGTCGATACGGTGGAGTCGACGCAGAGCAACGCCCCCGCGCCATGCGCGATCTCCGAGATCGCCGCGATGTCGGTGATGGTCCAAAGCGGATTGCTCGGCGTCTCGATCCAGAACAGTCCGGTCTCGCCCGGCCGGACGGCGTCGCGCACTGCGTCCAGATCCGACGTCTCGACAAACGTGATGCTGTGCCCGAACCGTGAAATATCCTCCAGCCACAACCGGAACCCCCAATACATCACCCGCGATGCGATGATGTGGGTCGGCTTGTCGAGCGCCATGAACACCGCGGTGGCGGCCGCCATGCCGGAGGCGAACATCATCGCCTCCTCGGCCTGTTCCAGAGCCGCGATCACCGCCTCCGCCTGCTGCACCGATACGTTGTCGGTGCGGCCATAGACATATCCCGCGCTGTACCCGTTATCGGCATCGCGCAGATACGTCGTGGTCATGTGAATTGGCGGAACCAGCCCCTTGGTCGTCGGGTCACCCGCGCCTAAAGCCTGGGCAGCTAAAGTCCTGGGTTTCAGCGGCTGCCGGGTTTGATCATCCACGCTTAATGCAATCCTTCTAGGGCCTGTCGTCATTTGAGCCAGGCGAGCGCGCAAACCAGATGAAGGCCTGCTAGAAAATTCCGCGCAGTCTTCTCGTAGCGCGTTGCGATTGCTCGAAAATGCTTGATCGTATTGAAGAAACGCTCGACGATGTTGCGTTCGC
>CANKHJ010000139.1 GCA_947481635.1 Bradyrhizobiaceae bacterium
AAATGCCTTTCCGATGCTCTCCACCCTGATCATCGATGGACCCCCGTTGCCTGGTAGCCGGTGAGCGGCGTCTCAGCGCCCACGAACGAAGACCGCCGAACGGCCTTGATGAGCCGCCCGCCGATTTGGAGCAGGATGAGCAGGCACAGCAGCCCGCCGACAATCATGGTGCTGATTGCAGAAACCTCGCGGGCACGGCTGAAGAACCACTCGAGCCACAGCTTTGTCCCCAATGTCTGGGACGTCTGGCTGTAGAGCATGATGGCGAGGCCGACATCCCGGACCACGTGAATCATGACCCACAGCAGGCAATTGAACGCCGCGGGCGCGAGCAGCGGCAATGTAATAAAGAGATAGGTTCGAGGCGCGCGTGCGCCGGATATCTGCGACGCCTCTTGCAGTTCGCGCGACAGCTGCGTCTCCGCGGCGATCATGGTGCCAAGCGCAAATGCGGAATACTTCGTCACCATCGCCAGCGCGATGATCCAGATCGTTCCGTAGATGCCGATCGGCACCCGCAGATAGACCAGGATCAAAGACAGGGCGACAACGGCGGCAGGAATGGATTGCGGCACAAACGCAAGCACGTTGAGCGTTTGCCGCCAGCGCGATGACACTTTCGCATAGAGAATAAGTCGGGCGAGCGTCAGCGCGAAGAACACCGTCAACACACCGACGACGATGCTGAGCGTCGTCGTGTTTGAAAGCGCCAGGAATAACTCCTCGTCGCCCAGCACGGTTCGGTAGCCGTCCAGGCTCATCAGCTTGAAGGCTTGAAACGAAGGCGTCATGTAGAACGGCAACAGGCTGCGCCACACCAGGATGAAGAGCGGCAGCGCGACGGCAAAGGTGATGTAGGCCAGCGCGAGGAGGAACAGCGGCAGTCGCCATACGCCCAATGCCTGCCGGTGAGGTCGATAACCGCGACCGGTCACCGTGACGAATTGTGCCGTCCGCCGTAACTGCTTCCGGTAGAGACTCATCAGCGAGAGCGCGATCAGCAGCAGGACCGTCGCCAGCGCACAGGCCATTCCATAATTCGGCTGCTGGCCGGTAGCCGGAAAAATGAACCAATAGATGCTGGTGCTGACGACCGCGAGATTTGAACTCAGCCCGAGCGTGAGCGGAATCTCAATTGTCTCGATGCTGACGATGAAGAAGAACAGCGCCGCCGCCATCAAGGCCGGTGTCAGGACCGGCAGGGTGATGCGCCATAATGTCGCAAAGATGCCTTTGCCGTCGACGAAGCTCTGCTCCTCAAACGTCGGATCGAGCGTGCGGAATGCACCGGCAATCAACAGGAACGAACTCGACGCGAGCGCGAAGCTTTGCACCACGATCATCCCGCCGAGTGAATAAACGTCCATCGTCAGCAGGTCGGCGCCGATCCCCCGCAGCATGACGTTGATCAGCCCATTATTGGGCGAGAGCAGTTGCACCCACGAAATCGCGTAGACCAGGTTCGGGATGGCCATCGGAATGAGGATGGCCGCAAACAGGAACTTGCGAGCCCAGATGTCGGTGCGTTCCACCAGCCAGGCGAAGAAGATCGCCGCGCCGGTCCCCAACAGGGTTGAACCGATCCCGAAAATCGTGGTGTCCCTGAGCACACGATAGGTTGCAGGGTCGCTCAGCAGCGCTGCGTAGTTGGAAAAGGTAAAATGGGTCGTCCAGGGCTGCGCCAATGGCTCGGCGGCGAAACTGCTCATCAGCAGAACGCCGCACGGCACAATCACGATCCAGACCACAGCGGCAAAGACGCCGGTGAAAGCGAGCCTGCTCCAGATCGCGCCGGCGTCGCGTAGGCGGCCTAAACGACGGTTGATCGCGGACATCTCGAACCTGGCCCCGAGACCTTGTTTAATCGCGGTTGCCGGCCGAGGCCTGTTACGCGCAATCACCTGACATCGGTGGCTTGCGCCACCGCCACGATCGACGAATCATTCCCGCTCGAAGCTACTTCGTGGCTCCGCTCAAGAGATCGACATACTTCTTGATCAGCCGCGCGGCGAGCACCGCATCCGATGATTCATACTGCAGTTGGAGACCCGCGGCCGCGATCTCGGCGCCGTGCGGGTTGACCGCCGGTCCAGACAGCATGCCTTTCCGCTCGCTGTCCCAAAGCGCCTGACGCGCTTCCGGCGTCGCCAGGAATGACGTCCAGAGCAGTGCCGCGTTGGGATGCGGCGCGTTCTTCATCGCCAGAACGGTATAGATGAGGGTCGGCAACGGACCGATGCGCATCCAGTCGATGGGCGCGCCTTTCTCCTTATACTGAATGATCGGCGGGCTGATCGTTCCGAACGACATCGCGGCCTGGCCGCCTGCCAGAGCTTCGACTGCGGCCGAAGAACCAACCTTGATCGTCGGCCGGTTTGCCAGAATGCCGCGCATGAAGGCGTCGGTTTTCTCCTCGCCCCAGATCAACGACAGAATGTAAAAACTCTGTGCGCGGGCATCGGCGATGAGCTTGCCGCGCCATTTGGGGTCGGTCAGATCATCCCAGGATTTGATGTCCCCAGGCTTGACCATGGTCGTGTTATACGCGAGCGGCAGATCAATCTGATAGGTCTCAAGCGCCAGCCCGTCGAAATGCACCGATCCCTGATCCGTCCCAAAGACGTTCTTCCACGGATAGGACCGGATAAGCCCTTTGGACGAAAGCTGAGTCACATAATGGGCGGGAAGGTCGATGACATCGACATTATGCACGCCCGCGGCGGCTTCGGTCGTGGCGCGCTGGACAAGCTGCAGATTATCGACGCGAAACGGCTCGACCGTTATTCCGGGATAACGTTCCGCGAATTTTCTTGCGACGTTCTTGTTGGTTTCAGTGAAGTTCGACGACCAATAGACGACCTTGCCTTCTTTCTTGGCGGCCTCGTAAATCGATTGAACAGTGTCGTCTGCGGATGCGCTGCCGCCGCACAATCCGAGGCACAGCATGGTCAGCGCGACAGGGAAAGCTTTCGCATGGCGATGGCTCATGACAATTCCTTCAATGAGTGACCGGTCCATCCGGCCGCAGATGCCTCAGCAAAATCTGGCCTCAGCAAGAAGTATGCCCGCCGTGTCACGATGACCAAACCAAGCTGCAGACTTTCCGAATAATTTCATCGGGTCGTGTTGTGAGCGGCGGTCAGGCTCTATCCCGTCTATACATGTATATGGGGGAGGCCAAAATCCGTCAAGGAACCGGCTTAAGCGACGCACCTTCGCTGGCCGTTCGTCGACATGACGCCGGGACTTCGTGGGCAACGGATCAAACTGCGCGCGCGCCTATTTTTAGAACAGCGTGCTTGTCAAAGGGGCGCCTGCTGAAGATCAGAAGGCTCGCGGCGTAAGGATGTTCGAAGACATTCTGAGGCCGCTTGGTTGGCCAAGATAAAAAGGCCGCAACGATCGACGTATTCGAAGCCAAGCCGTTGCCGGAGACAGCCAGCTTTGGAATCAGGGGTCACGCCACCGGCCGCGGCTAGCACCAGCCCGAAGTTGTGCCTTTGCATGTTAGTGGGGATTACGGAGGACGAGATTAGATTTTATTCGCGTTCTATGATTTATATCCTCTCATCCTGCTCACGAGGGGGCGTCTTCTAGAGACGGTCCTTAAGGCGGAGCAGGGTGCGGTGCCTGCGGCCGTGGCTCGTAACCACGCACTCGGGCGACCCCGGGACTCCGCCCGGCGGGCAATACGACCCGCCTGCGAGGAGCTCGCTGTGCCCCGACCGGCACGTTGCTGGTCCTGGCATGCGCGGCCCGGGTCGACAAATCCGCAAGTGGAGCGCCGAGAGGCGGGCGCGTCGATCGCAAGACGCGCGCTGTGCCTCGCAGGCACAGATCCTGATATCGCGCCTCCCGGCGCTCCGCTCCCCCTCGCTTGTCGAAGGCGGGGAGGAAATGGCAAAGCTCGGGCGAACGCGCCGCGAGATCAATTCATGCTGTCCGGAGAAATATGATGGCCGACCCCACACCGATCGCCGGCGACTACGACTACATCATCGTCGGCGCGGGCTCGGCCGGCTGCGTGCTGGCCAACCGGCTCTCAGCCAATCCGAACAACCGCGTGCTGATCCTCGAAGCCGGCGGGCGCGACAACTGGATCTGGTTTCACATTCCGGTCGGTTATCTGTTCGCGATCGGCAATCCGCGCTCGGACTGGATGTTCAAGACCGAGCCGGAGGAGGGCCTCAATGGCCGCAGCCTCGCTTATCCGCGGGGCAAGGTGATCGGCGGCTCGTCCGCGATCAACGCGATGATCTACATGCGCGGCCAGGCCGCCGACTACGATCACTGGCGCCAGCTTGGCCTGCCGGGCTGGTCGTGGAGCGACGTGCTGCCGGTGTTCAAGAAGCACGAGCATCACTTCCTCGGCGCCGGCGATCATCATTCCGTCGGCGGCGAGTGGCGCATCGAGGCGCCGCGCGTGCGCTGGGATCTGCTGGAGGCATTCCGCAAGGCGGCCGCGCAATACGGCATTCCGCCGATCGACGATTTCAACACCGGCGACAATGAAGGCTCCTGCTATTTTCACGTCAATCAGCGGCGCGGACGGCGCTGGTCGGCGGCGCGCGGCTTCCTCAAGCCGGTGCTGAACCGGCCGAATCTGCGGTTGGAAACCGGCTGTCTGGTCGAAGGCCTCACCTTCGAGGGCAAGCGCGCCAGCGGCGTGCGCTGGACCCAGAATGGCGTCGCGCGTTCGGCGCAGTGCCGTGGCGAGGTGATCCTGGCCGCGGGCTCGATCGGCTCGACGCAGATCTTGAAACTCTCCGGCGTCGGCCCGGCCGTGGAATTGGAGGCGCACGGGATTCCCGTCGTGCACGACAAGCCCGGCGTCGGCGAGAACCTGCAGGATCATCTGCAACTGCGCACCATCTACAAAGTCGCCGGCATCAAGACGCTGAACGAGACCTACGCCTCGCTGTTCGGCCGCGCCAAGATGGGGATCGATTATGCGCTGTGGCGCACCGGTCCGCTGACCATGGCGCCGTCGCAACTCGGTTTGTTCGCGCGCTCGGACGCGCACAAGGACCGCGCCAATATCCAATTCCACATCCAGCCGCTGTCGCTCGATAAATTCGGCGACCCGTTGCACACCTTCCCGGCCTTTACCGCGAGCGTCTGCAACCTGCACCCGACCAGCCGCGGATACGTGCGCCTGCGCTCGCGCGATCCGGCCGACAAGCCGATGATCAAGCCGAACTATCTCGCGACCGAAGAGGACCAGCAGGTCGCGACCGACTCGCTGCGCGTCACGCGCAAGATCGTCGGGCAGCCGGCGCTGGAGCCTTATCACCCTGTCGAGTATCTGCCCGGTCCGGCTTATCGCGATGACGACGAGGCCTCGCTGCGCAAGGCGGCAGGCGACGTCGGCACCACCATCTTCCATCCGGTCGGCACCGCGAAAATGGGACGCGAGGACGATCCGCTCGCGGTGGTCGATGCGCGGCTGCGCTTCATCGGCCTGCAAGGCCTGCGCGTGATCGACGCATCGGTGATGCCGACCATCACATCCGGCAATACCAATTCGCCGACCATGATGATCGCCGAAAAGGGCGCCGCCATGGTGCTGGAGGATCGGCGGTAGACGAAAGTTGAATCGGAGGGAATCCGACGCCCAGCTCTCTCGATTGTCATGCCCCGCGAAAGCGGGGCATCCAGTACTCAGTGACCGATCGATAGGACACGGAATACTGGACCCCCGCTTTCGCGGGGGTGACGAGCAGTGGTTGGAGCCCTTTCGGCGGAATACGTTTCAACCCGCTGAGTCGACTCTCGCACATTTGTCACATTCGATTTCACAGGGAATTCATGCGCATGCGGTAATCGCGGAGGCATTGTCACGTTCTACGCGATGCGCAACACTTGCGTGCCGGATCGCGAAGCCTGAAGCCTTGGGGAATCCCGATGGACTTGGTCGCACGTGTCAAAGCCATGCTGACGACGCCGCGGTCCGAGTGGCTCGTCATCGCTCACGAGCCGGGCGATCCCTCATTCCTGTTTACCAACTACGTCGCCAAGCTCGCGATCATTCCCGCGGTGGCGCAGTTCATCGGCATGTCGCTTATCGGCGGCTATGTGCCGTTGTTTTCCGGCCTGTTCGGCGCGGTGTTCGCCTACGTGCTCACCTTCGTGATGGTCTATCTGATTGCGGTCGCGGTCGATGCGATGGCGCAGACCTTCGGTGGCCAGCGCGATTTCGGAAATGCGCTGAAGCTGGTCGTCTATTCGTTCACGCCGTCATGGCTCGCCGGAATCTTCCTGGTAATCCCCGCGCTCAGCTGGCTCGCGATCCTCGGCGTCTACGGTCTTTATATGATGTGGGTCGGGCTGCCGATCATGATGCGCGCGCCGCCGCAGCGCAACGCGCTGTATCTCGCCGCGATCTTCGCCGTCACGCTGCTGCTGTCGCTGATCGTGGCCTTCATCCAGATCGCATTGTTCGGAATGCCGCGCGTGCGGTGAGGCTAAGGCGCTTTCAGCACCTGCATGCAGGCCGCGGGCAGGTTCGCCATCGTCAGCGGCGGCCGCGGCTTCGGCGGCACCTTCGGCGGCTTCGGATGCAGCACGGCATCCGTGAACCAGAAATCCATTTCCTTGCCACATCCGTCGCCTCCGGGCGGCGGTTCCTGCGGGCGGCACTCGTCGCTGCCCTGGGGGCACACCATGCGCACATGGAAATGGTAGTCGTGGCCGTACATCGGCCGCACCTTGGAGAGCCAGGCGCGGTTCGGGCCCGCCGCGCGGCACAGCGCCTTCTTGATCGCGGCATTGACGAAGATGCGCTCGATTGCGGGATCCTCGGCCGCGGTGCGGATGATGTTCACATGCGCCGGCGTCCACACGCTCGGATCGATGTCGAGGCGATCCTGGCGCACCATCTGCGTCGCGGACATTTCCTCGCGCTCGATCGGCGCCAGTTCACGCGCCGGCATCGGCGTCAGCCAGATATCCGCATCGAGGCCGACCTGATGACTTGCGTGGCCGGTGATCATCGGCCCGCCGCGCGGCTGCGCCATGTCGCCGACCAGCAGTCCGCGCCAGCCGACGCTCGGCGCCTTCTCGGCGAGCTTCTCGAGATAGGACACCATAGCGGGATGTCCCCAATTGCGATTGCGCGACAACCGCATCACCTGCCAGGTCTTGCCGTTGATCGGCAGCGCGCTGGCACCGGCGAGACAGCCATTGGCGTAGAAGCCGATCGCGCGCGTCGCGAGCTTTGCCGGCACCGCCTTGCGCCCGAACAGTTCCTTCGCCGGCGTCGATGGATCATCGGGATTGGCGAGCGGCGGGCGCGGCTGCGGCGTGAGCGTGCCGCGATCCTGCGCGGCGGCAGGGTTGGCAATGAATGTTAGCAGCAGCAGCACGCGGAGCAGCAATGCGGGAGGATTCTTGGTCGCCGTCATGCGCCGCGATCCTTCACCATTGCCGGCGGAATCCCGCCGAGACCAGATGCGTCTGCGCATTGGAGCGGTAGTCGCCGCTATAGCTCACCGTGAAACTCTGCACGTCGGAGGTCGCGGCCGACAACGCGGCGCTCACCAGCGCGGCGTCGGGACCCGGCGGCGCGGCGAGGATGTTGTAGGGCAGGCCGGAGAAAATCGCGGGCGTCACCAGCGTGTCGTCGCGCAGATCGTGGCCCCAGCCGAGCTTCACTTCGGGTCCCCACATGATGCCGTTCGCGCCCTAAATCAGCGTGCTCGCCGCAACGCCAAGGGTCGACACCGACTTGACGAAGGTCTGGCGCGGGAAAATCAGGCCGAATGCTCCGGTCTCGGCGAAGCCCTCGCGCGTCAGGCTCTGCAACGCAAGGCCCGCATAGGGCTTCACCATCACCTGCCCGAACTCGAAGCGATAGCCGGCCTCGATATTGGCGAGGAAGTCGAACGCGCCGGCCGACCCGTCGGCCGTGGTGGTCGCGCCGGCGAACGGCACCGACCGCGCGGAGCTGGATTGGACATAACCGGTGCCGACGCGGCCTTCGATCATCAACGCGCCGGGAGTCCAGGTCGCAAAAGCGCAGCCGAATAAGCATCGGCGGTGCCGCGCAACGCCGCGCCGGTGGTGGTGGTGCGCGAATAGCCGAGCGCAACACCATAGAGGAATTCGGCACTGACCTGGCGATCGAGACCGAACACCACGCCGCCGGCACCGTTGCTGTATCCAGGCAGGGTCGCGGTATCGCCGACGAAGTTGCGGCTATGATAGGCCTGCACCCAGAAATTCCAGACCGGAACCCAGGCGGCTTGCGCCATCGCGGAGAAGATCGCCTCGGCCTTCGCGCCGCGCGGCTTCTCCTCGGCGGCGTAGCCGATCGGCGGGCTCGCCGTCCCGCGAAAGCCGGTCGCTTGGCCCTGACGGTTGCCGACCATGTCGGAGAAATGCGCGATGCCGTTCATTGCGGCATTGGGCAGGGCGGCCTGGCCGGCGGCCGCGCCGGCGATCTGCTCGTCGTTTGGCCCGTTATTATTATTCGGCCCGCAAGCGAACGTGCAGATCTGGGCCGTCGCCGCACCTGGCAAGCTCACTGCCACGAGCAAGGCCGCGCCGAACAGCGCGGGCCATCGGGTCAAGGTTCCGGGCCGGAGGGTTCCACGCATCACGCAATCCGCGAGTCGAACATCCAGCCTCTAGACGTAACAAAGGCGGCGGTTCGGCACAACGCGCCCGGGTTCGGCGCCATGCGGGATTCGCGGGGCCGGATGCGCTGTGTGCCGGCCCGAATGAGCGGGATCGACCTAGGTATCCACCTTGAGCGCGGCGATGAACGCCTCTTGGGGGATCTCGACTTTGCCGTATTGGCGCATCTTCTTCTTGCCCTCTTTTTGCTTCTCGAGGAGCTTGCGCTTGCGGGTGACGTCGCCGCCGTAGCATTTCGCGGTCACGTCCTTGCGGAACGCACGCACGGTTTCGCGGGCGATGATCTTGCCGCCGATCGCGGCCTGGATCGGCACCACGAACATGTGCGGCGGGATCAACTCCTTGAGCTTCTCGCACATCGCGCGGCCGCGGCTCTCGGCGCGGGTGCGATGCACCAGCATCGACAGCGCATCGACCGGATCGCTGTTGACCAGGATCTGCATCTTCACCAGGTCAGCGGGCTTGTAGTCAGTCAGGTGATAGTCGAACGAAGCATAGCCCTTCGACACCGACTTCAGCCGGTCATAGAAATCGAACACCACTTCGTTGAGCGGCAAGTCATATTTCACCATCGCGCGATTGCCGACGTAGGTGAGTTCTTTCTGGTTGCCGCGGCGATCCTGGCACAGCTTCAGCACGCTGCCGAGATATTCGTCGGGCGTCAGGATCGTCGCTTCGATCCACGGCTCGTTGATTTCGAGGATCTTCATCACGTCCGGCAGGTCGACCGGATTGTGGATCTCGATGTCGCTGCCGTCGCGCAGTGAGATTTTGTAGACCACCGACGGCGCGGTCGCGATCAGGTCGAGGTTGAATTCGCGCTCCAGCCGCTCCTGGATGATCTCCAGATGCAGCAGCCCAAGGAAGCCGCAGCGGAAGCCGAAACCGAGCGCCGCGGATGTCTCCATCTCGAACGAGAAGCTCGCGTCGTTGAGGCGAAGTTTTCCCATCGCGGCGCGCAGATCTTCGAACTGCGCGGCGTCGACAGGAAACAACCCGCAGAACACCACCGGGATCGCGGGGCGGAAGCCGGGCAGCGGCTGCGCGGTCGGCTTGCGGTCGTCGGTGATGGTGTCGCCGACGCGGGTGTCGGCCACTTCCTTGATCGAGCCGGTGAGGAAGCCGATGTCGCCGGGGCCGAGTTCGTCGGCCGGCGTCAGCTTCGGCGTGAACACGCCGACGCGGTCGACGTCATACACGGCGCCGGCGCGCATCATCTTGATGCGCTGGTCTTTCTTCAGAACGCCGTCGACGACGCGCACCAGCACCACGACGCCGAGATAGACGTCGTACCAGCTATCGATCAGCAGCGCCTTGAGCGGCGCATCGCGGTCGCCCTTCGGCGGCGGCAGCCGCGTGACGATGGCTTCCAGCACGTCGGGAATGCCGATGCCGGTCTTGGCCGAAATCATCAGCGCGTTCGAGGCATCGAGGCCGATCACGTCCTCGATCTGCGCGCGCACCTTGTCGGGCTCGGCGGCGGGCAGGTCGACCTTGTTGAGGACCGGGACGATCTCGTGATTGTTGTCGAGCGCCTGATAGACGTTGGCGAGCGTCTGCGCCTCGACGCCCTGGCTCGCGTCCACCACCAGCAGCGAGCCCTCGCAGGCCGCCAGCGACCGGTTCACCTCATAGGCGAAATCGACGTGTCCGGGGGTGTCGATCAGGTTGAGGATGTAGGTCTTGCCGTCCTTGGCGAGATAGGTCAGGCGCACGGTCTGCGCCTTGATCGTGATGCCGCGCTCCTTCTCGATATCCATCGAGTCGAGCACCTGCTCGCGCCCGGCCATCTCACGCGCGTCGAGCCCGCCGGTGAGCTGGATCAGCCGGTCCGCCAGCGTCGACTTGCCGTGGTCGATATGCGCGATAATCGAGAAGTTACGGGTATTTTCGATGGGAATAGCCGCCATGGGCGGCAGATAACATCCGGGGGTGTCAGCGGCAAGGCGCGGCCGGGCGTGATCCCGTCATTCCGGGGCGGACGGCCCGCTGGGCGTGCCCCGGAAGGACGGAAAGAGCTATTCCAGAAATTCCTTGGCGCGCTCCGCGATCGCCTTCGGCGTAGCGAGGACCTTCGCCACGACCTTTTGCAGCGCCTCGCCGTCGACCGGATCGACCTCGAAATTCAGCTTCGCGGCCTCGGCTCGGAACTCCGGGTCAGCCATGGTGGCGCGGAAAGCGGCACGCAAGGCGGCAACGCGATCCGCCGGGGCGTCCGGCGCGATCGCCAGCGGGCGGCCGAGCTGGGTGCCGGAGACGATCAGTTCGATCAGCAGCCGGTCGTCCGGATTTTTCGCCAGGTCTTCCACCGATGGCGCATCGAGATCCTTGGCGCGCGGGCCGGCCTGCACCAGCACGGCGATTTTCTTGTCCTTGATCCATTCCGGCCGGGTTGCCTTCCAACTCGACCAGGTGTTGTTGCGCGCCTGCACCTCGCCGCGCTCCATCGCGAGGTTGATCTCGTTGCCTCCGGGATAGCCGGTGACGATCTTGAACTTGGTGCCGAGCAGCGAATTCATCATCGCCGGATAGAAATATGTGATCGCGCCGCGTCCGGTGGCGCCGGCCACCACCTCCTTGGCGCGCGCCTGGTCCACATTGGTGACGCCGGCGGTGTGCCAGACGGTCATGGTCTCGACCACCGGTGCGATGGTGCCGAGCCAGCGGAATCGGTTGGCATCGAATTGCACACCCTGGGCGCCGACCGCCTGGGTGGAGGGGAAGTTGTTCCCCATCATGCCGATGCTGGTGCCGTCCTGCGGCGCCTGCTGGAACAGGTAATTCGCCATCTTCAGCCCGCCGGCGCCGGTCATGTTCTGCGGCACGACGGACGGGTTGCCGGGGATATGCTTGGCGATATGGCGCGCGATCAGTCGGGCCTGGATGTCATATTCGCCGCCGACGCCGACGCCGATATACACATTGACGGTCTTGCCGCGATAGAAATCGGCGACCGATTGGGCCTGCGCCGCCGCCGGCAACGCGGCCGCGACGATCAAGGCCGCGAGCATCCTCCGCATGACGTCTCTCCCGATGTTTTATCTTGGGAACAGTGTCGCATTGAGCGTGGCGTAAGGAAAGCGCCGCGGGTGACGGCGCCGTTATTCGGCGGCGATCGCCTTATCCTCGGCGGTCGCCTGCTCATGCGGCAGGAACGGCTCGATTACGGCCGGCTGGCCTTTGCGCGCGATGATCATGGTGCCGGGCGGCACCGCGGTCCACATCGAGCGCTCCATGTCGAGCGGCTCGGACACGATGACCACATCCCCGGCGACCTCGCGGTAGTAGAGCGTGTTGGCGGAGCCGTTGAAGGAATAACGGAAGGCGTAAAGGTCATTGCCGTTGGCCAGCGCCGCGGTGAAGCGCAGCGGCTCGTCGGTGCCGCTCTGGCGCACCAGCGCGGTGATCAGCTCGACCACGCGTGTCGTCGCCGCGATCGGATCGGAGTCGAGCCCGCTGCTCATCATCGCGAGGAACATCGCTTCCGAGTCGGTCGTGCCGATGCGCGCGCCGTAATATTTGTCGGAGATCATGCCCTCGACCAGCCGGCGGATCTTCGACCAGTCGCCGAGCTGGCCGTTATGCATGAACATCCAGCGGCCGTGGCTGAACGGGTGGCAATTCGGCCGCGTCGTCGGGGTGCCGGTGGAGGCGCGCACATGGCCGAAGAACATCGGCGAATCGATGTGCCGGGCGAGGTTGTGCAAGTTGTCGTCGGACCAGGCCGGGCGGACCTCGCGGTAAATGCCGGGCTCCGGAATGCCGGGCGTGTACCAGCCCATGCCGAAGCCGTCGCCGTTGACCGACGCGTTGCCCTCGAGCGAATGATGGCTCTGCACCACCAGAGAATGCGCGGGCGCGG
>CANKHJ010000140.1 GCA_947481635.1 Bradyrhizobiaceae bacterium
GAGGGTGTTGGAACCGACCGAGTCGATGGCCCCGGCGAAGCGTTCTTTCGCGAGCGGGCGCGGCGCGCCGGACAGGTCCTTACGCTCGATGATCTCGGACGCGCCGAGGCCCTTGAGATAATCCGCCTCCTGCGGTCGGCCGGTCACCGCTGCGACCTGATAGCCGAGCTTGGCGAGGATCGCGACAGCGACCGAGCCGACGCCGCCAACCGCACCGGTCACCGCAATCGGCCCCTGTCCCGGCGTCACGCCGTGATGCTCGAGCGCCATCACCGCCAGCATCGCGGTGTAACCCGCGGTGCCGATCGCCATCGCATCGCGCGCGGTGATTTTTTGCGGTAGCGGCACCAGCCAGTCGCCGTTCACGCGCGCCTTCTCGGCATAGGCGCCGAGATGGGTCTCACCGAGTCCGAAGCCATTCAGCACGACCTTGTCGCCAGGCTTCCAGCCGGGATGCGTGGAGGTCTCCACCACGCCGGCGAGATCGATGCCTGCGATCATCGGGAAGCGGCGCACCACCGGCGCCTTGCCGGTAATTGCGAGACCGTCCTTGTAGTTCACCGTGGACCATTCGACGCGCAAAGTGACGTCGCCGTCCATCAGATCCTGCTCATTGAAATCGGTGAGCGCGGCTTTGGTGCCGGCCTCAGCTTTCTCGATGACGATCGCTTTCATTGCAGCGTCAAGGCCGGCGCGGCTCCGAGCCGCTGCGGCGCGGCCTTCTCGACGATCGGCAGGTTGATCAGCGCCGACATCAGGCCGAACAGGATAGAGAGCCACCAGATCAGGTCATAGGCGCCGGTGCGTTCGAACACGAGGCCTCCGAGCCAGACACCGAGAAAGCTGCCGACCTGATGGCTGAAGAAGGCAATGCCGGTCAGCATCGCAAGCCAGCGGTTGCCGAACATCACCAGGATCAGCCCGCTGGTCGGTGGCACGGTCGACAGCCACATCAGTCCCATCACCGCAGCGAAGATCAAAGTCGATGCCGGTGTCACCGGTAGCATGATGAAGCCGAAGATCGCTGCCGAGCGGGTGAAATAGATGATCGCGAGCAGGTAGCGCCTCGGCATCTTGCCGCCGAGCCAGCCGGACGACAGCGCGCCGACGATGTTGAAAAGTCCGATTGTCGCGATGGTCCATCCGCCGATCTCCGCTGAGAGGCCGAGATCGAGCAGGTAGGCCGGCAAATGTGCGGTGATGAATTGAAGTTGGAACCCGCAGGTGAAGAAGCCGACCACCAGGAACAGATA
Source organism: Bradyrhizobiaceae bacterium (assembly GCA_947481635.1). Lineage (GTDB taxonomy): Bacteria > Pseudomonadota > Alphaproteobacteria > Rhizobiales > Xanthobacteraceae > CANKHJ01. The sequence goes on from CANKHJ010000140.1 coordinate 1,254, forward strand.
CGAGCGGTGTCCGAAGGCCTGCCGCAACTGCTGCGGCAAGGACTGCGGCGGCATGTCGTCGTTCTGGTCGGACAGCCGCGGCGTCGCGAGCGCAATGGCGAGCGGCAGCACGAATAGCAGCGTCGCCGAGAAGATCATCAACGTGGTCTGCCAGCCATAAAACTGTTGCAGGCCGACTGCGAGCGGTGAGAACAGGAATTGCCCGAACGAGCCCGCCGCGGTGCCGAAGCCGAAACCGATCGAGCGCCATTCCGGCGGCAGCAATTTGCCGAACGCCGCGATCACCAGGCTGAACGAGCATGCCCCGATGCCGACGCCGATCAATACGCCGGCCGAGAGATACAATCCTCCCGGCGTGGTCGCATACGCCATGGTGAACAGGCCGGCGGCGTAGAGCGCCATGCCGAACCACATCACGCGCACGATACCGAATTTATCGGCGAGCGCGCCGGCGAAAGGCTGCGTCGCGCCCCAGATCAGGCTTTGCAGCGCCAACGCGAGCGAGAACACCTCGCGTCCCCATCCGTTCGCCTGCGACATCGGCGTCATGAAGAAGCCGAGCGACGCGCGCGGACCGAAGCTGAGCATTCCGATCAGGCAGCCGCACACCAATACGACCAGCGGCGTCCGCCATGGGATCGGCCTTGCCGCAACGGCGGGGGTGGTCATATCCAAGGTCTCCGGGAACGCCCATGCCGGGGATACGGCGCAGCGGCGCAACCATCATAAAGCTGGAGCGCTGTCAGCGAAAAACAATTCGCAGAGAGCAGAACGCGCCTCGCGCTTCCGCATGGCTTATTCGTGAGGAGGTACTGGCAGGGCCGATTGAAAGATGCTATATCTCATTTTGCTCGGATTGAGGATAATTAGTCCGAGCGGGATGACGGGCCGGCTGATGCCGGAAATTTTCGTCCCTCATATATGCTCAATTTGAGCATATAAAGGCCGGGAGAGTGAAATGCCGCTGTTGGAGATGCTCGGGCCGGTCACGGCCCGGACCGCGCTGCCGGTCGTCACCGGCACCATGGCCGCCCGCCGTTTCGGCGTGCTCCCCGTGCCGTCGCTCGAATGGAACGAGCAGGTCGCGCAGGAGACCGCGCACCTGTACGAGCGGGTGAAGGCTGTCATCCCGTCGGTCGAGTGGCCGTTCTTCGCGCCCTACGTCAAGGCGATCAACGCGCTCAAGCGCGAGCGCAACGCCGTGATCCTGGCGCATAACTACCAGACGCCTGAGATCTTCCATTGCGTTGCCGATTTCGTCGGCGACTCGCTGCAACTCGCGCGCGAGGCCAGCAAGGTCGACGCCGATGTGATCGTCCAATGCGGCGTTCACTTCATGGCCGAGACCTCGAAAATCCTCAGCCCGGACAAGACCGTGCTGATCCCGGACTCGCGCGCGGGATGCTCGCTCGCCGCCGCGATCACCGGTGAGGACATCCGCCTGCTGAAGCGCAAATTCCCCGGCGTTCCGGTGGTCGCCTATGTCAACACCACGGCCGAGGTGAAGGCCGAGGTCGACATCTGCTGCACGTCGTCGAATGCGATCCAGGTGGTTGAGAGCCTGGGCACCGACCAGGTGATCATGGTGCCGGACCAGTATCTCGCAAAGTGGGTTGCCTCGCAGACCAAGGTGAAGATCATCGCGTGGAAGGGCGCGTGCGAGGTGCACGAGCGCTTCACCGGCGCGGAGCTGCGCCGTTATCGCGAGAGCGATCCCTCGATCCAGATCATCGCCCATCCGGAATGCCCGCCCGACGTGATCGACGAGGCGGATTACACCGGCTCGACCGCCGGCATGATCGACTGGGTGCGCAAGAACCAGCCACGCCGCGTCGTCATGGTCACCGAATGCTCGATGGCCGACAATGTGCAGGCCGAGTTGCCGAACGTGGAGTTCGTGCGGCCGTGCAATCTCTGCCCGCATATGAAGCGCATCACGCTTCCGAAGATCCTCGACAGCCTCGTCTACATGAAAGAGGAAGTCGTGATCGATCCGGCGATCGCCGAGCGCGCGCGCCGGCCGATCGAGCGCATGGTGAACTTGAAGCGCTAGGTTCGGATCCAATGTCCTGGATCCGGACCGTCGCCGATCGCAAGGATGGAGTGTGACCGCATGACGTCCCTGCTCTGCGCTGACGCCTTTCTCTCGCCGCTCGAGATCGACGACGCGGTGGCGCGCGCGCTGGCCGAGGATCTCGGCCGCGCCGGTGACGTGACCTCGATCGCGACCATCCCGGATGACGCGACCGGCCGCGCGATCGTGGTCGCGCGCAGCGGCGGCGTGATTTCCGGCTTGCCGCTGGTCGCCGCCACTTTGCGCCGGCTCGCACCCGAGATCGAGATTGCCGCCCACGCGCGCGATGGCGCCGAGGTTGCCGCCAGGACCGCGCTGATGACCGTCACCGGGCCGGCGCGCGCGATCCTGTCCGCGGAACGCACCGCGCTGAATTTCCTCGGCCACATGTCGGGGATCGCGAGCGCGACCCATCAATTCGTGCGCCGCGTCACGCATACCAAGCTTCGCGTCTGCTGCACCCGCAAGACCACGCCGGGACTGCGCGCGCTGGAGAAATACGCGGTGCGCTGCGGCCGCGGCTTCAACCACCGCTTCGGCCTCGACGACGCGATCCTGATCAAGGACAACCACATCGCGGTTGCGGGCGGCATCGCGCCGGTGCTGCAACGCGCCCGCGCCGCGGCCGGCCATCTGGTCAAGATCGAGATCGAATGCGACACGCTCGATCAACTCGCCGAGGTGCTTGCGACCGGCCTCGCCGACGTCGCGCTGCTCGACAACATGGACCCCGCGATGTTACGCCGCGCCGTCGCGATGGTCGGCGGCCGGATGGTGCTGGAAGCCTCCGGCGGAATCACGCTCGAGACCATCGCCGCCGTGGCCGAAACCGGCGTCGACTACGCCTCGTCAGGGTGGATCACCCACTCCGCACCGAATCTCGACGTCGCGCTGGACATCGAGATCTAGCCTCGCTGGCGGTCGCCTCGCCCCGCTTGCGGGGAGAGGTAAGAAAGAGTGGATGGATCGCTCAAACGGCTACGACGTCGAAGTTTGCACCGCGCTCTTCGGCCCGCTCGGCTTCGCGAACAGCAGCCGTTGATACAGCAGGCCGATGCCGATCAGCACCACACCGAGGCCGATGAACGACAGCGCCCGGTAGATGCCGGTGAGGTCCGACATATCGAGCAGGAACACCTTAGCGACGGTGAGTGTCACGACCGCCGCCGAGGCATAACGCAGCGGCTGCGAGCGCAGGAAGAACCCGACCGCGAGCAGGCCAACGCCAAACACCAGCCACACCGCGGAATAGGTATATTGCTCGGCATCGCTGGTCGGGCCGCGCGACAGTACCTCGCCGTGGAAGAAACGCGCGACCTGGGCGGTCAGATACATCAATGCAAGACCGACCGCCGCGATCGCTGCAATCGCACTGTAGGATTGGGGCCGGCGGCCGCGCGTCAGCAGCGCCAGTGCCGCCATCAGGATCGCGGGGATGCCGTAGCAGAGCAGGACCAGGTTGATGATCGGCCCACCGACACGCCAGGAGAACAGCAGCGGATTGGCGACGATGCCGAGCCCGACCACGATGCCGGCCAGCGACACCAGGTAGAGCAGCAGCGCGCCGATATTGTGGACGATGCTGCCACTGCGCTCGCGGACACGTTCGAGGCCGATCGTCATGGCAATCGCGGCGCAGACCTGCAGGCCGATCTCCGCCATCACCGAGGACGTCCGGTAGATGTCGCCGCCATTGATGAAGTGGCGGATCTGCAAGGTCACCAGGAAGACCGTGAACAGGATCGCGCCGGATTCGACCATGCGCAGCGGCGTGTCGTCGCCGCGACGGCGCATCAGGTATCCGGCATACCAGAAGCCGGCAGCCGGAATGCCGTAGCCATAGAGCAGCCAATTGAGGATCGGCAAGGTGCCGACGTCGCGTCCGACAATGCGCGGCTCATAGCCGACACGCAGCACGACCAGCGCGACCACGACCGCAGCGAGCCAGCGCAGCCCCGGCAGCGGCCGCTTCTCGGCGATCCACGCGATGCCGGGCACCATCAACGCCAGCGCCACCGTGAGCCAGCCGCGCTCCAGCGCCATGGTCAGCGCAAGCGCCAGAGCCGCGACTGCGCCGGTGGCGAAGATCGCTTCAGACGCCGCGAGGCCGGGCTTCGGCTCGCGCTTCGACAATTGTTCGACGGCGTAGGCGAACAATCCTGCCAACGCGAGGCCGGCCAGTGCGAACGGGATCGAGGGTTCGAAACGGGCGATGCGGAAATAGAGCGCGGCAAGGATCGCAGTCGGCACGAAGGCCGCGGACGCGCTCCACAGCATCGCGATCAGCGCGTTTGGCGAGCGGCCCTGCGCCGCGAAGCCCGAGACGCCGAACAGCGTGGCGAAGACCAGGCCGAGCACGATGTGCAGTGTGTATTCGACCTGCGAGGGCTCCGGCGGCAGAATTCCGAGAGGACCGCCCGGCAGCACCAGATGCTCGGTCACCAGCGCGAGCGACCAGCGCGCGAAGATCAACGCGGTGAGGATCGCGGCGGCGGGTACCGCTGCGGCGGTCGCATCGCTGCGCCAAGCCGCGCCGAGCGTCAGCACCACCAGCGCCGCATACATCCCGAGCGCCAGCGTGTCGTGGCTGCTCGCGATTGTCACCACCGCCGCCGCAAGCAGATAGGCGGCCAGCGAGGATGACGAGATCGGATCGATGCCCGGTTCGGCGTCGGGGCCATAGATCAGCCCCGCGACGATCAAAGCCGCCGAAAGCAGGAAGCCGACGATCACATGGAACACATGCGCGCCGAGTTCATCGACGCTGAACACGCCGAGGCCGGGCAAGGTCCACAACACACTGAAGACGACCGCGGTGATCGCCAGCCAGCGCCATATCCGGATACGCGCCAGCCCGAATGCCGCCGCGGTGACCACCGCGAGATAGAGATAAAGCGCCCAGTAGCTTGGCTTGTCCGACGACACCAGCAGCGGCGTCACGTAAGCGCCGACCATGCCGAGACCGGCCAGCGCCGGACCATGCAGCAAGGCGGCCGCGAGCGTCGCCAGCGCGACGACGCCGAGCAGCACGAATGCGGCAGCGGGCGAGAGGAAATCATAGAGCGCATAGGCGGCGTAGACGTCGGCATAAGCCGCCATGGTGCCGGCTGCCGTCAGGATGCTCGGCACATGCGCGCTCGGCAGCCCGGTGAGGCCGGCGATCCGCTCGCTGCGGCGCGCCCATTCCCCGGCGCCAATCAGCGCCATCGCCAGCAGCGCGCCCAGCACGATGCGCACGCCGGGCCCAACCAGATCCTGCTCGACAGAATATTTGACCAGGAAGACTCCGCCGAGCGCGAGCGCAAGCCCGCCGACCCAGACCACCCATTGCGTGCCGAAGCGTTCCTCCAGGCTGGGACCGGCCGCGGCGCGTGGCACGGCCGGCACGACCGGTGGCACCGATGTCGGCCTAAGCGGCGATGCCGGAGTCATGTCCGGTGCAGGCGAAGGTGGCGCGACGGCTTCCGGCCGTGCCGTCGGCTGCTCCACCGGCGCGGCTGACGTGGCGGGCTTATCGCTCGCGGCCGGCCCCGCAGCTGGAAGCTGCGACAACGCAGTCAGGCGCGCCTCGATCGCGTTGAGGCGCTGCTCGACGCGCCGCATCCGATTACGCGACGTGATCCACAACACCACGATGGCGGCAAAAAAGACGATTTCCTTTGTGAGCCCCCCGGCCAGTGAGCGCCATGTTAGAGCATGATCCGGAAAAGGGGAGACCGGTTTTCCGAAAAGATCATCTGCCGCCGACGGACGCGGCTGCTATTGATTGATCTCGGGCTCGACCAGGCTGGCAAGATTTCGCAACGATTGCTGCCAGCCGAGGTAGCACGCCTCCACCGGAATGAGGTCGGGAATGCCGTCCTGCACGATGGTCACCTCGGTGCCGACTGATACCTGCTTGAGCGTCACCGACACCTGCATTTCGCCCGGCAAATTCGGATCGTCGAATTTGTCGGTGTAGCGCAAGCGCTCGCCGGGCACGAGTTCCTGATATTGTCCACCGAAGGAATGGCTCATGCCGGTGGTGAAATTGCGGAACGACATTTTGAACGTGCCGCCGACCTTGGCATCGAAGTGATGCACAATGCAGGTGAAGCCGTTCGGCGGCAGCCACTTCGCCATGGCGTCTGCCTCGGTGAAGGCGCGATAGACCTTGTCCGGCTTGGTTGCCAGGACGCGGTGCAGTCGAACCGTGTTGGGCATGCTATTTCTCCCGAGCAGATAGGTTCCCGACGCAGCATAGTTCTGAATTTGGCGAAGTGCAGACCTGCGCGCTTGGAACGAGCGGATGAATGAGCGCGGCTGGCGTCAGAGCGTCTTGGCGGCTTGCGCGGTCGCGACCGGATCGCCCCATTTCGGCTCGTCGGCGCCGTTGCCCCAGTTGCGCGGGCGATAGAAGGTATGCACGCCGGTCTTGTAGAGCTTGCGCATCTCGCCGACCCAGGACGGCCGCACCCAATAGGCGTGATAATGCGTCGCCTTGCCGACTTCGGCGAGCCAGAGCTTGCCGTCCAGCGTGTCCTTGGCGATGCGCGTCGCGCGCACCCACGCATCCGGCTCGTTGACCACGTCGCGCACGTTGTCGCAGGCAAAGGTGAACTGGCAGGCGAGATGCCGATGCGCGTTCTGATACACGACGCCGCAGACGGTCTTCGGATAATGGTAGTGGAACACGCGGTTGAGCACGACCTGCGCCACCGCGATCTGGCCGGGCACCGCTTCGCCGCGCGCTTCGCCATAGATCGCTTCGGCAAGGCACTTCTCGGCCTTCGCGCGCTCCTTGCCCTTCAACTTGAGACGTTCGGCGGGCGAGTCCGGATGCTGCGCCGGGCCGGTGACCTCGCCCTTGCTGGCAACGGTTTCCGCCGGCCGTGACGGCGACAGCGCTGCGAGCGCGGGCGCCAGCGGCAACTCGACGACCGGCTGCGCGCCCGGCGACCACGGCTCGATCGCGCCGGGCGCTTGGCTCATCGGCGCGGCGCCGAAATAAAGACTGGCAGTCTGGGTCACGCCGTCCGTCGCCGTGACAGCCCCGTCCCGTAACAATGCGTCGGCAGCATCCTCGGCCGCCGGTTCCTCCGTGTCCGCGGGCACGGCCTCGCCGCTGTCCTCGATCGGCGGCCAGACCGATGCCTCTTCGTTCGACGGCGCCGCCTGCGACTCTTCACCCGGCGCGGCGGATTCCAACTCGGCAGGCGGCTTCAAAGCGCGCCGGTCGCCCTTCAGGCTACGGTCAATCACCGGATAGGCGGCGCTCGGCTGCGGCTCCCGTGCCGTCTCGGCCGCCTTCTCGCCGATCATGCGCTCGACCAGCGAATTGGTCGTGGCGTCACCGCCGGGATCGAGCGCGGCCAATGTAAGGCTCGGCATCACGGGTATGGCGGTGCCGACCGGCCGCGAAAAGCTGAACGTCGCCGCGTGGATGGTACCGAACGGCGATGCGAAAACATGCGCGCGCCAATTCGCGGCGCTGGCGGTCTGGCGCGCGATCAGCGCGCCGATATCCTGATAGCCGATCTGGTTCGGGAACAGCGCGAATCCAAACGCGCAGAGGCCGAGGGAAGCCACACCGCTTCGCCTCGGCCGACGCTTACTCGTCTGAACACCTACGCGACCCAACGCAACCCCACGCAACACAACGCCACTGCACGGCGACACGAATGCCACTGTCGCTAAAATGCGACACGCAGCTTTATTGTCGGATTAACCTTGCAGAGCCGTTAACTGCGCGTGGGATCGCACAACGAGTGGTAAACGAAAACTTTATGGAAGGCTTTTGGGCTTTGTGAGCCGAGTCTCACGCCCCACTACAGGTCGTCACCCCCGCGAAAGCGGGGGTCCAGTACGCCGTGCCCTATCAAGCAAAGCATGAGAGAAGTTGCCTTGATCGTTCTCCTCGGCGTACTGGGCCCCCGCTTTCGCGGGGGCGACCACCGTCAGTGAGGCGTCAGCATCGGCTCGCTTGTTAAAAGAAGCGCGCGACGACGAAGTTGGTCGCCAGGAACGCGCCGAGGCCGGCGACGCCACCGATGAACAGCGCGCGATCCGGGATCACCTCCGGCACCGGCCGCGACAATGTGAAGCGCAGCACGAGAAGGCCTAGGGCGGCGAGCGCGAAATAGATCACCACCGGATGCTCGAGCAGTCCCTTGCCGAAGGGCTGGCGCACCGCCAGCGAGCCGAAGACCACCCCGCCGGCGACCATCGATGCGATCCAGATTTTCTGGATCGGCGTCATGCGGTGCTCGCGGTGCCTTTGCCGAGCGCGGCCTGCGCCGCCGCAAGCCGCGCGATCGGTACGCGGAATGGCGAGCACGAGACATAGTCGAGCCCGATCTCATGGCAGAAAGCGACCGATGCCGGATCGCCGCCATGCTCGCCGCAGATTCCGACCTTGAGTTTGGCGCGCACCTTACGTCCGCGCTCGACGCCGATCTTCACCAATTCGCCGACGCCGTCGCGATCGATCGAGACGAACGGATCGATCGGCAGGATGTTCTTCGTCAGGTAGATGCCGAGGAAGCTCGCGGCGTCGTCGCGGCTGATGCCGAAGGTGGTCTGGGTGAGATCATTGGTGCCGAAGGAGAAGAACTCCGCGCTCTCCGCGATCTCGCCCGCCATCAGGCAGGCGCGCGGCAATTCGATCATGGTGCCGACCTGATAGGTGACCTTGACCTGCGTCTCCATCGAGACCGCCTCGGCCATGGCGTCGATCCGTGCCTTGATCAGGTCGAACTCGATCCTGGTCGCGATCAGCGGCACCATCACCTCCGGCACCACCGGCGCGCCGGTCTTGCGGCCGGCTTCCACCGCTGCCTCGAAGATCGCGCGCGCCTGCATCTCGGCGATCTCAGGATAGGCAATCGCAAGCCGGCAGCCGCGGAAGCCGAGCATCGGATTGAATTCGTGCAATTCGCGGGCGCGATCGGCGAGCTTCTTCGGATCGGTCCCCATCGCCGCCGCGACTTCGGCGATCTCCTCATCGCCATGCGGCAGGAATTCATGCAGCGGCGGATCGAGCAGGCGGATCGTGACCGGCTGGCCCTTCATGATCTCGAACAGCTCGGCAAAATCGGCGCGCTGCATCGGCAGCAGCTTCGCAATCGCCGCGCGGCGCTGCTTTTCGTCGTCGGCGAGGATCATTTCGCGCACCGCGCGGATGCGGTCCTCATCGAAGAACATATGCTCGGTGCGGCACAGCCCAATGCCTTCGGCGCCGAACTTGAGCGCGACGCGCGCGTCGTTCGGGGTATCGGCATTGGCGCGCACGCCGAGCTTGCGCACCGCGTCGGCCCAGCCGATCAGCGTGCCGAACTCGCCGGACAATTCCGGTTCGACCATCTGCACCTTGCCGAGCAGCACCTGTCCGGTCGATCCGTCCACCGTGATGTGATCGCCGCGCTTGAGATGATGCTGGCCGACCACCATCGTGTTGGTCGCGTAGTCGATGCGCAGCGCGCCTGCGCCGGAGACGCAGGGCTTGCCCATGCCGCGCGCCACCACCGCGGCATGCGAGGTCATGCCGCCGCGCGTGGTGAGGATGCCTTCGGCGGCATGCATGCCGTGAATATCCTCGGGCGAAGTCTCGGCGCGCACCAGGATCACTTTCTTGCCTTGCGCCTTCATCGCCTCGGCTTCATCGGCGGAGAACACGATCTCGCCGCTCGCCGCGCCGGGCGAGGCCGGCAGGCCGGTCGCGATGATCTGGCGTTCGGCGGCGGGATCGATGGTCGGATGCAGCAATTGGTCGAGCGACGCGGGATCGACCCGCGTCACCGCCTCGTCGCGCGTGATCAGGCCCTCGTTGGCGAGCTCGACCGCAATGCGCAACGCAGCCTTGGCGGTGCGTTTGCCGCTGCGCGTCTGCAGCATCCAGAGCTTGCCCTGCTCGACCGTGAATTCGAGATCCTGCATGTCGCGGTAATGCTTCTCAAGGATCGTGTAGATGCGCGCCAGTTCGGCGAAGGCCGCCGGCATCTCGGCTTCCATCGACGGCTTCTTGGAGCCGGCCTCCTTGCGCGCCTCCTCGCTGATCTCCTGCGGCGTGCGGATGCCGGCGACGACGTCCTCGCCCTGCGCGTTGATCAGGAATTCGCCGTAGAGCTTCTTCTCGCCGGTCGACGGGTTGCGCGTGAAGGCGACGCCAGTGGCCGAGGTATCGCCCATGTTGCCGAACACCATGGCCTGAACGTTCACCGCGGTGCCCCAGCTCGCCGGGATGTTGTGCAGGCGGCGATAGGTGATGGCGCGCTGGTTCATCCAGGAGCCGAACACCGCGCCGATCGCGCCCCAGAGCTGTTCATGCGGGTCCTGCGGGAAGGGCTGGCCCTGCTCCTCAGCGACACGCTCCTTGTAGCGCGCCACCAGGCCGATCCAGTCATCCGCCGTCAGATCGGTGTCGAGCGTATAGCCGCTCTGCTCTTTATGTTCGTCGAGGATTTCCTCGAAATGATGATGCGCGACGCCGAGCACGACGTCGGAATACATCGTGATGAAGCGGCGGTAGCTGTCATAGGCGAAGCGTTTGTCGCCGGACTTCTTCGCCAGCGCCTCAACCGTGGTGTCGTTGAGGCCGAGATTGAGCACGGTATCCATCATGCCCGGCATCGATGCGCGCGCGCCGGAGCGCACCGATACCAGCAGCGGATTGACGGCGTCGCCGAAGCCCTTGCCGGTGATGCGGCCGATCTCCTTCAGCGCGATTTCCACCGCGGCTTTCAGGTCTTCTGGATAGCGGTTGCCGTTGTCGTAGAAGTGGGTGCAGACCTCGGTGGTGATCGTGAAGCCCGGCGGCACCGGAAGGCCGAGGCTCGCCATCTCGGCAAGTCCCGCGCCCTTGCCGCCCAGCAGCTCGCGCTGCCCCGGCTTGCCCTCGGATTTACCGTCCCCGAACGTGTAGACCCACTTCGTCATCAACCTTGCCCAATTGTGATGGTCCGCCGGGAGGTCTTGGCCGGTTTTTTGTTGCGTTGCAACTTAGCGGAAGGGCTGAGAACACAGCCAAACCCGACATTTCCAAATTCAGCACGCCTCGGGCGCCGGCGGGCGAACCCGCGCCGGCCGACATTCCGCTGCAGAGGCTTGATTCCGGGCTTTAGCGCCGCCCCGAACGGACGCCGAGACCAGCCGTCAGCGCAAAATACCCAGGCCGAACAAC
>CANKHJ010000141.1 GCA_947481635.1 Bradyrhizobiaceae bacterium
GGCTCGATCGTCGGCCTGATCGCCGACATCGCGTCGCAAACCAATCTGCTCGCGCTGAACGCGACGATCGAGGCCGCGCGCGCCGGCGAATCCGGCAAGGGCTTTGCGGTGGTCGCGGCGGAGGTGAAGAATCTCGCCACTCAGACATCGCGTGCGACCGACGAGATTGCGCGTCAGGTCGCGCTGATCCAGGGCGAAACCCGGCGCTCGGTCGAAGAGATCAGTGCCGTCGGCACCGTGATCGAGGATATCGCGACTGTCACGGAAACCGTGACGGCCGCGGTCGAGCATCAATCTGGCGCGATCCGCATGATCGCCGAAACGGCATCGGGGACCGCCGCCAATGCCGATACCATGACCGCGGCCTTTGAAGCGGTCGAGAGCAGCATCCAGCGCACCCGCCAGGCGATTACCGCGGTGCTCGAATTCTCGCGCAGCGTTTCCGCCCAGACCGACGACATCAGCACGGCGATGGATGGCCTATTCCTGGCCGCAGCCGAGGTGGCGGACCTGAAGGAATTGTCGGACCTTACGATCGGCCGCGGCGCCAAAGCAGCGGCGCGTTAACACTTCGGTTCAAATTATCTGCCGACTGTCATCGAATAGACATAGTCGGCTCCTATACAGATCTTGTTGCTCGCGACGATGTTGCTTCCGCGGATGTACCGGAGGTGTTGACGGCGCGAGAAACTGAGCCCGCCAGGAGCAATCCTCGGCGGGTTTTCGTTTTCAGCGGACTGTCAGCCCGCTACCGCGATCTCCAGCGGGAATTTGTCCACTACCTCGTGACCGGTCTCGGTGACGATGAAGGTGTGGCCGAGGAAGATGCCGAATTGGCCGTCGGCCGAGATCGGGTTCGGTTCGGCCATGAACACCATGCCCGGCTTGAACACTTTCTCGAAATGCTCGGCCTCGACATGCTCGCAGAACACATGCGGCCCGTCGGTAATGATGTCGATGCCATGGGCGTGGATCGGACGCGACTGCACCCCGTTATCGCGGAAGAATTTTCCGGCCTCGCGGATGGTCTCGAGCGAGTTACCCGGTTTGATCTCCTTCGCCATGCGCAGGTAGCCGGGCAACGTGATCTCGCTCCAGAACTTGCGCACCATCTCGTTCGGCGGCCCCACCGTGATCGGCGAGCCGATCTGCGCGGTATAGCCGCGATAGCCGGCCGCAAGCTCCATGTTGATGATGTCGCCCTTCTTGAGCATCCGGTTCGAGGGACGCGGATTGCCGAACACCAGCGCCGGATCATCCATCGGCGTCGAACCGATGATCAGGAAGTCGATGTCCCCTCCCCCTTCGAGGATCGCGGCGCCGGCCGCGGCGCGAAGATGAATTTCGGTCGCACCGGGCTTGGCACGCGCGACCATGGCCTCCATCGCGTCCTGGCAGAGCTTGCCGGCGACGCGCACGCAGTCGAGTTCTTCCGCGCTGTGGATCGACAGCAATTCGTGCATCCAGCCGTGGGTGAACACGAATTGCGCGTCCGGCAATTCCTTACGGAAAGTCTCGTATTGGTTGACCGGCAGATAGTCGAGATGGCGCGGATCGACTTCGAGAAAACCGATGCGCCCGCGTTCGAGCTTGAGCTCGCGCAGCCGCTCGACCATCACCTGCGCATATTTGCCGCCGCGGCTGTTGCGTACGTCGGAGAGCGCGCCCGAGACCACGCGCCGCACCGCCTCGCAATGCGTGCCGCCCATCGAATAGATCATGGTCGGATCGCCTTCGAGCGGCACCAGCACATAGCAGCACAGCGCGTGCCATTCCCAATGGCCGGTCAGCCAAGTCATGCCGCCGCCGAAGCTCCAATGGCTCGGCCCGCCCGGAACCACGACCGCATCGAGCTTCTCGTCACGCATCTTGGCGCGCAACAACGCATAGCGCCGCGCGTATTCCGCCGCCGAGAATTGGTCATACACCGCGTCGCGGTAATACGGCGTTCCGCGCATTGCGTTGAACGGTCCATTCTGGTCGAGCCGCCCCTTCAGATCGTCCCAGGGCATTGCGCCTGGCATGCGCGGTTGAACATTCATTTCCAGCTCCTCAGAGATCACAATTGCCGATTTTCACCCGACCGCCGGCTTTCGCCACGGCATCGCTCGCAAGCTTCATGTCGACCACCTGCTCGAAGGCCAGCTTCTGCTCGGGCTTGATGTCGCCGACCTCGACCAGGCGCTGCATGCTCCAGTCGGAGCGCTCCTTGCTCGAACCTTCATTCACCGACCAGATGCAATTCTTGGTCAGCACGTCCAGACTATATTCGACCGCGTCCTGCGGCTTTTCGGTCGCCTTCATGATGATCGGGAGCACCTTGGCGCGGTCGTTATAGGCCGCGCGGTTGGCCTCGATCATCGCGGCCATCGCGTCGACGACGATGTCGCGGTCCTTGGAGATCACGCTATCCGCGGCGCCGTAGGAGTTGAACGGATAATTTGGCAGCAGGTCCGAAAGCTGCACCAGCACGTGCAGGCCGGGCTTCTGCTTCTGCGCGAGATAGACGTCCTCCGGATGCAGGAACACCGCATCGAGCTGTCCGGTCAGCAGCCCCGGGAGACGCCCCGCGGTGCCCTGCGAGATGAATGTCGCGTCCTCTTCCTTCATACCGGCCTGGCGCAGCACCTCGACACCCATCAGCCAGTTGAAGCCGCCGACGCCGCCGGCCGCGGAGAGCCGCTTGCCTTTGAGATCCTTGGGGGTCTTGATCGCGTCGGTCACGACATAGGCCTGGGGCAGTTTTGGCGCGAGGCCCCAGACCTGCTTGCCCTTCAACCCGCGTGCGATCGCGAGGTCGGGAAGATTACCGAGCGACGAGCCCTGCGCCACGCTGGTCACCGATGTGCCGGCGGCGCCACCATCGAACTGGATGATGTTCGCGTCCAGGCAATGCTTGGAGAAGAAGCCGAGCTCCTTGGCGATAAAGGGCGCGGTGTGAACCACATTCGGCGGCGCGACAGACACGCCGATATTGACCTTGCGCATCGTGGCGCAGGTCTGGGCGGCGGCCTGATCGACGCCGATACTGGTCAGCAGCGCGACCGCTGACAGCAGCGGCAAAATCCTGACAAGGCTGGTCCGGTGAAGGCGCGTCGGCATGATGCAGGTCCTCCGTGATGGGTTGATTGTTACGACGTGCGATCCGCGGCCATCCAGGGCGCGACACGCAGCTCGAGCATGCGCAGCAGCGCGGTCAGCGAAACGCCGAGAATGCCAAGGACGACGATCGGCACCAGCATCTTGTCGACCTGATACGCATTGGCGGCGCGCACGATCAGGTATCCGATGCCGGAAATGGCGGTGTAGAGGTCGGCCAGCACCATGCCGATCAGCCCGCGGCCGACGGCAAGCCGCAGGCCGGTGACGATGAACGGCAACGCCGCAGGCAGGATGATATTGGTCCAGAGCTGGCCTTCGCTGCAGCGGAACGCGCGCCCAACCTCGATCAGGTTCGGATCGACATTCTTGACGCCCTGATAGGTGTTGATCGCCATCGGAAAGAAAGCGAACAGGAACAGGATGACGATTTTCGCCGTCATGTCGAAGCCGACCCACAGCACGATCAGGGGCACCAGCGCGACCGTCGGCGTCGAATAGAGGAAGGTGACGTAGGTGCCGAGCGCGACGTCGAGGAACCAATAGCGCGCGAATAAAAGCCCGATGGCTATGCCCGCGACCGCGGCGATCGAGAGGCCGACGCCGAACACCACCAGGCTCGGCCACAGATAGGTCCACAACTCGCCGCTACGGACCATGGTGACGAACTGAATCACCACCTTCGACGGCGGCGCGAACAGGATCGGATCGACATGGGCGCCGAAGATCTCCCACGCGATCAGCACGATCGCGAGCGAGGCGCTGCGGATCATGATGGTCTGATACGACCGCTTCTGCCGCCGCGCGGCCGCGGCCTTGCGGGCACGCGCCTGCTCCTCGCGCTCATCGGCGGCACGCAACGCCTGAGGATCGATGTTGGACTGCACGGACATGTCAGGCCGCCTCGACTTTTCGGGGCTTCGCGTTCTGCAACTCGCGCCAGATATGGGTCCGCAATGCCGCGAAGCGCGGATCGCCGCGCAATTCGTTGACATCGCGCGGCCGCGCGAACGGCACGTCGAGCACTTCCTTGATCTGGCCGGGCCGTGCGCTCATCACCGCGACGCGGTCGCCGAGCAAAATCGCCTCATCGATCGAGTGCGTGATGAAGATCATGGTCTTGCGCTCATCTGGCCGCTCCATCAGCGCGAGCAGTTCCTCCTGGAGCGTTTCGCGCGTCTGCGCGTCGAGCGCCGCGAACGGCTCGTCCATCAGCAGGACCGAGGGATTCATCGCGAGTGCGCGCACCAGGCCGACGCGCTGCTGCATGCCGCCGGAGAGCTGGTAGGGATAATGGTCCTCGAAGCCGTTCAGCCCGACCAAGTCGAGGTAGTGACGCACCCGCTCCTTGATATGGGCCGCGCTCGCACCCGCCATCGCCAGACCGAAGGCGGCGTTGTCGCTTACCGTCTTCCAGGGCAACAGGCCGAAATGCTGGAACACCATGGCGACGCCGTCCGGCGGGCCTTTGACCGGCTTGCCATGGACCAGGATCTGCCCGCTGCTGAGCTCCGTGAGCCCTGCGATACAGCGCAGGAAGGTGGTCTTGCCGCAGCCGCTGGGGCCGACGACGCAGAGGATTTCGGCGCTGTTGATGTCCAGCGACAATTGCCGGAACGCAATGACGGCGCCGTCCAGGAACAATTTGCTGGCATTTTCCGCGACCACCGCGGGGCCCGTGCTGGACTGCACCATGTCGTCCTCCCGGCGCCCCATTTTCGTTTTAAGTCCGTGGGCGTCCTGCCCCCATCCTTTGGGCAGCCCCGTCCCAAGTCAAGCCACCCATCAAGCCATTGGACATGCCATGCAGGCCGTGCTTTCACCCGCGCCATGACGGACATCGTGACCGAAAAGCGGGCCGCCCCGAAGGTGAGCTTCGTCTCGCTCGGCTGCCCCAAGGCGCTGGTCGACAGCGAACGCATCGTGACGCGCCTGCGTGCCGAGGGCTATGAGCTGACCCGCAAGCACGAGGGCGCCGACCTGGTGATCGTCAATACCTGCGGCTTCCTCGACAGCGCCCAGGCGGAATCGCTCGGCGCGATCGGCGAGGCGCTGGCGCAGAACGGCAAGGTCGTGGTCACCGGCTGCATGGGCGCGGAGCCGGAAAAGATCCTCGCGCAATACCCGCAGGTGCTCGCCATCACCGGCCCACAGCAATACGAGAGCGTGCTCGACGCGGTGCACCGGGCGGTGCCGCCGGCGCATGATCCGTTCCTCGACCTGGTGCCGCCGGAAGGCATCAAACTGACGCCCCGGCATTACGCTTATCTCAAGATTTCAGAGGGTTGCAACAATCGTTGCACCTTCTGCATCATCCCAAAATTGCGCGGCGATCTGGTCTCGCGGCCGGCCGCCGACGTGCTGCGCGAGGCCGAGAAGCTGGTCGCGGCGGGGGTGAAGGAATTGCTGGTGATCTCGCAGGACACCTCGGCCTATGGCGTCGACCTGCGTTACGCGCCGAGCGCCTTCAAGGACGTCGAGGTCCGCGCCAAGTTCTACGATCTGGCGCGCGAACTCGGCAAACTTCAAGCCTGGGTCCGGCTGCACTACGTCTACCCCTATCCGCATGTCGACGAGGTCATTGCGCTGATGGCCGAGGGAGCGATTCTCCCTTACCTGGACATCCCGTTCCAACATGCCTCGCCGAATGTCCTCAAGCGCATGAAGCGGCCCGGAAGCGTCGAAAAGACCCTTGGCCGCATCGAAGCCTGGCGCGCCGAATGTCCCGACCTGACGCTGCGGTCGACCTTCATCGTCGGCTTTCCCGGCGAGACCGAGCAGGACTTCCAGATGCTGCTCGACTGGCTGGATGTCGCCCAGATCGATCGTGTTGGCTGCTTCCGCTACGAGCCGGTCGCGGGCGCCGATTCGAACGCGCTCGACGGCGCGGTGTCGCGTGAGTTGACCGACGAGCGCTGGCATCGCTTCATGGCGCACCAGCAGGCGATTTCGGCGAAACGGCTCAAGCGCAAGGTCGGTACGCGCCAGCAGGTAATCATCGACGCGATCGGCCCGACGGTCGCCAAAGGCCGCACCAAGGGCGATGCGCCCGAGATTGATGGCGCCGTGCATGTGGCGAGCCGCCGCCCGCTGCGTGTCGGCGAGATCGCGACGGTAAAAATCGAGCGCGCCGACGCCTACGACCTGCACGGGACCGTGATTGGTTTTTAATTTTACGAACTTGTTTACCCATCGTTAACTGTCTGCGCCGCACGGTCCCACAGGGGCTGGTCGACTTGAGGCGCACGATGGCAAATTATTCAGCCGACGATGATCTCTGTCCGGTATCCGATGTGATGCTGGGACGCCTCTATCAGGCGCCCGCCGAAGGCATCGCCGAACTGGTCAGTACGCTCGATTCCGAAATCCGGGCCAAGCTCGCGCTTTATTGCTACCGGCGCGCTCATCTGCAGCAGATCGGCTTCGCCATTGCAGCAGCCTGCGACCGCGACATGCTGTATTACATCGGCGGCAATGTCGGCAACGCGCTGTTCGACAGAGCGCACACCGAGGCCGATCCCAAAGAACCGACCCATTATCAGCAACGCCGCAAGGTGACGTGCGCGACATGGGCCGGGCCTCTGGTCGGCGCTGCCTTCGCTGAAAGCGTCGTGCAGCCGGTCTGATCAAATTCCCAGACTAACGCATGTCCCGGCGCAGGCGGGGACATGCGGTCGGACTAGCGAGATCATCCGCGCTGTCCTTCGTGAGCAGGGCCCTCACGCCCGCTTCGATCCAGGCGAGCTCTGTCACGACGGCAGGCTCCCCGGCCGGAACACCGAGAGCGGGCGAATCTCGTAGCTGCCGCCCGGATTCACCTGGCCGAGATCCTTCGCGACCTCGAGCGCACCGTCCAGGTCGGGACATTCGACGACATAGAAACCAAGCAATTGCTCTTTGGTTTCGGCGAAAGGGCCGTCAAGCACCTGGGGCGGATCGCTATGTTTGCGCAATGTAGTTGCCGCAGTGGTCGGCAATAGGCGCACCACGGGGCCGAGCCGGCCCTGCTTGTCCAGCTTGTCCTGGACCACGGCGAGCTTGGCCAGAACGGCGTCATCCTCCTCCTTGGTCCAGGAGCCGACGACGTCTTCGGAGTGGTAGCAGAGAATGGCATAGAGCATGTGAGATCGTCCTTTGACCCAGGACGAACCAGTATGCCCGCCGCCGAAGAAGAGCTAGCCCGGCACCAGCACCGTTGAGCCGGTGGTCTTGCGACCCTCGAGATCGCGATGCGCCTGCTGGGCATCCTTCAGCGCATAGGTCTGGTTGACCGGAATCGTTACCTTGCCGCTGCCGACCATGCCGAACAGGTCATTGGCGGTCATCAACAGGTCAGCGCGCGTCGCGGTGTAGTGGTTGAGCGTCGGGCGCGTCGCGAACAGCGATCCTTTGAATTGCAGGATGTTGATGTCGAACGCATCGACCTTGCCGGACGAAGAGCCGAAACTGGCGAACATGCCGAGCGGCCTGAGGCAGTCGAGCGAGGCCGGGAAGGTATCCTTGCCGATGCCGTCATAGACCACGTCGCAAAGCGCGCCACCGGTGATCTCCTTGACGCGCGCAACGAAATCCTCGTCACGATAGAGAATGGTGTGATGCGCCCCATTGGCCTTGGCGAGCGCAGCCTTGTCCTTGCTGCCGACCGTGCCGATGACGTTGGCGCCGAGCGCATTGGCCCATTGGCACGCAATCAGGCCGACCCCGCCGGCGGCGGCGTGGATCAGGACGTTCATCCCCTTCTCGACCTTGAAGGTCCGGTTGAGCAGATACTGCACGGTCATGC
The DNA here is from genome assembly GCA_947481635.1 of Bradyrhizobiaceae bacterium. Lineage (GTDB taxonomy): Bacteria > Pseudomonadota > Alphaproteobacteria > Rhizobiales > Xanthobacteraceae > CANKHJ01. The sequence goes on from CANKHJ010000141.1 coordinate 7,883, forward strand.
CCTTGAGCATCATGCCGGCGGCCTGCTGGTAGCTGATATGGGCAGGAAGCGGCACTGCGCGCTCGGCTGTCACCAGCCGTTCAGCGGCATAGCAGCCGAGCCCGGTCACATAGGCGACGCGGTCGCCGAGCTTGATGTCGGAGACGCCAGGCCCGACAGCGACCACCTCGCCCGCGCCTTCGTTGCCGGCGATGAATGGCATGCCGATCGGCGAGGGATACATCCCCATTCGAAAATAGGTATCGATGAAGTTGAGCCCGCAAGCATGCTGCCTGACGCGCACTTCTCCCGCGCCGGGCGCTGCGACCTCGACCTCCTCGTAGGTCAGGACTTCGGGTCCACCGTATTGATGCACGCGGATTGCAGCGACCATGGTTCGTCCCTCCCCTAGCCCTCGACGCTAACGCCCGGCGCCGGCGTCACGCTTGTTTTAAAGCGTGCTCATGTGGCGGTGGCGCTCGCGCTTCTTGCGGCGGTTGCGCACCGCGATGACGTTGAAGACCTCGACCATGCCCGCAAAGGCCATCGCGAAGTAGATGTAGCCGCGCGGGATATGGAATTCGAAGCCATCCGCGACCAGGGCGACGCCGATCAGCAGCAGGAAAGCGAGCGCCAACATCTTGGTGGTCGGATGCTCGGCGATGAAACGCCCCACCGGTCCGGCCGAGATGAACATCACGACCATCGCGATCACGACCGCGGCGACCATCACTTCCAGCTGCTCGGCCATGCCGATGGCGGTGATGATCGAGTCGAGCGAGAACACGATATCGATGATGATCAATTGCGCGATGATCAACCCGAAGCTCGCAGCCACCGCCTTGACGCCGGGTTCGTCCTCGCCGTCCTGGGACTCCACCTCGGTGTGGATCTCATGGGTGCCCTTGGCCAGCAGAAACAGCCCGCCGCCGATCAGGATGATGTCGCGCCACGAGAAGTCATTGCCCCAGAAGCTGAACACCGTGGCGGTGAGGCCGATCACGAAGGTCAGGCCGGCCAGCAGGATCACGCGAAAAACGAAGGCGAGCGATAGACCGATGGCGCGGGCACGTCGCGCCTTCGCCTCGGGCAGCCGCGACGTCAGCACCGAGATGAACACCAGGTTGTCGATGCCGAGCACGATCTCGAGCAAAGTCAGTGTTGCCAACGCGGCCCAGACATTCGGGTCGGACAGCAATGCGAGCATGTCAGGCATTTCCCTTGTCGGTCATTCCGACGCCCAGAAAATATAGTCCGATCGCCGCAAGCGCCGCCTGTATCCAAACGGCCGGCGACAGGCCGTAATATAACGCGACGGCGCCCAGAATCGACCAGGCCGCGAGCAACGCAAGTGTCAGCCCACGCAGGCGTATCACCCGCACCGGGTGAACGAAACGGAACGGCACGAAAGTGAGAATGGCGAAGGCGAGGATCAGCGCGGCCCCAAGCCACGGCGCCGGCTTGAGCACCAGCAGATAGAAAGCGATGACATTCCACAGTGCCGGAAAACCGCGGAAGTAATTGCCCTCCATCTTCATCGCTGTGTCGGCGAAATAAAGCGCGCCGGTGATGACGATCACGATGCCGAGCGCGATCCCGACCCAGTCGGAAAACAGCCCGCTCGCCACGATCGCGTAGGCCGGAATGAACACGTAGGTGAGGAAATCCACCACCAGATCGAGCGTGTCGCCGGACCAGCGCGGCACCAGGTCATGAACACGGGCGCGCCTCGCCAGTGGTCCGTCAATGCCATCGATCGCGAACGCGAGGCCGAGCCAGAGGAACATCGCAATAAAGCCACCGTTGCTGGCGGCAATCAGCGCGAGCAGCGCGCAGGCGGCGCCGGACGCGGTCAGGATGTGGACGGCAAAGGCGCGGACGGTCGGCAATGTCGACTCCGATGGCAAGCTGCCACTAGGTTGCGTCGATCACCGTCGGAACGTCAAATCCGTCACACGCGCCCCTCACAAGACGGCTCGTCTTCAGCCGCCCAACGCGTTAGGAAACGCGGATGGACGCAAATTCTCCCGAAGTGGTCGTGATCGGCGGCGGTCCGGCAGGACTGACAACGGCCATCGCCTTGGCCGGTTCCGGTCTGGAAACCGTGCTGGTGGCCAAGAGCCGCGCCCCGGACCACCGCACCACCGCGCTGCTCGGCGGCTCGGTCGCAGCGCTTCAGACCTTGGGTGTCTGGGAAGAGTGCCGCCAACATGCGGCGCCGTTGCGCGTGATCCGCCTGGTCGACGACACCAACCGCTTGCTGCGGGCGCCGGAAGTGCGCTTCGACGCCGGTGAAATCGGCCTTGAGGCGTTTGGCGAGAATATCGAGAATCGTCATCTGTTGACGGCGCTGGACCAGCATGCTCGTGGCTTGGCATCGCTGACGGTCATCGACGACACCGCCGAGATGATCTCGATCGGCGATACGGCCGTGACGGTTCGGCTCAGCGGCGGCGGCACGATCGCCGCACGTCTGGCCATCGGCGCGGACGGGCGGCAGTCGATCTGCCGGACCGCTGCGGGCATCGAGACCGACGCACGGCGTTATCCGCAGACCGCCTTGACCTTCAACCTCGGGCATAGCCGCGCGCATGCCAATATCTCCACCGAATTCCACACCGATTCCGGGCCCTTCACGTTGGTACCCCTCCCCGGCCGGCGCTCCAGCCTGGTGTTTGTCGCCGATCCGCGCGACGCGGAGCATTGGTCGCAGGCCGACACGCCGGAACTCGTGATGGAGCTTGAGCGCCGCTCGCATTCGCTGCTTGGAAAAATCACCGTCGAGTCCGGCCGAGGGAAGTTTCCGCTCGCGGTCGAGACCGCGCGCGCCTTTGCCGCACGCCGCATCGCTCTGATCGGCGAGGCCGCGCATCTCATTCCGCCGATCGGCGCGCAGGGGCTCAATCTCGGCCTGCGCGACGCGGCAACCATCGCCGAACTGGTGGTAGAGGCGCACCGCGCCGGCGCTGACATCGGAGCCGACGCCGTGCTGGCGCGCTACGACAGCGCGCGCCGCGCCGATATCACATCGCGCCATACCGCTATCGACATGCTCAACCGCAGCCTGCTGACGGATTTTCTCCCAGTGCAGGGCGCGCGCGCGTTGGGATTATTCATGCTCGACCGGATCGGCCCGCTGCGCCGCGCGATGATGCGCGAAGGCGTCATGCCGCTGCTCGCGCAACCGCGCTTGATGCGTGGCGAGCCGCTTTAGATTTTACCGAGATAGCTTGCGCTGTCGGCGCCGAGCGGCGGCGTGGTCCTGGCATCATCCACCGGCGCACGGAATTCCGGTGCCAACGGAAGCGGTAGCGCCGGGATCGTCCCACCCCCCAGCGCAAGCCGATGCGCGAACAAGCCGCGCTGCACGAAATGCGGATCGCGCAGCGCCTGGTCCAATGACGCGACGATGGTGACGCAGCAATCCGCGGCGGCGAGCACCGGCCGCCATTCGTCCGCCGTGTGTTCGCGGATCCGCGCTGCGACCGCGTCGGCGCCGACCGCAACGTCGAGCGCCACGGCCGCGGTGAAGGCCACCCAGAATTTCTGCTCCAATGCCGCGCAAGCAACCAGCTTGCCGTCCTTGGTCGGATAGAGCCGATAACGTGGCGAGCCGCCGACCAGCGGCATCTCACCAGCCTCCGGAAAGCGTCCGCCTGCCAGCCCCTGCGTCAATGCGAATGGCGCGAAGGTGAACATCGCATCCGCCATCGCGATGTCGAGATGGCATCCCGCGCCGGTCGCGTCGCGCTGGCGCAACGCCAGCAGGATGTTGATCATCGCCGGCAGCGAGCCGCCGCCGATATCGGCGATCAGCGCGGGCGGCACCACCGGCGTCTCGGCCGGTCCCGGCTGCAACGCGAGCAATCCGGTCGCACCGATATAGTTGAGATCATGCCCGGCTTCATGCGCACGCGGCCCGGTCTGGCCGTAGCCCGAGATCGAGCAATAGATCAGCCGCGGATTGACCCGGCGCAGCGTGTCATAGTCGAGACCGAGACGGGCCATCGTGCCGGGACGGAATTGCTCGACCAGGATATCGGCGCGCGCGACCAGCGGCATCAGCTTTGCGCGATCGTCGTCGGCCTTGAGATCGACCACGAGGCTTTTCTTGCCGGCATTGAGCATCGCGAACGCCGCGGACGAGGCGTCCCATTGCGCCGCCATGGCGCGCATCTCTTCGCCGCCAGGGCGCTCGATCTTGAGCACCTCAGCGCCAGCTTCCGCCAACATCAAGGTCGCCAGCGGCCCCGGCAGCAGCGTCGTGAAATCAAGCACCAGGAGTCCGGCCAGCGGCTGCGCCATGGGGTGTTCCCTAGAGCATGATCCGGAAAAGTGGAGACCGGTTTTCCGATAAGATCATGCTCAAACAAAAGGGCACCTCGAACAATGACGTTTTCGGCGCGTGCTTGACC
>CANKHJ010000142.1 GCA_947481635.1 Bradyrhizobiaceae bacterium
CGACCAGCAGTGGGTTGGACAACGTGTTCAAAGCGATCGGCACCAATCTGTCGCAGCTACGCATAGCGCAATAGGTGCCCATTTTACCGCTGGATCGCGGCCGCTGGAATATCCTCGGATTGCAGGCCGTCTGGGGAGAGCCTGTCCGCAGCGAAATCCATGAGGCGCTCAGCTTTTGGGGAGTGCCGCTTTTGTCCGCAGTGATGATTGCGATCTTTGCGTTCGCGGTCTTGCGCTTCGACGATCCAGTCGATTTGTTTAATATGTTCTTCGCGTTTTAAGCACGTCGAATTGAGGTGGTGGACCGGTTAGCAGTGCCACGCCTGCTTACTTGCGCAATTCGTCATTCCGGCGGTCGTCTTGAAATTCGACACCGACGCGAACACCCGTGCCCGTCGCCGTTCGCCATCTCACGCGCGCCGGCCGCGCCACAGGATCGCCGTCAATCGTGAGCGTGAACGCATCGGGGACACCGGTCGAGCCGATGATTTCCAGAGCGGCCCCGGATTTTGATACGTTTGCAATCAGGCAAGTCGCCTGGTCACGTGTGATGGTGCCCGTCTTGCCGACGGGCGCTCGATACGTTCGGATCGTTTCCATGAATTTCATCCGGCCACTGCACGGAAGTTGCCTAGCTGCAATCTTCCCTCACGCGCAATCCGATCTTGGCGTTAACGTAAATCGGCCCGGGCATAAATGCGCTGGCGAAAGAGACATCCTCAACGGATGGTCCATGTTCGAAATAGAATAGCTACGCGTCGGGCTTTCTACCATTCCTTCGCCTAACCGTGTTTAATGGGATCGGTAGAAAGGGGCACCGATCGGAGCTTCATCGTCGAGCTGGGAACTGCTACCCGAAACGAACCCCGATGCGCTTGACTGCGCGCCAGGCAACTCGACACGAACGCCTCAGGTACTCTGGCTTTATGATGAGTGTGAACTCGTCGGGAATTCCAACAGGCGTTTCGACCTCAAGGCAGGCGCCGGTGGCGGAGAGGTTGCGCACGAGACAATCGATCGACGCGGCGCGGTCGAAGGCGATCGATCCGCCCTTAAATGTCCGCTGGCGCGGGGCCCTACCTTGCTGTTCCATGACGCGCAGTTACGCCAAGCGGATTACGTCCTGGTAAATGTCGCCGCGGAGAGATCGTTAAAGTCGGCAAATCTGGGCCGTCCACCGCATCCGTTTCAGCGTGGGTCACCTGAGGCCGAAGTGAAAGGGCGCTATGAACAGCGCCCTCAATTGCCATTCACCCCCTGAATGTAGGTGTGGTTGGAACTGATTGGTCAAGCCAATCGTTCTCGGATTGGGCATTAGTGCCCGAGGAGAGTATCTCATGCTCAAGCTCGCAACCTATGTCGTGCTGGCGACCGCGATAATCGCGACCAGCGCCGCACCGTCTTTTGCGAAATCGAATGGTAAGGCCCGGGCCGTGCCGCCTCATGCGAACGCAATGGCGATTGATTCCCGTTCGCCCGTAGCCGGAACCCGCGGCGCGAATAAAAGGGGCTTCTGCCCGCCGGGCCAGGCGCGTAAGCCGGGACGGGGCAGCGCGTTCAATTGTTGATTTCACGCGTACATCTCAGCGAGCTTGTGGCAAGCAAGTGAAATGGCCCCTCTTCGGAGGGGCCATTTCATTGTTGGCCTGATGCTGGCCTAGTTTGAAAAGCCCAGCTGCCTCGCCCGGATATTTCCTGGGCCGCAAACTGCAGGCATGCGCATTCCCGGGTTGAGCGGGTGGCTATTCCGTGGTTCGGTCGCGCTGAATTCCGGCGAGACTCCAAGCATGCTGCCTCAATCTCCAGCGCCGCCCGAAGGCGCAGTGCTGTCGCCGGGTGCCGCTGTGTTGGCCGGCATGCGCGCGAGCAGCCGCTCGGTGTTCTGCTACACGCTGTTTGCGACCTTTGTCGGCTTCGGCGCGCTGTGCCACGATCTCGGCTTCTCGATCTATTGGGCGACGCTCTCGACCGCGCTGATCTTCGCCGGTCCCGCCCAGGTGATCTCGGTGACCATGCTGGGCGCCGGGGCGCCGCTGCTGTCGGTCGCGTTTGCCGTCGCATTGTCCGGAATCCGGCTGTTGCCGATGACCGTGTCGCTGCTGCCGATGCTGCGGACGCCGCAGACCCGTACCCGCGATCTGGTGTTGTTCGCGCATTTCATCGCGGTGAGCATCTGGATCGAAACGCTGCGATTTGCGCCGCATGTGCCGCGCGAAAACCGGATTTCCTTCTGCACCGGCATCGGCATCGGGATGACGACGTCCTCGGTGCTGGGCACGATCGCGGGCTTCGTCCTCGCCGCGCAACTTCCGCCGTTATTGAGTGCCGCAGTGCTGATGCTGACGCCGCTCAGTTTCCTCACTTCGACCGCGCGCAACAGCATTCTGTTGTCCGACCGCACCGCCTTTGTGCTGGGCCTTACCCTGGCGCCGCTGCTTGCCTGGATGAAGGTCGATTTCTCGCTGCTGATCGCAGCGCTGACGGCCGGGACGCTTGGCTATGGCGCGCATTGGCTGCGCAGGGTGCTCCAATGAGCGGCATCGTCACCGAGCTCTGGCCTTATATCGTGCTGATCCTGGTCGGCTATCTGCCGAACGAGGTCTGGCGCATGCTTGGCGTCGCGGTGTCGCACGGCGTCGACGAGAATTCCGAATTGCTGATCTGGGTGAGGGCGGTTGCGACCGCGGTGTTGGCCGGCGTGGTGGCGCAGCTTGTGGTCGACGCGCCGGGCGCGCTTGCCTTGGTGCCCCTGTCGGTGCGGCTTGCAGCGCTCGCGATCGGCTTCCTGACCTTCCTGGTGATCAAGCGCTCGGTGTTTGCCGGCGTGATGGGCGGGCAGGCGGCGATGCTGATCGGCGGCTACCTGTCCGGCGTCAGCCTCATGGTGCCTTGAGCGCCGCGATCAGAAGCTGCGCGTGCTTCGCCAGCGCGTCGGGCTTTTCCTTCTCACTCGCCGGCGGCTTCATCGGCGCGCCTTCCTTGCGCGGGATGACGTGCATGTGCAGGTGAAACACCACCTGGCCGCCCGCCGGCTCGTTGAATTGCTGCAGCGTCACGCCGTCGGCCGCGAACGCCTTCATGCCGGCCTTGGCGACCTTCTGCACGACCTGCATCACATGGGCGAGGTCATCCGGCGCGACGTCGAGCAGGTTGCGCGCCGGCGCCTTGGGGATCACCAGCGTATGGCCCGGCGCCCGCGGCATGATGTCGAGAAAGGCAAACGTCTTGTCGTCCTCATAGACCTTGTAGGACGGCAATTCGCCGCGCAGGATTTTGGCGAAGACGTTATTTGGATCATAGGCGGCCATCGCGGCGCTCCAGCCTTTGGTTTGAGCTCAGGCTAGCTCAGTCTTCGACCTTGCGGAACGGCCCGGCCTCGGTCAGTTCCTCGTTTGCCTCCGCGACAAAGTCGCGTTCACGGGTCAGGAAGTCGGCCACGGCACGGCGCAGGCCAGGGTCCGCGATGAAATGTGCCGAATAGGTCGTGACCGGCAGATAACCGCGGGCGAGCTTGTGCTCGCCTTGCGCGCCGGCCTCGACCCGTTTGAGGCCATGGGCGATGGCGTATTCGATGGCTTGATAATAGCAGACCTCGAAATGCAGGAAGGGGTGATGCTCGATCGCGCCCCAATGGCGGCCGAACAGCGTGTCCGAGCCGATGAAGTTGATCGCGCCTGCGATCCAGCGGCCGTCACGCCTCGCCATCACCAGCAGGATCTGGTTGGCCATGGACTGCCCGATGATCGAATAGAATTCGCGTGTGAGATAGGGGCGCCCCCATTTGCGCGAGCCGGTCTCCATGTAGAAATGGAAGAACGCGTCCCACACCTCTTCGGTCAGTTCCGCGCCGGTGATGCGGTGCACGGTGACGCCGTTGGCGAGCGCCTCCTGGCGTTCGCGGCGGATCGCCTTGCGCTTGCGGGACGCCAGCGCGCCGAGAAAATCGTCGAAGCTGGAATAGCCGGCATTCTCCCAATGGAATTGCTGATGGGTGCGCTGAAGATAGCCGCGTGCGCCGAGCAGTTCCCATTCCGGCTGGGTGGCGAAGGTGACATGCACCGACGACGCTTGGGACTGGCGGCAGACGTCGACCATCGCGTCCGCCAGCAACGCCCGGACCGCATCGGCCTTGGGGCCAGGACGCACCAGGAGGCGGGGGCCGGTGGCGGGGGTGAAGGGGACGGCCACCTGGAGCTTCGGATAATAGGCGCCGCCGGCGCGCTCATAGGCGTCGGCCCAGCCATGGTCGAAGACATATTCGCCACGCGAGTGGGTCTTCACGTAGCAGGGGGAGACTGCCTGGATGTCGCCCTCAGCGGCCTCAACGACGAGATGGAGCGGTTGCCAGCCGGTGTTGCGCTGGGCTGATTTCGAGGCTTCGAGTGCGGAAAGAAAAGCATGCGATATAAAGGGGTTATAGTAGATCTTCTGATCTGATTGATCGGATAATTGAGAATCTGGTTGAGGATTGGCGCAGGCATCCCAAGCGTCGGCGGCGATCTCGCTGATCGCGCTGGCCACACGGAGTTTGGTTTCGGTCGGGGGCATGAAGCGGTTTGATCCTAGAGCATGGTCGCGAAAATTGGACACCGGTTTTGCGGACAAGCCATGCTCAAAGGCTAGGGCCGGAAGCCCTCGAAAATCATCTGGTCGGCATGGCGTGCGGCGCGGACACGGTCGGCTGGGCTGCGCACCGTCCAGGTGAGCAGCGGGCGGCTGAACAGATGCCGCGCGATGGTTGGCAGCGGCGCCGGGAGGTCCTGCACCGAATAGGCGATGAAGTGGGGCGCCGCGCGGATCGCTTGCGCGAGCGTCGGCGGGTATTCGCCCTCGGAGGCGTGCCGCTCTGCCACCAGTCCACGGGTCATCTCGGGGGCGATCCGGCGCAAGGCCGCGACCAGAGCGGGATCGAACGACATCACGCCGGCGCGGCCGCGATAACGCGCCAGGGTCTCGGCGGTGCGGTGGACGAGGCGCTCGTCGCCGTCGTGATGGCTCTTGAGCTCGAGCAGCATGGTCGCCCGGCCGGCGACCAGATCGCACAGCGCGCCGAGCGTCATCATGCGGTCCGCGGTCGCCTTGAAACCGACATCCGCGAGTTCGCGTGCTGTGAGGCCATCGAGCCGGCCGCTTCCGTCGGTGAGCCGCCCCAATGCATCGTCATGATGCAACATCGCTTCGCCGTCGGACGTGATCTGCAGGTCGACCTCGATGGCGTAGCCGGCCTCGATTGCCGCGACGACCGCGGAGCGCGTGTTCTCGATCACGCCGCGCGCTGCGTCATGCAGGCCGCGATGCGCCACCGGCCGCGCTGTCAGCCAATCGAGCGAGGACATGTCAGGCGACCTCGAATAATCCCTCGACCTCGACGGCGGCGTCGAGCGGAAGCACCGGGACGCCGACCGTGGTGCGGGCGTGGCGTCCCTTGTCGCCGAAGACTTCGACCATCAGGTCGGAGGCGCCGTTCATCACCTTCGGCAGATCGATGAAGTCGGGGGTCGCGCTGATGAAGCCGCCGAGGCGCACGACGCGTGTGACCCGGTCGAGGTCGCCGAGCGCGGCCTTCACCTGGCCGAGCAGGTTGATGGCGCAGGCGCGCGCCGCCGCGGCGCCGTCCGAGCTCGACACGCCGCCGCCAAGCTTGCCCTTGGCGGTCAGCTTGCCGTCGGCGCCAATGCAGAGTTGGCCGGACACGACCAGCAGCGACCCGGTCTGCACAAAACCGACATAATTGGCGATCGGAGCCGGTGGCGTCGGCAATACGACCCCGAGCGCTTCAAGCCTCTTCTCGACCAGCCCCGCCATGATGCCCGCTCCGTTTCCACGAAATCCGCTGCCAAAAACTGCCTTCGATCGTCTTCGCCGATCACAAAGGGGCGCGCAAGCGGCACGGCGCTTGCCTTGCTAGCCCCTTATTGCGAGCCTAATTTACCGGAAATGGAGCGCGATTCATGACGCATGCCGCTTTTCGCCTTGCCCTCCTGGCGGCCTTCACGGCCGTTCCCGCCGCTGCCGTCGCGCAGACCAAGGCGATGGCTCCGCATCGCGCGGTCTACGAACTCAAGCTCTCGCAATCGCGCGCGTCGGTCGTCTCGGTGCGCGGACGCATCCTGTATGACTTCTCCGGCAGCGCCTGCGACGGCTATGACCTGACATTCCGGCAGGTGTCGGAACTCAATAACGGCGAAGGCAACGTCACCCTGAGCGATCTGCGCTCGACCACCTGGGAGGACGGGGCCGGCAAGAGCTACAAATTCCAGTCACAGAATTTCGTCAATCAGCGCATGGTCGACGACGTCGCTGGTCGCGCCGAGCGCGCGACCAGCGGCATCACCGTGACGCTGACCAAGCCAGCCAATGTGCAGAACAGCCTCGATGCCACCGTCAATTTTCCGACCGAGCATATGGCGCGCATCATCGCGGCCGCACGCGAGGGCAAAAGCCTGGTCGAATTGCCGGTCTATGACGGGTCCGAGAAAGGCGAGAAGGTCTATTCGACGCTCACCGTCATCGGCAAGGAAATCGCGCCGGACCAGCGCGTTCCGACTGACGCGGCGGCAGGGCAGGCGGATCTCGCCGGCATGAAACGCTGGCCGGTGACGATCAGCTATTTCGACAAGAGCAAGAGCGGCGGCGAACAGCTCCCGGTCTATGCGCTGTCGTTCGAAATGTATGAGAACGGCATCTCGCGCGCGCTGCTGCTCGACTATAACGACTTCTCGATCAGCGGCGAGATGACCTCGCTGGAGATCAAGCAGCCCAAACCCTGTCCGTGAGTTCGTGTTTGTGAGCTTGCGTGCTCATTCGTCCTCGGTCACGTCGTCTTCCATCTTGCCTTCGAATGCCAGGCCGCGCACCACCGCGTCGCGGCCATAGCGCGCGCGTAGCTTGTCCATCGCCTGTTCGGCCTCGGCTGCGCGTCGATCGAGCAGGTCGCCCATGTCGGCGTCGGCGGTCTCCTCCAGTGACGACACTCCGATCCCGAGCAGGCGGAAGCGCGTGCCGTCGGCTTCCCGCTCCAGCAAATCGCGGCCGGCGTCGAAGATTCGCGCTGCGAGCTGGGTCGGATGCGAGAGCGAGCGCGCCCGGGTGCGGGTCTTGAAATCGGCGGTCTTCAGCTTCAACGTGATGCTGGTGCCGGCGAGCCGGCTCGCCTTGAGCCGGCCGGAGACCTTTTCGCAGAGCCGCCACAGCGTGCGTTCGAGGGTGCGGAAGTCGGCGATGTCGGTCTCGAAGGTGGTTTCGCCGGACACGGTCTTGGCTTCGCGCTCCGGGCTGACCTTGCGATTGTCGATGCCGTGCGACAACCGCGACAGGCGCTGGCCCTCACCGCCATAGCGGCGCATCAATTCGATTTCCGGCAGCCGCTGCAGATCGGCGATCAAGCGAATGCCGTCGCGTGCGAAGCGCTCCTGCGAGACCTTGCCGACGCCGAAAATGAGGCCGACCGGCCGTGGTGCCAGAAAACTCTGCGCTTCCGCGCCGCCTAGGATCGCGAAGCCGCGCGGCTTATCGAGGTCGGATGCGATCTTGGCGAGGAACTTGTTGCATGACAGGCCGACCGAGACCGTAATGCCCAACTCGGTCTCGACCCGCGCCGCAAACCGCGCCAGCGATTTGGCGGCAATCGTGCCATGCAGGCGTTCGGTTCCGGTCAGGTCGAGGAACGCCTCGTCGATGGACAGCGGTTCGACCAGTGGCGTGAGTTCGAGCATCAGCCGCCGCACCGCGCGGCCGACGCCGACATATTTTTCCATGTTCGGCGACACGATCGTCGCGTGCGGACAGAGCCGGCGCGCCTCGAACATTGGCATGGCCGAGCGCACGCCGAAGGTGCGCGCAATGTAGCAGCAGGTGGAGACGACGCCGCGCTTGCCGCCGCCGATGATCACGGGTTTGTCGGCAAGGCTCGGGTCGTCGCGCTTCTCGATGGTGGCGTAGAAGGCGTCGCAATCGACATGCGCGATGGTCAGCGCCGCCAGTTCCGCATGGCGCAGCACGCGCGGCGATTTGCAGGCGATGCAGCGCGGGACGCGATCCGGAACGTCGGCAAAGCAGTCGCGGCAAAATCCCGCCGTGGCGCTGGCGCGGGCGTTATCACCGGCAGCGTCACGGCGCATCGTCACGAGGCATCCGGCTCCCGTTGACCGCCCAGCGCGGCGCGCGCCCGTCCGATCGCCGCCGGATCGAGGTCCTGCTCTTCAGCGAAGGCGACCAGCATGGCCTCGTCCGCGAGCAGGTGATCGAGAACGCCGGCGAGGAAATCGGGCTCGCTGGCCGCTGCCCGTAACGAATCCAGCCCGATGCCGGAAACCGACAAGAAGCCGTTGAGTCGCACGGGTTCCGCGGCCATGAAGGTCAAAGCGAGAATCGCCAACTCGGTGGCGCGCTCTCGCGCGGCAGTTCCCGTGGCTCGGTCCGGAGTGCCTCTGCGTCCCGTATTCATAGTATTCTCAGCGGGTTGCTTGCAGACGGACGATACTACCTTCCGCTGTCAAGTGCGGTTAACGATACAGAAATGCGCAAGCGGTACTTAGTCTAGGGACCATATTTCATATGCAGAGATAATGTTTCGAGTCCTGAACTGCCTCACGACTGAACACGACTTTCGCCTCGTTCTGGTCGCGGCGGTGGTCTGCTTCCTCGCGAGCTTTACCGCCATCAGTCTGTTTCAACGCGCACGCGTTACCGGGGGGCGCACGCGTTTGACGTGGCTTGCGGGCGCCGGCATCGCGACCGGCGGCGGCATCTGGGCGACCCATTTCATCGCCATGCTTGCGTATGATCCCGGCGTCAACGTCGCCTACAATCTTGGTCTGACAATAGCGTCGCTGGTGATCGCCGCGTTGATCACCGGCGTGGGTCTCGCGGTCGCGCTGTTCACGTCGCCGAAATGGGGCCCGCCGGCCGGTGGCGCGATCGTCGGCGCGGGCGTTGCCTGCATGCATTATCTTGGCATGTGGGCGGTCGAGGTGCCCGGCCGCGTCACCTGGCACCTCGATCTGGTGGTGGGGTCGATCGTGCTCGGCATGGGGCTGGGAATGGTCGCAATGGCGGTCGCGGTGCGCGGCGATGGCTTATGGCGCCAAGGCTCCGCCGCGGTCCTGCTCGCGCTGGCAATCGTCTCGCATCACTTCACCGCCATGGGCGCCGTCGTATTCCTGCCGGATCCGTCGCGCGTGATCAACGCGTCGTCATTGTCGGAGCCGGCGCTGGCACTGGCAGTTGCTTCCGCCGCGATCGCAATTCTGAGCATGTCGCTGGTTAGCGCAACAGCCGGGCGCCGCCTCGACGAGAAGGGGATGTTGCTGTCGATTGCGGTCAACAACATGGCGCAGGGCCTCGTCATGTTCGACGCGAATGATCGCCTGGTCGTGTGCAACGAAAGCTACCTGCGGATGTATGATCTGCCGCGCGAGATCATCAAGCCGGGTTGCATGCTTGATGACGTCATTCGGGCGCGCAGCAAGAGCAACACCCTCGGCCGCGAATCCGATGCCTATCGGGCTGAGATCGCGGCCAAGATGGCGGCCGGCGAATCCATGAGCTGGATCGTGGAAGCCGAAGGACGCTCCATCTCGGTGATCAACCGGCCGATTCCCGGCACCGGCTTTTGGGTCGGAACCCATGAAGACGTGACCCAACGTCTGGTGTCCGAGCGGGAGCGCGCTTCGATGGCGGACCAGGAGCAGCGCCGCGCGCTGATCGAAGGTGCCATCCTGTCATTCCGCCAGACGGTCGATACCGTGCTGACGGGTGTCAGCGAGAGCGCCGCGGCTTTACGCTCGACCTCGACGGCGTTGTCCGCGTCCTCCGGAGCGACATCCGACCGCGCCGCCGGCGCGCTGCGCACCTCGAACGAAGCCTCGATCAATGTCGAGGCCGCGGCCGCAGCAGCGGAACAATTGCTGGCTTCGATTGCAGAGATCAGCCGTCAGCTCGGCCAGGCCGCCGAACTGGTGCAGACCGCGGTCGCCGAGGCGCATACCACCAACGACGAGATCGTCGGGTTGGCGCGCTCCGCGCAGCAGATCGGCGACGTCGTGAAGCTTATTCGCCACATCGCCGGCCAGACCAACCTGCTGGCGCTGAACGCGACCATCGAGGCGGCGCGCGCCGGCGAGTCGGGCAGGGGTTTCGCCGTCGTCGCGGCCGAAGTGAAATCGCTTGCGGTGCAGACCGCCAACGCGACCGAACAGATCGCGGCCCAGGTGGCCGCCATCCAGGCTTCGACCAACGGCGCGGTGGAAGCGATCCACCGCAATACCGAGCGCCTGCATGAGATCAACAGCTACACCTCCGGCATCGCCGCGTCGGTGCGCCAGCAAAATGCCGCGACCAGCGAGATCTCCGGCAATGTGGCCAATGCGGCGGCCGGCGCTGGCGTGATCGTGGCTGTGCTCGATGAAGTGGCCGGCGCTGTGGCCCGGACCCGCAATTCGGCCGACACGGTGCTGACCGCCTCCGAAGCGGTCGAGGCCGCCGCCGCCGAACTGCGTACCAATGTCGCGAATTTCCTGAAACAGGTCGCGGTGTAGCGCGAGATCTGCCCGGCGGCTATCGCGTATCCGGCAGGCTAAGCTCGCAACATGCTGAGATAACACGTCTTTTGCGGTTCTCCGGCGCGGGCGGTGATCCGCTGACTCGGCAATGGCGTTTGCCTTTCCGTAACATATCGGGACTAGTTTCAGCATGCCCAGCACGCTGCGGGCTCACGCCCGTATTGTCGGGGGAAGCGGGCGTGCGGGTCGGAGGGCGGGGATGGCGAAAACCGTCCTGATCGTGGAAGACAACGAGCTCAACATGAAGCTCTTCCATGACCTGTTGGAGGCCCATGGTTACCAGACGATCGGCACCCGCAACGGCATCGAGGCGCTTGGTCTCGCGCGCGAGCATCGGCCGGACTTGATCCTGATGGATATCCAGCTTCCGGAAGTCTCCGGGCTCGAAGTGACCAAATGGCTCAAGGAGGATGCTGAGCTGAAATCGATTCCAGTCGTCGCCGTGACGGCGTTTGCGATGAAGGGCGACGAGGAGCGTATTCGTGAAGGTGGCTGCGAGGCCTATTTGTCGAAGCCGATATCAGTCGGAAAATTTATTGAGACTGTCCGTCATTTTCTCGGGCCTGCCTGAGGTGTCCCAATGACCGCCCGCGTTCTTGTCGTCGACGATGTGCCCGCCAATGTGAAGCTGCTCGAGGCACGCCTGTCGGCCGAATATTTCGACGTCGTGACCGCGATGAGCGGTGTCGAGGCGCTTGCCATCGCGGAACGCGCCGAATGCGACATCGTGCTGCTCGACGTGATGATGCCGGACATGGACGGCTTCGAGGTCTGCCGCCGGCTCAAGACCAATCCGGTGACGCATCACCTGCCGGTGGTGATGGTGACGGCGCTCGATCAGCCCTCGGATCGGGTCAAGGGCCTCGATGCCGGCGCCGATGATTTCCTGACCAAGCCGGTCTCCGACGTCGCGCTGATCGCGCGGGTGCGCTCGCTCTCGCGGCTCAAGATGATGACCGACGAACTGCGCATGCGCGCGGTGACGTCGCGCGAGATCGGAATCCAGAGCGCCGAGCGCGAGGCGATTGTCGAGGCTGGCCGCAACGGGCGTGTGCTGGTGGTGGATGACCGCCGTTCGTCCTATGAGCGGATCGTCACCATGCTGGCCGGCGACCATCACGTCGACGTCGAGGCCGATCCGAGCGCCGCCTTGTTCCGCGCCGCCGAGGGCAATTATGATCTGCTGATCGTGTCGCTCGGCCTGGAGAATTTTGACGGGCTGCGGCTGTGCAGCCAGATGCGTTCGCTCGATCGCACGCGCAACGTCCCGATCCTCGCCATCGCCGAAGCCGACAACAATACGCGGCTGGTGCGCGCGCTCGAAATCGGCGTGAATGATTATCTGGTTCGCCCGATCGACAAGAATGAATTATCCGCGCGCGTCCGCACCCAGATCAAGCGCAAGCGCTACACCGAGCGGCTGCGCGACAACGTGCAGATGTCGATCGAAATGGCGATCACCGACGCGCTGACCGGCCTGTTCAACCGGCGCTACATGGAAAGCCATCTCAATACGCTGGTGGAGCAGGGGGCCGTACGCGGCAAGCCGCTGACGGTTCTGGTGCTGGATATCGACTTCTTCAAATCGATCAACGACACGCATGGTCACGATGCCGGCGACGACGTGCTGCGCGAATTCGCATTGCGCATTAAGAAGTCGA
>CANKHJ010000143.1 GCA_947481635.1 Bradyrhizobiaceae bacterium
ATCGCCCTTCGCCGACAGCGCATCAAGCCGATTGTCCGCATCGAAGAAACCGAACTGACCCATCGAACGCCTCCGCTGCCAAATCGCGTGCGATCCTTGAATCTGATTTAACGGCCAATGACCAGGGCGCAATTATTCGAGGTGCCCAATTGTCTACGGCCTCGGCGTAAGTCCCGCCATGGCGATCTCCGGCTGCATCACCGAGGCCTTCAAGCAAATCAGTTACGAGCAAATGTACTACTCTCAGAAATATTTCCTGCATGGCACGCTCAGCGCTTCCATGCCCTCATGTTCGAAGAAAATTCGCGCGGAAATCACCATCACTTGCGGCGACCAATCGCGTCGCCTGACCAGAACCTTCTCGCCCGAGACCAGGCAGGCTGAAACCGAAATTCGCATCGTCCTGCCGACCAAAGTGAACTGCCGCACGTCGGTGACGGAACTTGAATCAAGCGATGCGCCGGGCTCCGCCCAGCAGCAGCAATCAGGAAACGCAGCCGAGCGCGGAGCCAACGACCCGCGCAGCGCCGCATTCACGATCTCGGATCCTCCCGCCACCGCGATGTATCCCGGCATCGGCCCCTGCGTTGCGGTGATCAACCATTGGCGGGCGGACCAAGATTCTCAGGTTTGCGCCACGCAGCCTGCCGCCTCCAAACAGAAGTGTCAGGACGAGGTGGCCGCGAAGTATGACGCAGCCCGCAAATCATGCGGCGGCACGACCGACCCAGCGGTGGTGCGGAACGATCCCGGAAAAATCGTGGCCTGCCTGGCGGGCTCGCTGCCATTTCGTCACGTCTACGCAGACTGCTACGCCGCCCTGCAGGAGGTATCCATCCTCGGGCCGAACCATGACCGGCTGAGCGCGCTTTGCACGGCCCAGCGAAAGGACGCGACCACCTATTGCGCGCAAAAGGCTTTCGGCGGCGACGCAGCCGACGTGACCCGCCGCCTTCAACAACAGGGCAACGAATTCACCTCGCTGCTGGAAAGCGAGAAACAGCGGGTTGCCGACGAAGAGCGGCTTCGCGAGGAGCGGTCTCGCGCATCCCGGACGGCCGCACCGGCGCGTCCGGTGCAACGAGCGCCGGAGGCGCCGCAGCAACGCGCCGCGTCGACCTATTCCGTGCCGTCGGATCTCCGCACCAATTGCGGCGGCAACGGACTCTACCTCGTGAGAGGCCGCAGTGCCTATAACGTCGTCTGTTCGCCATCGTCCCAATCCCGCTCGTATTGCGAGGGCACCGGCGGCCGTTATGTCACGGCCGATGGCGATCGCTTTTGCGTTCAATGATTGCTGACGAGGAAAAAATGTCCGGCCGACACCTCCCCCGCCGCGCAACGCCGCTGAGACCTACCGCGACCAAAGCCGCATGTGCGTTATTGCTGGCAGCGCTCCTGTCGCTACCTTTTGCTGAACCAAGCGGCGCCCAGGCGCCGTCCGAATTCTACAAAGGCAAGACAGTGACCCTGTTAGGCGGCGGGATGGTGGCGCAGCATCTTGTGACCTCTCTCGGTCAATATATTCCGGGGGCTCCACGCGTGGAGCTCAAGACGCAGAACGGCTGGAACGCGGGCGAATTATTTTTCAATGGCGCGCGCGACGGTTCCCAATTCGGCTTCGTCTCGGGGCGAGAGGTCATCTACCAGCTTCTCAATATTCCCGTGAAATACGACGTCCTGAAATTCGGGTGGATCGGCACCGCTCAGGCCCGCACGACGGTCTGCGTTTCGTCCGACACATCGCCGGTCAAGACACTGCGCGACGCGCTCGGCAAGGAATTGCTGATGGCGACACACGAGACCCACTCGGACGAGACGATCGTGCTGCGCGCGGCGAACGTGATGGTCGGCACGAAATTCAAGATCGTCACCGGAATTCCGTTTCCGCATGATGCAGTCCGGGATGGACTGGTTGCCGGACGGTGCAGCCTCTGGGAGGGTTTCCGCCCCTTGGGCAAGCTTGGCGAAAAATTCAATGTCCTGTTCCAGATCGGCGGCCGCCCCCACCCCGAGCTTCCAAACGTGCCGTTCTTGCAAGACTTCGCTAAAGCGCAGGTCGACAAGGACGCACTCCAGATGCTGGCGCTGCCGCTGATCCTGAGCGATGCCTATGCCGTGCCGCCTGGGGTTCCGGCGGAGCGGCTGCAGGCGTTACGGACCGCGTTCCAGCGGACGCTGCAGGATCGACAATTCCTGGCAGCCTTTAACAAACAGCATTCGTCGTTTTGGGATGTGCAGCATATCGGCGGCGATGAGATCCAGAATATCCTGGAAGCAATTTACAGCATGCCGGAAGAATCGATCGCCCGATTCCGCAAGCTCTATATGCTGTAGCCGCGCTGCGTTCTGCTGCGGTTACGCCGTTGTTACGCGGGTTACGCTGGATTCCAGATCCGTGCAGGCCGCGCGCATCTCCCTTGCGATGGAGTGAAGCGTCCCGATGCCGTACCCGTCGGGGTCGCGCTCATTCAATCGATAACGGTCCTTGATCGACTCCAGATCCTTCAGCAACCGCATCCCGTAGCGGATGGGATCGCCCCGCTCGACGGCAGCGGAGACCAGATCCAGCCCTTGGGCATACTCAACCGCGCTTAGTTCATCGTCACCGATGTTATGGCCTCCCGAAGACCAATACGGATCCGACCGATGCTTGAACGCCAGCGCGGTTTCCGTCGCAAGCGCCGCTTGATAGCGCGCCTGAAGCTCGGCAATCGCAGGATGCTCCGGCTCGCGACTCGCCGCGGGAACCTTGGCGGCTCCGGCATCAATGGCGGGACGAGAGCGCAAATTGGAGCAACAGCGGCGCTGAATAGCTTCGAAAACGGCTCGGACCTTGTCTGAAAAAACTGCCATATCGGTTCGGGTCAGCGCCACGCCATCCGTTACTGCGGCTCCATGTCGGCATCCTTGATGTTGGCGGCCGAGACCGCTCGGTCCTTCACCAGGAATTCCTTGAATTGTTCGGGTGTATTGCCGACCGGTTCAACGGCGCGGTCGATCCACTTCTTGCGGAACTCCGGCTGACGCAGGATCGCCGCGATCTCCGACTGAAGCTTGTTCAGGATCGCGGGCGGCGTGCCGGCGGGCGCGACCAGGCCGTAATAAACCCGTGACAGGTTTTCGCGGTAACCGATCTCGGCCATGGTCGGCACATTCGGCACCAGTGGGCTGCGCTCATCGCTGTCCACGGCGAGACCGGTCATGGTGCCTTCGGCCAGGTAGCTCAGGAAGCTCGACAATCCGAAAAACGCGATCGGCGTCGTGTTCGACAGAATGCTGGTGATCGCCTCGCCGCCGCCTTTGAACGGCACGCCGACGAGGTCGAGGCCATGCTGCTTGTTCAGCCGGTCGAAGAACAGCCGCTGATGCATCGAGGGAGCAACGAAGGCCAGCGTCCCAGGATTGGCTTTGGTCTTCGCGATCAGTTCGTCGAGGGTTTTGACTTTCAACGACGAATTGACCACCAGCGCGGTGGTGAAAAACACCAGGTTGGTGATCGGCGCGAAATCGGTGTCGGGGTTATAGGGGATCTTCTTGTAGAGGAATTGATTATAGGCGAGCGCCTCGTTGTTGAGCATGCAGATGGTGTAGCCGTCATTCGGCGCCTCGGCGCAGCCGCGAGCGCCGAGTGTGAAATTCGCACCCGGCCGCGGCTCGATCACGAGCGGCTGCCCAATCCGCGCCTGCAATTCCTGTCCAACGGCCCGGATGAAAATGTCGGCGGTGCCGCCGGGACCATTGATCGTGATCACCCGGATCGGACGCGTCGGATAGTCCTGGGCGGCCACCGGAGCGGTTACCGATGCCGCAACCAAGGAGAGTCCGGCGAAGAACGCACAGCGTTTCATGAAACAACCCCTGCCCTGGTTTTCGGCAACGCGCCCTGATCGACCATACCCGGCCCAGCCATTGCGACAAAGCGGAACAAAGCCGTGGACCGGCGGCGTGTGCGGATGTGAGCGGGCAACTTGCCTGTCAGGGTTCACCATCTTACACTTTGCGCAGAGTCAGCCTGGGGCTCCCGGAACCTGGTTCCGCCATCGGCGTCAGGTCGTAATCATCGGAGCTCCCCATGACGCAATCCTCGGCCAAGGCGCGCCAACCGACCCTCTCGACCGTCTCCCTGATGCCCGGCTTCGCCAGCCTGATCGAGGATCTCGACCTAGCGAACGCGTCGGAGAGCGAGCTGGAGGCCTTCGATGACGTGTGCCGCACGACGCCGGTGGTGGTGCTCAGGCATCAGAAGCTGACGCCACCGCAGATGATGGCGATCTCAGGCCGGCTCGGGAAAGTCAGCGTCCAGAACCGTGTCGGATCGCATCCGGACTTTCCGGGCATCACCATTCTGTCAAACAAGAAAGTCGACGGCAAAATGATCGGCGTCCATGAGCATGGACGGCGCTGGCACACCGACGGCACCACCTACAAGACGCTCGGCCTGACCACGATGCTCTATGGCATCGAATGCCCGCCCGAGGGGGCCGACACGCTGATCGCCGACGCGGCCGCCGCCTTCGCCGAATTACCGGAGGCGCGGCAGCGCGAGCTGCAGCAGGTCAAGGTGGTGCATAATCGCGCGCACCTGATGCAGAAATACGGCCGGACCCAGAAGCTCGGATTCACGCCCGAGGAAATCGAAGCGATGAAGGACGTGATTCATCCTGTGGTGGTGCGCAGCCCGATCGACGGCCGGAACTCGTTCTTCCTGACCAACGGCTCGACCAAGAGCGTGGTCGGAATGGAGCAGGACGCAGGCTTTGCCTTGGTGGAGGAACTGATCAATCACGTGACGCAGGACAAGTTCACCTATCGGCACAAGTGGCAGGCCGGCGACGTGCTGATCTGGAACGACATGTGCAGCATGCACCTGGCGTCATGGTTCGACGACACCAAATACGATCGCGTGGTCTACCGCACCTGGATGCGTCCGTTCGAGGCGGCCCAGGTGACTTCGACCGCCGAAGCGGCGCTGGCGCATCACTGATAACGTCATCAGTCTGAATGATCGCTTGGCTCCGGCTTTTGCGCTGGAGCATCGTCATTGCGCAGCGCATCGAATAGTCCCCAGAGGCCGAGCAGCACCACGCCGATATACCCGACCACGGTGAAGACGATCCGCACCGGTTCGTCATCCCAGATCAACATCCTGCTGCTGCCCTTGATCGGACTCGTCTGAAGCTCTCCGGTGATCATCCAGTTGAGGAGCTGGAAGGAGAGGAGGATGACCAGCGCCAGGCAACAGAAAAACGACAATATCTTACCCATCGGCCCCCCTCCCCTGCGAGCCTGCCGCCGGGTCTCGTTACCGCTGCACTTCACTCGCCCGGGAAACGGTCAGAGCTTCCCCGCCCGCCCAAGAATCCCCGCCGCGCGTGCGATCGACGCCGGCGAAATCTCCGCCCGGACGCTGTCGAAATCCGGACCGCGGGTGGCATCGAGCCCCATGCGCGACGTGGTGCCGATACCCGACGACGACGGGTCGAGCGCGCTGCCCGGCAGTCCATCGACGGTGAGAATATCGCGATGCGGCTGGAAGTGGGTCGCCAGCGCCCACAGCACCGACGCATCCTGGCTGACGTCGACATCGTGATCGACCGCGATCACGGTTTTCAAATACGGATCCCATCCCAGCAGGCCCAGCATCACCTGGCGCGCCTCGCCGGGCCGCACCTGTTTCAACGCGACATAGGCGTGGAAGTGGGTGCCTGAGCTTGGATAATGCACCGCGGTGACGCTCGGAAAACGCTCCTTCAGCTTTTCGACCATCTCGGATTCGCGCGGAATTCGCCCGAGGTTGAGATGCTCCGCCGAATTGCCGCCGGCCACGTCGATCAGCATCGCGTTCTTGCGGCGCATGATGATCTCGACCCGCAGCAGGTTGTTGGTCGAGCGGTTGGACGAATATCCGGTGAACTCGCCGAACGGTCCTTCCTGAACTTCGGCGGTCGGATCGATGACGCCTTCAAGCACGATCTCGGCGCAAGCGGGAACGCCGATGCCGTAGCGCGGGGTTTTAACGATGCGCAGCGGTTCTCCGAACAACCCGCCGGCCACTTCACGCTCGTCGACGCCGAGCGGAACGCGCGCGGTTGCCGCCAGCATGAACAATGGATGCGCGCCGATCACCATCGCGACCGGCAGCGGCGTCTTGCGCTCCTTCGCAATCGCCAGCAGCCGCCAGAGGTGCCCGCGCGAATGCAGACTGGTCGCGAGCTCGGTGGGGGAATGCAGCATCGCGCGGTGATAGCTGAGGTTGCCCGCGCCGGTGTCCGGATGCTCGGCAACGATGATACCGTTGGTGATATACGGCGCGCGGTCGGTCTCGAAATGCCTGATCATCGGCAGCGATGACAGGTCGATATGCTGCCGTTCCACCACGTCCAGGATCGGCGCGCTGCTGACCAGTTCGGTCGGCACCAGCTGGTTGGCGTAGAACTGATAGGCCTCGTGCAATGTCTGCGGTGTCGCGCCAAGCATTCTAGCGGCACGGACCCGCGAGCCGAAGATATTGGTCGCAACGCCCATTGTCAGGCCGGCGACCTTTGGAAACACCAGCAGCGGCGACTTGCCTTGCTCCGCCAGCGCCCACAGCACGGCGGTGATGTCCTGGTCGGATGACACCTGTTCATCGATCACCAGCACGTCGTCCGGATGCCCGGCACGATAGTCGTTCAGATATTCGTGAAAGTCCTGGCTCTGCCGCGCGCGCGGAAACCGGCGGTTCTCAGCGGACGACACTTTCTCGAGCATGCTTCACGTCCCAGGGGTCGATTGTTTCAGAGCGGCGGCGCAACGATTATGTGCCATTCCGTCGCCTGACGATAGGGAGCGCCATTTCGCAAGCGCATGCAATGCAGCCGGCGGTTAGAACTCACGGCCAGCGTCCCGATCACAACTCGTCACCCCCGCGGAGGCGGGGGTCCAGTACGCCGTGACCTATCGACAGAAAGCCGGAGGGACATTGCCCTCATCGTTCTGCACCGCGTAGTCCACCATGCCCCGATAGTGACCAAATTCCGCATCGCAGTGAAATAAACACGATGGGCTATAAGCAGGCGAAGCATGGCTCGCCAGCTGCGGACACGAGGATAGGCACCCGGTCCCCTGTGTCGGGCTTCAAATTTTGCGAGATGGTTTTTTCTTCGGCATCGGCAGCTCAGCGGCCGTGATTTTGATCAGTTGCGACAGCCACTCGGGATCGTCCCATTTCTCGGCAGCAATAAAAAAGCTCGGTTTGGCGCCGGAGTAAGCCGGTGCCTCTTTCAACTTACCTGCAAATGCCTTCCCTGCCGCCGTCGGCTTCACAAAAAGCTTATCATCGCAGACCAAAGCAACGATCTTGCCGTCGCAATAAATGCCGTATTCGCCGAACATCTTCCTCGCAGTGACTGTACCAGCGCCAGTCATCTGCTCGACGATAAACTCCACCGTGTTTTGCGTCGATGCCATACGCGTTCTATCCCGCGATCGGCGAACAGAGTTCGACCAGACATCCGTTGAGGTCGCGCACATAGCCGACCGTTTGTCCCCACGGCGTCAAGGTCGGGGGCTTCACCGCGCTGGCGCCAGCGTCGACGGCCTGCCCGTAGGCCGCTTCGGGATCTGTCGTCACGAATGCGATCTCAAAACCAGCAGCCACATCGGCTTTGCGATTGGGGCGAATGGCAAGCTCGTTCATTGCCGCCATCGGTTCGCCAGCGAACGCCAGCGTCGTGCTACCCGTGTCCAACTCGGCATAGAGATTGCTCTCGTGGACGAGGCGCGGTTTGAGCCCGAATGCCTTTTCGTAGAAGGCGACCGTTTCCGGCACGTCCGCGACATAGATGATGGTGTATCCAAGTTTCATGTGATCATTCTATCAAACGGTTGGCGCGAGTCTTGAACAAACCGGACACGGCTCATAGAGGCAAATTCGCGAGCGTAACCTCGGGCATAGCGGCAGGCGTGAATCCTCCGAGCTTGCGAAACACGCGCGTCATGTGGGCTTGATCAGCGTAACCAGCTTCTGCGGCTGCGGACGCCGGATCGAGTCGAACGTCACGAAGCAGCCTGAGGGCTCGATGGAATTGCAGCACCATCGACAACTCTTTCGGAGCGAGCCCGGTACTCATCTTGATGTAGCGCCTGACCGTGCGCTCATCGATCCCATGCATTTTGGCGAGGTCGGAAACGGATAAGCGCCCACCGCCGGTGTGAAGGGCATCGATCAATGCCAAGGACCGTGCAAATGTATCGGAGCCTTGGTCCAATTTTTGTCGCCGCGCAACGAAGGCGACCAGTCGAGATGTCAAAATCTCAACCCCCTGCGCCGGCGCACAGAGCGATGCGAGGGCGGGCGCAATCCTGATGGCGTCTTGACCGATAAAGACCCGATCAGCGAGCGACGGCAGATCGACACCTAGGACCGCACCTGCCGTCCCTGGCCGCAACCGCAGACCAGCGTAGCCCACGCCGCGCGTGATCGGAACCAAGTGATAGCTCGTGGCCGGGCCTGCAATCAGTGGCTCGATCTGGCCAATCGGACGGCCGCCATCGAACTCAAACCGGAGAATGACATCGCAGCGCCCGTCGGGAAGCACCCGATGAACTATGTCCTCCCGCGCCAGATACGTCCAGACGGCCTCGACTGAGTTTCGGTCTGGATTGGATTGCTCTCGATATCCGGCGGGTACTGGCATCTGGTAATGCTAACACAGAAGGAGCCATCCGTTGGTCGCGACGCGCGCTGGGTATTTTCGACCGCACTGAATCAGCGGCAAGCCCGGCGATGTCCGCTGTGCCGCCGAACGCGGAAGTCAGAGCAGGGCATTAGCGACACAGCGAGGGGCCGTTGCGGGTTGATCGTGCCGTCGGAAACGTGATTCAATTTCCGAAACTGGAGCCTCGAATCATGCGCTACGAACTCAGCGACTATGAATGGACCACCATCAAGCCAATGCTACCGAAAAGGCGCGCAGCGTTCGACGTGTAGATGATCGTCGCGTCCTCAACGGCATCTTTTGGGTTCTACGCTCCGGTGCGCCATGGCGCGACCTACCAGCGACCTATGGTCCTTGCACCACTTGTTACAATCGCTTTGTTCGTTGGCGGCGAGCTGGCGTCTGGGATCAGATCATGGATGCGTTGGCCACCGGTCATGATGCGGCGGCGCAGATGATCGATACCTCAATCGTGCGCGTGCACCAGCACGGAGCCTGCATCGCGGCCCGTAATAGCCAAGATATGACTCGCTCACGCGGGGGCGACCATCGGGGTTGGGATTCCCGGCGTCGGCTCACTCACACCGCGCCGACCTTCGGCATCACCTGCTCGGCAACGCGTCGCAGGTTGTCGCGCGAGCCCTGGCCGAATAGCAGCACATAAGCGACACCGGCATCGGCAAGCGCGGCGAGGCCATCGACGACTTCCTCGGCGGCACCGATCAGCGGGTATTGCGCCCGCGCGCCCAGCGTGTCGGCATAGCCGAGGATATGCGACCCCGGCCGGCTTTCCGATCCGCGCGAGAGCGACAGCAGGCGCTCATGCACCTGGGTTTGCCGCGCGACGGCTGCGTCCCGCTCGGCGGCGTCCTGCGCGACGAACACATTGCGCGCGACCGCGACGCGCATCGGATCGAAGGCGTGGCCCGCCGCCACCAGTTCGCGCCGGTAGAGCGCGATGCGCTCCTTGAGCTGCGCCGGCGTCGCGAACTGGTCGAGCAGCAGATTGAAGCCGCGCCGCGCGCAGGCCGCGATCGAGCCGTCGCTGCTCGCCGCCATCCATAACGGCGGGTGCGGGCGCTGCTGCGGTGGCGGCTCCACGATCACCTCATCGAAGCGGAAGAAGCGGCCGCGATGCGAGAAGCGCTGATCCGAGGACAGCGCGCGAATGAGCACATCGAGCACCTCCTCGAAGCGCGGCTCGGCCTCATCGGGCGGCATCGCGAAGCCCGCGAATTCGTTGTGGCGATAGCCCTTGCCGACGCCGAGATCGAGCCGGCCGCGCGACAGAAGGTCCAGGGTCGCAACCTGCTCGGCCAGCAGCACCGGATTATGCCATGGCAGCACCAGCACCGCGGTGCCAAGCCGCAGCCGCGTGGTCCGCGCCGCGATGTAAGTCAGCAGCGTGAGCACCGCCGAGACCTGGCCAATGTTGGTGAAGTGATGCTCGGTGATGAAGCTCGAATGATAACCGAGCGCCTCGGCCTCGACATTGGTCTCGACGAAATCGAAATAGCCTTGCGCGCTCGTTGCGGCATCGGTCGACCGCGGCGCGGCGGCGCTGCCGAATAATCCAAATCGCATGGGAGGTCTCTTGGAGTCTGATCCACCGGACTTGAAAAGCATTCCGCTCATTCCCGCGTGGGCTGTCAAGGAAACGGCCGGCTGGATCGCGCCGCGGCGAAGGCCTATCCTTTCGCCGTCGATCCGCTAGAGAGAATCCGACCATTGCTCCACCGGCAAGGAAACCGATGATCCGCAGCCTCGCCTTGATCGCTGCGCTGGCATGCGCCACGCTCGCCTATGCAGCGAATTCCGGGCCGGTCGATCCGAAGCACGTCGAGGCGGTTGAAGGCGACACCATCGATGTCGGACCGGACGTGGTCCGTTTCCGCCTGGTCGGCTTCGACACGCCGGCGAGCGGGTCGGGTGCGAAATGCACCGCCGAGCGCGAGCGCGGCAATGAGGCGAAGCGCAAGCTGCAGCAGCTCGTTGCCGGTGGAGACCTCAATCTGCAACGCGTCGACTGCGCCTGCGCGCGCGGCACCGAAGGGACCGCGGCCTGCAATCAGGGCCGGTTCTGCGGCGTGCTGAAGGCCGGCGGCAAGGACGTCGCCGACATCATGATCGAGGCCGGTCTCGCCGAAAAATACATCTGCGGGCGCGACACTTGCCCCGCCCCGAAGAACTGGTGCCCAGCAGCGGCGCCGAAGGACCCATGAGGAACCAGCATGAGACGCAGGAACGATCCGCGCGACGCCGCCGAAGCGGTATTCGGGGCGAAGCCGAAGACACCGGACCCGCTGCCCAAGGCCGCGTCGATTCCCGGCGCCAGGGAACAGGTCTCGCTGCGGATCGACCGTGACGTTCTGGATTATTTCCAGGAGGATGGACCGGGCTGGCAGGAGCGCATCAACGAAGCGCTGCGCAAGGCGGCCGGTCTCTCGCAGGCTTAGGTGGGTCTGTCGTTCAGGCTTCGACCGCAACGGCGCGCCGCGGCCGGATGCATCCGCGAGCGGCGATAGCGTTTTCGAGCGAAGTGGATGCCGGTTCGCGTGAAGAAAACGCGTCAAAACAAGAAGCTGGAGCCCCGGCTTTGATGCATCAACGCCGGCAAGGCTCTAGTCCTTGTCGGAGGAACGACCCACGTCCCAAAGCGCCACCAATTCCTGGGTCAGAATACCCGGCATCGGATCGCGGAAGCTTTCCGCCAACTGGATCGTCTTGGCGGCTTCCTTGCGCATTTCCTCGAACTCCCGCTCAAGCGCTTCCAGGCCCGAGAGACGGGCCCTGAGGCTTTCCGACGAGACTTCTTCGATTGCGGCTTCGCGAAGCGCTTCAGACATCATCCGTTCCCCCCGACAGGTATTGGGAGAAGCATTAGCTGATTCGCGTAGCGGACATCGGATTTTTCAAAGCTTTCGGTGGGTTGGTACCCGGTTAATCCCCAACACCGGAAGTCGCCGCGCGACCCTCGTGCCGGAATCCGGATGTTGGCCGTCTGTTCAGTGAGCAAAATTGCTCATAATTCCCTTGTTCCCGATACGGAACTTCGTAGGATTATGGCACCGAACGGCGTGCCATGAGTAACATCACCATTCGCTGCCCGGCGACGGGCGAAAGATTACCGACCAGTGTGACAACCGACTCCGAGAGTCTCGCCACCAACTGGAACCGCGTGGTGCTTTGTCCGCAATGTAAGACCGAGCATTCCGGCACCGTCCGAATGCTGTTCGCCGCCGACGTTTTGTCGGAAGAACAGCTACGCCGCGCGGATACTCGCTAGACCGCTCGCCTTTACCGTGATCATCCTCGGTTCGCCCCCTCCAACCTAAGCCGCGCTATTTCGAGCAGGGTCCTCTTGTCCTTTGGATTGGTGACACCCCTGGCTATTTCCGCCAACTCAGCAGCGCTCTGTCTCTGCTGTTC
>CANKHJ010000144.1 GCA_947481635.1 Bradyrhizobiaceae bacterium
ACCCACGGCATCGCGAGTGCACCGGCTCCGCCCAGCAGAGCGCTGCGCCTGGTCAACAGCATGCTCATATTTCGCTCCCGATATTGTTGGTTTAACGCACCCTGACCGAGTTTATCATTTCTGGAACCCGCCGTCCGGCCAATACGGGTCGCCTTATGGGTCGTATAAGAAGGTGGCGTGAACCGTGCTGGCCCTCAACTGGCGACGACCTCCGCCTTGCGGATCATCGCCGGATACTCGCCGATGGCCGGCCGTGACAGTCCGAGATGGTCGCGCAGCGTGTTTCCAGTGTAGGCCTTGCGGTAGATACCGCGCTTTTGAAGCTCCGGGACGACAAGGTCGACGAAATCGTCGAGCGCGCCTGGAAAATAAGGCGGCAAGATATTGAATCCGTCCGCCGCCCCCTCGGTGAACCACTTCTCGAAGGTGTCAGCGATGGTCTGTGGGGATCCCGCCAGGACCCAATGGCCGCGCGCCGCCGCCGTCAGGTTGTAGAGATCGCGCAGCGACATATTCTCGCGCTTCGCCTTGGCGAGCAGCGTCTTGGCGAAAGCGTGCGAGGTATCCGGGATCGGCACATCCGGGATCGGTCCGTCGAGCGGGTATTTCGAGACGTCGACGCCCATCCGCGACGACAGCATCACCAGCCCCTCTTTCGAGTCGACAAAGCTCTGCAGCGTGTTGAGGATCTCCATGGCATGCGCATCGGTCTTGCCGACGATCGGCATCACGCCGGGCAGCACCGTCACGTGGTCGGGATTCCGGCCGAAACGGCGGATGCGTTCCTTGAGGCCGGAATAGGCGACCTTCGCCTCGTCGAAATCCTGCACCACCGAGAACACCACGTCGGCGGTGCGGGCCGCGAGATTCTGGCCGCGCTCGGAGCCGCCGGCCTGGAGTACCAGCGGCTGCCCCTGCGGGCTGCGGCCCTGGTTGATCGGCCCCTTCACCGAGAAATGCGCGCCTTCATGATCCAGCGCCGTGACCTTGTCGACGTCGAAGAAACGGCCGGTTGCCCGGTCGGCGATAATGGCGTCGTCGCCCCAGCAATCCCACAGGCCGCGCACGACATTGATGAATTCTTCCGCGATCTCGTAACGCTGCTCGTGGTTGGGATGCTTGCGCCCGAAATTGCCGCCGCTGTCGGCGGCCGCGCTGGTGACCGCATTCCAGGCGGCGCGGCCGCCGCTGATGTGATCGAGCGACGAGAAGATGCGCGCCACGGTGTAGGGATCGCTGTAAGTCGTCGACATCGTCGCGGCGAGGCCGATATGGCTGGTCGACATTGAGAGCGCCGAGAGCAGCGTCATCGGCTCGAGCCGGCAGGTATAGGACGGATGGCCGCGCAAATTGGAGGACAACCCGTCGCCGAGAAACAGGAAGTCGAACAGGCCGCGCTCGGCGCTCGCCGCCACCCGCTGCAGCACCTTGATGCTCAGAAAGGTCTTATCGGCGCCGGGATAGCGCCAGCCCGCGGTATGGTTGCCGGTACCGAGCAGAAAGACGCCGAAATGAATGGTTCGCGACATGGCTGCACCTTCAGGCTGCGGGGACTTCGACCTCACCGTGCGTCTTCATCAACTCGAGCAGGCGCCGGCGCAGGATGATGCCCGGCCGATCCGACGGCATATGCATCTCGATCTTGCGGCTGACATCGACGATCGCATCCGGCGAGGTCGATTCCAGAACGTCCTGATCCTCGCGGATGATCGCGCCGTCCCAGTCGATCAATTCCTGCGCCGGACAATCGGCTTCGGTGTCGTTGCGAAACAGCACCTGGACGACCTGGATCGAACCGTCGTCAATCGGGGTCGCGCAGTTGAGGATGACGTGACGCAAGCCGGACGGATACTCGATGTCGAGACGGCGCGTGAACGGCATGAACCAGCGGTTGCGCATATGCCGCTTGGTGGTCTTGTCTGTGGTGCCGGTGATGCGCTCGGAATTCGGCGGATTGACGACCGAGACGATCGTCTCGGCCTCGAAGCCCCAGTCCGTTTCGGTGACCTCGTATTTGTCCGGCTTCGGCTGATTGATGTCGCCGAACGAGGCCTTGTGCACAAAGGCGATGTGCGAGTTGTCGAACGAATTCTCCATCAGCCGGAGCGATGAGGTTTTCCAGGTGTCGTAGAATTGATGGATCCGGCGCCAGCCCGGCGCGCCGTCCTGGTCGAACTCCGGGATTGGCTGCAACGGCTCTTCCAGCGCCACCCACACATAGCCGTAGCGTTCCTGCGCCCGGTAGCTCTTGACGTTGCAAACCGGGATCGGCTGGTCCGACGGAAATTGCGGAATGCCGACGAGCTTGCCGTCCCGGTCATATTCCCAGCCGTGATACCAGCAGACCAGCCTGCCGTCCTTGATCCAGCCTTTGGACAGCATCGCGGTGCGATGCAGACAGCGGTCCTGCAGACAGCCCGGCTTTCCCTCACCGTCCAGGAACAGCGCGAGCTTCTCCCCCAGCAGCGTGAACGGCTTCGGTCCATCCCTGAGGGACTCCATCGAAACGGTCGCGTACCAGAACTTGCGGAAGACCGGCTGTTTCGTCACGAGCATTGGATGCTCTCTCCCATTCAGACGTCTTGTTCAGGCATGATTTCTTCCGAAAGCCGGTTCCGTCCCTCGATCGGATCGAGAGCGGCTGCTTTGGCGATCATCCCTTGCTGCCTTTGGGTGCAGCCTGCGTACGCAGCTTCTCCATTGGAAAATCGGCAATTTCATCGCACAGCCTGAGCAGCGCACGGGCGGCGCGGTCGATCAGGATTTCGCCGCGCTTAGCATCCGCGGCGGCGGCATTGCCGGATGCGCCTGCGGCGCAGAGATCCTGCGCCTGCCAGCCGAAGCCGACCTTGCCCTCGGGCGTCAACAGGCCGCCGGCCTTTTCGAGTTCGACCGAGAGCGGTACGAAATTATCGGCATGCTGCATTTTGACGAGCTTCGGATAGGCAGCGAGCATCACGCTGGTTTCGATTTCACCGCCATGAATGCCGTGCGTGCGCTCATGGGCGTCGAACAATTCGTCATATTCGGTGATCCGCGACCACATCGTGCCGACCGCGAGCATGCCATGGCGGATGCGCAGTTCGCGGCACACGATGTCGACGATCTGCGGCTGCCCACCATGTGAGTTGAGGAACAGGATCCGCTGGATGCCGGCGCGGTGAACCGACGCGCCGATCTCGAGCCACACATTGGTCAGCGTCTCATGCGACAGGGTCAGGGTGCCGGGAAACGCGGTGTGCTCGGTCGACTTGCCGACCGATGACGGCGGCAACACCAGGACCGGCGTCGTGTCCGCCATCATCGAGACCGCGCGTTCGACCACCGCGACATTGATCGCGGCATCCACGGCGACCGGCAGATGCGGGCCATGCTGCTCGACCGCCCCGACCGGAAAAACCGCGACCACATTGCTGAGGTCGAGGCTGGCGAAATCCCGCGTGCTGAGATCCCACCACCAATGCGAAGGCAATTTTTGCGACCGTGACGTCACGCCAGTGTCCCCGCGGCGACCAGCGCCCGCAAGTCCCCCTTGGAGATTTTCCCCGTCGGCGTCATCGGCAACGCGTCGACGACGCGCAACGAGAGCGGCGTGAGGTCGTAGCTGACGCGCGGCGCGATCGCCTGCTTCAGGGCCGTACCATCGAATTTTGCACCGTCAAGCATCGTGACAAACACCGTGGGTTTCTGACGATCGCCCTCCCCGAGGCCGATCAGAGCCGCCTGGCGCACGCCGGCTTGTTCGCACAAAGCCTCCTCGACGTCACGCGGATACCACGCAACCCCGTCGACCACGATCAGCTCGGCACGGCGGCTGCGCAACGTGATGAAGCCGTCCTTGTCCAGAACCCCGAGATCGCCGGTCCGCAGCCATCCGTCGCGCGTCGCTTCATTGGTCTTCTCGGGCTTGCCCCAATAACCCCACATGAAGCCGCCGCGCAGCACGATGTCGCCGATCTCGCCGACAGGCAATTGGGCATCGTTCGGTCCGACGATCCGGACCTCCTTGTCCGGCAGCGAAGGGCCGATGCGCACAAGGTCTTGTCCGGCCGGCACGAGCTCCGGATAGCCCAGCGCGACAAACCCGCCGAGCTCGCTCTGGCCGTAGCTTTCGACGATCGGAAGCTTCAGCTTGTCGCGCCATGCGGCCTTCAGCGTCGGCGGCAGCGGACCGCCACCGGTCAGCGCCATCCGCAGGCGACCGGGCGAACGGCCGCGCGCCTCGGATTCGTGCAACACCTCGTCGAGCAAGGTCGGATTGCCGACAAGAACCGTCGCCTGCGCGGCCTCGATGGCGTCCCAGCCGGTCTTCTGGGTCCAACGGCCCATGATGTTGATGCTTGCGCTGGCCGATAGCGGCGGCAGCAAATTGGCGACGAGCTGATACGAGCTCGACAAGGCGGTCGGCCCGAACGACACGTCATGCGCGCGGATGCGCAACCGCTCGGCGATGCAGCGCGACGCACGCACCGTCGGCTCATGCGAGAGGCACGCGCCCTTCGGCTTGCCGGTGGTGCCTGAGGTATAGGACAGGTGCGCGATGGCGGTTTCGTCGCGCGGATCGGGCGGCGCCTTGAGATTGGCGCTCATCAGGTCGGGCAGCGACAGCGCGCCCTCCTGCGGCCCATCCATGCAGATCAGTGTCTGCACCGAGCGCACCGCCTGCTGGGCGCGCATCACCGGCTCACGCATGTCATGGGTATAGATCACGACCTTTGGCTCGTGATCGGCGAAGTAATAGTCGAGTTCGTCGGCGAATTTGACGTTGACCAATGCGGATATCGCGCCGATGCGCCACGCGCCAAGCATGGCGAGCACATAATCCATGCCGTTATGCGCGAACAGGCCGACGCGGTCGCCGCGGCGCACACCGCAATCATGCAGCGCGCCCGCCATCTGCTCCATCGCCTGGACCGCCTGCGCGTAAGTCAGCGTCTTCTGGCGATCGACCCAGCAGAAGGCGAGCTTGTCCGGCGAGCGCTCAGCCGCGTCGGTCAATAATTGATGCATCAACATGCCGACCTCCTGGCAAACCGGCGAGCGATGTCGCGTCGAGGCAAATTGCCGGTTGTCAGTCGTCAGTAAAGGCGGCGCCTTGCCGAGCGGCCATCCGCTTCCGGCTTATGGGGGGTATCGCCGGGGGCTTATGCAGCCGTCCGGGCGGTTCGATCGCACGGATTTCCTTGGCGACCTTGCGCACCATGTCGCGCAGCCAGCGTTCGAAAGCTGAGGTATGCGCGCGCTCGTGCCACAGCATGCTGAACTTCATCGAGCCCAGTTCCGGGGGCGCCTCAAGGATCGCGAATGGCATGAAGGATGCCACATGCTCCGCGAAGGGACGCGCGGTGGTGAGGACCAGATCGTCACGCGCCAGGACATAGGGGATCATGAAATATTCGGGGACCGACACCGCGACCCGCCGATGCAGATTGAGCTGCGCGAGCCGCCCATCGATCGGGCTCAGTTGCGGGATCGACGGCGGCGTCGGCGAAATATGCGATTGGGCAAGATAGGTCGTAAGATCGATCCGTTTCTGGGTCGCGAGCGGATGCGACGCACGCGTCATGCAGACGATGTCGGCCTCGAAGAGCGGCGCCAGCCGTAGATCCTTGGCTGGCGCCGGCCAGTTGCCGATCACCAGATTGATCTCGCCGCTCTCCATGCGGCGCTCCAGAGAACCGTCCGACGGCACGCCGCTGATCTCGATCTCCAGCCTGGGGGCTTCCCTGCGGAGCAATTCCACCAGCCGCGGCACGAACAGCATGGCGAGGCCGTTCGACGCGACGATGTTCACCAGCCGGACCGCATCCTCGGGCCGGATTTCATTCCGCGAAGTGGCGATCTGATCGAAGCTGTCGAGCGTGGAATCGATGATCGGGCCCATTTCGATCGCGCGTGCGGTTGGGATCAGGCTATTGCCGCTGCGCACCAGGATCGGATCACCAAAAATCTCTCGCAACTGGCGCAGTGTCGCGCTCACGGCGGGTTGTGTCTGGCCCAGCCGCTCTGCGACCCGGGAGACGCTCCGGTCCTTCAACAAGAGCTGCAGGATGCGCAGAAGTCGAATATCGAGTCCGCGCGGTTCTAACCCACTCATGGAAAAATTCTAACCTAGGAACGGCCGAGCCGCCAGAGTGACTCAAATGCGCTTGGCTTCGAGAACGCCGCACGAAAACTTTGCGGGAGTTCCAGGGAATAAAAGTCCGGCGGGCGGGCGAAGCCCAAGCCGCAACACAGGCGCGACGCCTCAACCGCCAGCGCGAGGCATTCCGCACGTCATTCTGGCTGTCTCTACCACCGAAGCCCCGGCTCCTTCTGCTCGCCGTTCCCGCCCGGCCCTACGGCGCTTTGACAAGCGGCCCGGCGACCAGCAAAATCCACACGCACGTACCGGCAATGACGTCCACCGCGCGGTGTCTGACGAGCATAGGCCGCAGGGGGGTATGGGATGGACGACCGGGGGACTGCCGCGCCACGCAGCACGTTGTCGATGTTCGACGGGATGGTGCTGGTGGTCGGAATGATCATCGGCATCGGCATTTTCGCGACACCGGCTTTGGTGGCGCAATTTGCCGGCAACAGCTTCAATTATCTCTCGCTCTGGGTGCTGGGCGGCGCGCTGACCCTGGTCGGTGCGCTCTGCTACGCCGAACTCGCCACCGCCTTTCCCAACGCGGGCGGCGAATATCATTTTCTCTCGCAGGCCTATGGGCGCTCGGTCGCCCTGATGTTCGCCTGGGCGCGTTGCACCGTGATCCAGACCGGGGCCATCGCGCTGGTGGCCTTCGTGTATGGCGACTATGCGCAGTCAGTGATTCCGCTCGGAACCTATGGTCCGGCGATCCATGCCGGCATCATCGTCGTGGTGTTCACCGGCATCAACGTGGCCGGGACGGCGCAAGGAAAGCTGGCCCAACTGATCTTCACCGCTTGCGATCTCGGTGCGCTGCTGCTGCTGATCCTGGCGGGTGTCGTTGTGGCCCTCACGACCGGTGGCGCGGCGACGGCTGCTCCGGCCGCATCGGGCGGTGCAGCCAGCTACGGTCTGCTCGGCCTGGCCATGGTCTTCGTGCTGCTGACCTATGGCGGCTGGAACGAATCCGCGTATCTGTCCGCCGAACTGCGTGACGGCAAGCGCAACATCGTTCGCGTGCTGACGATCAGCGTGATCGCCGTGACCGTGATCTACTTCCTGGTCGCGTGGGCCTATCTTTATGTGCTCGGCTACGACGGACTTCAGAAGTCGCAGACCGTGGCCGCCGACGTGATGCGAAGGGCCTTCGGTCCTTCAGGCGCGACCTTGCTCGCGGTGTTCGTCTGTGGCGCGGCGATCAGCACGCTCAACGCGACAATCTTCACCGGCGCGCGCGTCTATTACGCGCTCGGCCGTGACCTTCCGGGACTGAAGCTGTTCGGCGTCTGGGACGCGCGCGGCGAAAACCCAGCCAATGCCTTCATGCTGCAAGGGGTGATCTCGGTGGCGCTCGTCGTGCTGGGCGCCTTCTCGCGCGACGGCTTCAAGACCATGGTCGAGTATACCTCGCCGGTCTTCTGGCTGTTCATGACGCTGGTCGGAATTTCGATCTTCGTGTTTCGCCTGCGCGATCCGAACCGCGTCCTTCCCTATCGGGTGCCGCTCTATCCGATCACGCCGATCATCTTCATCGCGACGTGCTTGTGGATGCTGTATTCCAGCCTGGTCTATACCGGCGTCGGCGCGCTGGTCGGCGTGGCCGTGCTCGTCGTGGGCACGCCGCTGCTGCTCGTCAACCGTACGCCGCAGCCAGCCTCGGATGCTGCTAGATGAGTCCGATGCGCTTGCCGTGACGCGCCTTTCAGCTCAACTCACCAATAAACGCTTCAAGGGGGACTTCATGACATCCAACCTTCTCGCCCGCTCGCTGGCGATTTCCTGCGTCGCAATGGCGCTGACCTTCGGTGCCGCTGTCGCACAGGACACCTCAAAGCCGTTTGAGCCACGCGTTGGCCAGGCGGGCAAGGACGTCGTCTGGGTGCCGACACCGCAAGGCCTGGTCGACCGCATGCTCGACATGGCGCGCGTCACCGTCGAGGACACCGTGATCGACCTCGGTTCGGGCGACGGCCGCACCGTAATCACCGCCGCCAGGCGCGGCGTGAAGGCCATGGGCATCGAATACAATCCGGACATGGTCGCGCTGTCGAAGAAGAACGCGACGGCGGCGGCCGCCGACCTCGCGACCTTCGTCGAGGGCGACATCTTCAAGAGCGACTTCTCGTCGGCGACCGTGATCACACTGTTCCTGCTGCCCGACCTCAATCTTCGCCTGCGCCCGATCCTGCTCGACATGAAGCCGGGAACCCGCGTCGTTTCCAACACCTTCGACATGGGCGACTGGCAGCCGGATGACCGCGTCGCGGCGACCAACGGATGCACGTCATATTGCCGTGCTTCGTTCTGGGTCGTGCCGGCAAAGGTTGCCGGCACCTGGCAATTGCCGGAAGGCGAACTGACGCTGGAGCAGGAATACCAGATGCTCAAGGGCAACCTGAAAACCGCCAGCGGCTCGACCGCGATCACCAACGGAAAAATGCGCGGCGAGCAGATCACCTTCATGGTTGGCGACCGCATCTTCACCGGCAAGGTGGCCGGCAACAAGATGGATGGCGTGTTCGCGACCGAAACCAAATGGGAAGCGACCAAGCGCTGATCCCGCCTACGCCTCGCGTGGTTGAACCACGCGAGGCGCCCCATGCGTCCGAGCGGCGATCCGCAATCTCACCGTAGGCCTCACGCGACCAACGCGTCGCTGCGTGAGTCGACGACAATGCCGCTGGTGATGTCGGAATAGCTCGCAATCGGCAACGGACGACCGATCAGATAGCCCTGGATTTCGCGGCAACCGACTTGTCTCAGGAATTCGCGCTCGTTCTTGGTCTCGACGCCTTCCGCAATGACGGGCATGTCCAGCGCATTGCTCAGACCGATCACCGCGCGCACGATTGCCGCGGATTGCTGATTTGAATCGACGCCGGCGATGAAGGTGCGATCGATCTTGATCTTGTCGAACGGAAACGATTGCAGCGAGGAGAGCGACGCGTAGCCGGTGCCGAAATCGTCCATCGCGATCCTGACGCCAAGCCCTTTCAGTCTGCGCAGTGTCGAGAGCGCCCGCGCCGAGTCGTTGATGAGAACGCCCTCCGTGATCTCCAACTCAAGCCGTGCCGGGTCGAGGCCGCTTTGGGACAGGACCGAATGGACCATGTTCGGCAGGTCTCCGTATCGGAATTGCACCGGAGAGAGATTGACCGCGATCTGCAGCGGCGTGTTCCACGAGGCGGCGTCACGGCAGGCCTGACGCAAAGTCCATTCGCCGATCTCGACGATCAAGCCGTTCTGTTCGGCGAGGGTGATGAACGCGCCCGGCAGCACCAGGCCATGCTTGGGATGTTGCCAGCGCACCAGCGCTTCGAAACCGAACACGACCCCATCGATGCTGGCCTGCGGCTGATAATAGACGCGCAATTCATCGTTGGCGATCGCCGAGCGCAAATCGTGCTGGAGCGAGTAGCGCTCCCTGATGCGGCGGTCCATATCCGGATGGAAGAAACACGCCATGTGCCGCCCATCCGCTTTCGCCCGATAGAGCGCGGCATCGGCATTGGCTTGCAGCGCCGCGGGGTCGTCCGCGTCCTTCGGATAAATCGCCGCGCCAATGCTGAGGCCGATCGGAATTTTCTGACCGCGAATTTCGAAGTCGCGCGCGACCGCTTCCAGCAGCCGGCTGGCCAATGCTTCCGCGGCCGCCGGTTGCTCGCCCGCCGACTGGACCAGAGTGAATTCATCACCGCCGATGCGCGCGATGAAGGCGCCCTGCGCCGCAGTCTGGAGCCGCAAGGCGATGTCGCATAACAGCGCGTCGCCGACCGCGTGCCCAAAGACGTCGTTGGCTTCCTTGAAGTGATCGAGGTCGATGGTCAGAACCGCGAAGCTTGCACCTTCCGCTTGGGCGCGATCGAAGGTCTCCGCCAGCCGGATTGCAAGGGCGGTACGGTTCGGCAAATCGGTCAACGCATCGTGATGGGCGAGATGCGCAATCTGCTCGTGTCGCGCCAACAATTCGGCGCGGGCCGTGTGCATTTTTTCGCGCGCCTCGTCGAGTCCAAGTGCGGCTTCCTTCACCTCCTGCTGGAGGACGTTGAAGCTTTCGCCCATCTCGCCGAGTTCGTCGTGCGAGCGAATTTTGACCGGCACGATGTTGACCGATACGTGCGCGGCGTCGAGGTTTCCGTGCCCCAGCGCGGCCATGGCGTGGGAAAATTCCCTCAGTGTTCCGGACGTCAGCCGCTTGGCCGCCTCGCTGACTTCGGTCGCCGTGTGGGTGATCATTCCGGGCAAGACCAGGCCGACCGTTATGGTCATGAGGGCGACCACCACGAAGATGTCCTCAAGAACCACCGTCAGCGCCTGGTGCCCGCCCGGCACGCTGTTGACCGCCATCACATAGCCCGCCCCATCCAGCACCAGCACGAACAGCATGGCGCCGGTCAGTTTGGTGTGCAGCGTTCGCGCCACCAGCGGAAGTCCCGCGCGCAAACGGTCCTCGATCACGCGCCAGGAATAGAGCGCGGCGCCGGAATAGGCCAAGGCGAGACCGAACAACACGGTCGGGAGGCCGAATTGCTGGAACCCGAGGATTGCGGATAGCAGCCAGACTCCCGCTGCGGCGACGCCGAGCATGATCGTGCCGCGCGGCGCGCGGTAGGGCCGTATCGCGTCGGGGAGATCCCGACGCAACAGCCAAACGGCCACGTTGGGCATGCAGATGCTGATGAGATAGGTGAAATTCGCCGCCGCGATCATCCAGATCGGGACACCCATGATCAGGAAGATGATCGCCATGGCGGCGGTCAGCAGCGTGGCTGCCCACGGACAATCCGTCCTGGAGCGCCATGCGAGAAAGCGCGGCAAGAGCCCATCCTCGCTCAGTTGCGACAGCGTGCGCGCCGCGCCGGCCAAGGGCTGCATCGTTCCGTGAAACATGTTCAGGACGATGAACCAGATCGCGGCCGCCTTGCCGAAGCTGCCAAGCAGCGGCGCAAATGTCGGTCCGAGCACCAGCGCCAGGTCCTTGCCCAATTGCTCGGGGCCGAGAACGCCCAGCCAGACGACTGGCAGGACGATGAAATAGAGACCCGCCATCGCGGCACTGACCAGCATCGCGCGCGGCACGTTGCGGTTGGGATCGATCGTCTCGCCGACATGACAGGCGGCCGCCTCGAAAGCGGGGGCGGCGAAGCCGATCAGATAAAGGCCGGCCATCACCGACGTCACATCGCCGAACCATCCGGGGAATGGTGACGTAAGCTTGAACGTCGTCGCCTGCTGCCAGTCGACCGCACCGGTCAGAATCGGGATCAGTGACGACAGGAAAGCCAGCGAAGCGGAGGCAATCGCGATCGGAATCGCGAGCCGGGTCACCCATTTTATTCCGCACAAATTCACGAACGTGAAAAGCGATACGATCGTGATGGCAACCGCCTCGACCGGAAGGCTTGGAAGATACCATTGCTGAATCGCCGCCGCCGACAGCAGCGCGGTCAATCCGCAGGTCGGAACCCAGCCCCACCAGTAACACGTTCCGGTCAGCGCCGAGAGCACCGGGCTGTAGGGCCGAAAGGCTTCCGCGCAAGCAGCCGATATGCCGCCGACCCGGTTCGGCCACATCAGGACCAGTTCGGTCCAGGCGGGCGCGGCGGCCCAGGCCAGGAACACGCCCACGACGAGCAACGGAACCGCGGCGCTGGCTTGCCCGAGAATATCTCCCTGGCCGATGAAAAGAGCAGTGATCAGAAAGATCATCTGGGCACCTCGAATAATTGCGCCCTGGTCATTGGCCGTTAAATCAGATTCAAGGATCGCACGCGATTTGGCAGCGGAGGCGTTCGATGGGTCAGTTCGGTTTCTTCGATGCGGACAATCGGCTTGATGCGCTGTCGGCGAAGGGCGATC
>CANKHJ010000145.1 GCA_947481635.1 Bradyrhizobiaceae bacterium
CATCCTGATCGTCCCGGCCTTTGGCATGATCAGCCAGATCGTCGCGACCTTCTCGAAGAAGCCGGTGTTCGGCTATCTCGGCATGGCTTACGCGATGGTGGCGATCGGCGGCATCGGCTTCGTCGTCTGGGCGCATCACATGTACACGGTCGGCATGTCGTCGGCGGCGCAGGCCTATTTCGTGCTCGCCACGATGGTGATCGCGGTTCCGACCGGCGTGAAGATCTTCTCCTGGATCGCCACGATGTGGGGCGGCTCGATCGAGTTCAAGACGCCGATGCTGTGGGCGGTTGGCTTCATCTTCCTGTTCACCGTCGGCGGCGTGACCGGCGTGGTGCTGGCCAATGCCGGCGTCGACCGCGTGCTGCAGGACACCTATTACGTGGTGGCGCATTTCCACTACGTGCTGTCGCTCGGCGCCGTGTTCGGCATCTTCGCGGGCTGGTATTACTGGTTCCCGAAAATCAGCGGCTACATGTATGAGGAGTGGCTCGGCAAGCTGCATTTCTATGTCACGTTCGTCGGCGTGAACCTGGTGTTCTTCCCGCAGCACTTCCTCGGCCTGTCCGGCATGCCGCGCCGCATCGTCGACTATCCGGACGCCTTTGCCGGCTGGAACTACGTGTCGTCGGTCGGGTCCTACATCTCCTTCTTCGGCATGCTGATCTTCTTCTTCGGTCTGGCGCGCGCCTTCATCAAGAAGGTGCCGGCGGCCGACAATCCGTGGGGCGTCGGCGCGACCACGCTGGAATGGACGCTGTCGTCGCCGCCGCCGTTCCATCAATTCGGAACGCTCCCGCTGATCAAGTGAGCGGCAAGAGCAAGAATTGAGGAGCGCGTATGTCGCTGATCGGTGAAGGGGTCGATATCGGAACCGCCGGGCCTCGCTCCGGCGCGGTCCAGGTTGGTCCCGTCGTCGGCCCGAGCATGGCCAGCGCCGGCGATTATTTCGCTCTGCTCAAGCCGCGCGTGATGTCGCTCGTCGTGTTCACCGCGCTGGTCGGCATGGTGGCCGCACCGGGCCATGTGCATCCGGTGATCGGCTTCACGGCGCTGCTCTGCATCGCGGTCGGCGCCGGCGCCGCCGGCGCACTGAACATGTGGTACGACGCCGATATCGACGCCGTGATGTCGCGCACCGCGAAGCGCCCGATCCCCCAAGGCAACGTGCTGCCCGGCGAAGCGCTTGGCTTCGGCCTGACGCTCGCGGTGTTCTCGACCGTCATCCTCGGGCTGCTGGTCAGCCTGCTCGCGGCGGCTTTGCTCGCCTTCACCATCGTTTTCTACGTCGTCGTCTACACGATGTGGCTGAAGCGCTGGACCGCGCAGAACATCGTCATCGGCGGCGCCGCCGGCGCGCTGCCGCCGGTGATCGGCTGGGCTGCCGTGACCGGCAGCATCGCCGTCGAGCCGATCCTGATGTTCCTGATCATCTTCTTCTGGACGCCGCCGCATTTCTGGGCGCTGGCGCTGACCCGCAGCGACGATTATGCGCGGGCGCGCGTGCCGATGCTGCCGGTGGTCGCCGGCGACGCGGAGACGCGCAGGCAGATCCTGCTCTATGCGCTGGTGATGGTGCCGCTCGGCGCGACGCCGTGGTTCTTCGGCTATGCGAGCGCGGTCTATGGCGCGATCGCGCTGACCTCCGGCGCGGTATTTGCGGCGCTGGCCTGGCGGGTGCGCATCGACACTGCGGCTCGGCCGTCGCTGCAACTCTTCGCCTACTCGATTTTCTACCTGTTCCTGTTATTCGCCGTGCTGCTGATCGAGGGGGCGTGGAACAGCCTGTTCGCTCGCGTGATCGCGTGACGCCATGGTCGATGACAAGAACGGCATCATGCTCACCGAGGAGCAGCAGCGTCGCCGCCGGAGCCGGTCGGTCGCCCTCGCGGTGTGCCTCGGCATATTGGTTGTGTTGTTCTATCTGGTGACGATGGTGAAGGGCCCGGGCGTCCTGAACCGTCCGTTGTGATGTTGCGAGACGAGACCATGACTGCAACCGGCCATAAGCCTCCCGATTCCGTGCTGCTGCGGCGGCGCGACGTCGCGGTTGCTGTGGCCTGCGGGATGTTCGTCGCGCTGATGGTCGGTGCAGCTTACGCATCGGTGCCGCTCTATGACTGGTTCTGCCGCGCCACCGGATTCGGCGGGCGCACCATGGTCGCGACCGGCGCGCCGGGCCAGGTGCTCGACCGCAAGATCAACGTGCGCTTCGACGCCAATGTGGGACCGGGTCTGGCGTGGCGCTTCACGCCGGACCAGGTCTCGACCGACGTGCGGCTGGGTGAGGTGGTCACGGTGAGCTACACCGTGCTCAACGAGACCGCGCGGTCGACTACCGGTCTTGCCTCCTACAATGTCTCGCCGCCGCAGGCGGGGGCCTATTTCTCGAAGATCAACTGCTTCTGCTTCGAAGAGCAGACGCTGAAGCCGGGCGAGAAGCGCGAGATGACGGTGGTCTTCTTCGTCGATCCGAACCTGGTGAAGGATTTCGACGAAGCCGACTTCCACACCATCACGCTTTCCTACACCATGCACCCCGTTCGCGAACCGGCCCGTCCGGTCGCACAGGCACCGGCCGGCGGCCGGAGCTAGCGAAAGATAAGCGGAGACGAAGACGATGGCCGACGCAGACGCCAAAAACCACGATTACCACCTGGTCGATCCGTCGCCGTGGCCGCTTGTCGGCGCGATCTCGGCGTTCATCCTCGCGGTCGGCGCGATCATGTGGATGAAGCACTTGAGTCCCGTCGCGCCGCTGGTGTTCGGCGTCGGTGTCGTCGGCACGCTCTACACCATGATCGGCTGGTGGAACGATGTGACCAAGGAGGCCCAGTATCAGGGCCACCACACCCGCGTGGTGCAGATCTCGCACCGTTACGGGATGATCCTGTTCATCGCCTCGGAAGTGATGTTCTTCGTCGCC
This sequence comes from Bradyrhizobiaceae bacterium, assembly GCA_947481635.1. GTDB lineage: Bacteria > Pseudomonadota > Alphaproteobacteria > Rhizobiales > Xanthobacteraceae > CANKHJ01. The sequence continues at coordinate 2,927 of CANKHJ010000145.1, forward strand.
TGGTTCTGGGCCTATTTCAGCACCGCGCTGTATCCGACCGACGTGCATCAAGTCGTGCGCGACCAGTTCCTCGGTGGACAATGGCCGCCGAAGGGTATCGAGACCTTCGATCCCTGGCATCTGCCGCTGCTCAACACGCTGATCCTGCTCACCTCGGGCACCACCGTGACCTGGGCGCATCATGCGCTGCTCGAGGACGATCGCGAGGGCCTGAAGTGGGGCCTGATCTGCACCGTCGTGCTCGGCGCGCTGTTCACCTGCGTGCAGGCCTACGAATACAGCCACGCGGCGTTCGCCTTTTCCGGCCATATCTACGGCGCGACATTCTTCATGGCGACCGGCTTCCATGGTTTCCATGTGCTGGTCGGAACGGTTTTCCTGCTGATCTGCCTTATCCGCACTTATCAGGGGCATTTCACGCCGACGCAGCATCTCGGCTTCGAATTCGCCGCCTGGTACTGGCACTTCGTCGATGTGGTGTGGCTGTTCCTGTTCGCCTGCATCTATGTCTGGGGTCATGGCGCCAGCACCGGAATTAGTACGCATTGACCTTCGCCTGTTCGATTGCGAAGGGGGCGGTCGCGAGGCCGCCCCTTTTTGCATTTGTGCCCGGCAGTTCCTATCTGAAGCCGAAGGCTTTGCATGTCCCATGACGCACCTCACACCGCGCCGTCGCCGATCATCGCCGGCCTGACCGGACGTTGCCCGAGTTGCGGCAAGGGCTCGATGTTCACCGGCCTGCTGAATCTCCGCCCGCGCTGCGACGTCTGCGGCCTCGACTATTCATTCGCCGATGCCGGCGATGGTCCTGCCGTGTTCGTGATCCTGATTGCCGGCTTTCTGGTGGTCGGATCGGCGCTGGCCGTGGAGGTGATGTTCGAGCCGCCATTCTGGCTGCATGCGATCTTGTGGCTGCCGTTGATCCTGGTGGTCACGCTGCTGCCGTTGCGTGCGATGAAGGGGCTGCTGATCGCGCTGCAGTATCATCACAAGGCCGCCGAGGGCCGGCTCGCCGGCGAGGCTGAGCCGTGACCGCGCGCCCCACGCCAACACGCGGATCGAGGCTCGGGCTCGCGGTGCGCAGCCTGTTCGCACTCGCGGTTTTTATCGCGCTGCTTGGCCTCGGCTTCTGGCAGCTTGAGCGCAAGGCCTGGAAAGAAGGGCTGGTCGATATGCTCACGGCGCGTCTCGCCGCGTTCCCGACCGATATTCCACCGCGCGAGCGCTGGGACAAACTCGATCCGGCCGACCAGGAATTCCGGCGGGTCGCGTTCAGCGGCGAGTTCCTCCCGAACGAGGAGGCGCTGGTCTACACCAATGGCTCGGCGTTCCGCGGCGACGTGTCTGGACCCGGCTATTGGGTGATGGCGCCGTTGCGGCTCACCGGCGGCAGCATCGTCGTCATCAATCGCGGTTTCGTACCGGAAGGCCGGCAGGATGCCGCGGCGCGCGCCGAGAGCGATGTCACGGGTATAGTCGACCTCGTCGGCGTGATGCGTTGGCCGGAGCCGCGTGGCTGGTTCACGCCGACGGCTCAGCTTGACCGCAATCTCTGGTTCGTGCGCGACCACAACGACATCGCGTCGGAAAAGCGCTGGGGGCGCGTCGCGCCGTTCTTCGTCGAGTTGGAAAGTCCGCAGCCGTCCGGCGGCTTGCCGCGCGCAGGCGCGCTCAGCATCAATCTGCGCAACCAGCATCTTGGTTACGCGATCACGTGGTTCGGTCTGGCCGCGTCGCTGGCGGTGATCTTCGTGATCTGGCTGCGGCGCGAGCGTCGTGCGCGCGTCGAGCCTGATGTGTCTCAGGCCGGCTGATCGCTGGTCTGATTCCTGGCCTGAGTACTTTTGGCCGGCTGTCGCAGGAAGTAATTGGCGTCCTTGCCCAGCACGATGCGCCGCAACACCCGCCGTAGCGTGGCGCTGCCGCGCAGCGGGGCCGCTACCGCCATCGCGGTCCGGTGGAATGCGATCTTCACAGCGTCGAAGGCCGGCTGGCGGCCGGGCGCCGGCTGCGGCAGGCCGAATCCGCGCAGCCACGAATTCACCAAATGCAGGCCGTTGCGGTCGCGCACCGCGCGCGTCTTCCAGGTGATCGCCAGGGAGATCGAATAGCTGTTCGAGGTGCGGATCCAATGCGGCCAGAGATACGGCACGAAGCAGCCGTCACCGGGCAGCAGGTGATAACTGGTCGCCTTGGCATCGAAGCGCGGCTCGTGAACCAGGTTGCGATGCTTCACGATGCCGGCCTCGATGCCGGCGTCGGAGACGATCGAGCGGTCCTCGTTATTGTAGATGTGGAAATCCTTCTCGCCGTGGATATGCACGAAGAGATTATCCTCGGTGTCGAGATGGAACGGCGTCGTCGCGTTCGGCGACGACACGAACAGGAAGCCCTGGATGTCGGTGAAGCCGGCATCCTTGAGCGATGCATAGCCGCGGGCTTTTGCGACTGACAGCAGCGCGTCCTCGAGCAGCCGGCGATAGGCCGGAACCGATTCGACGCGCTTGAACAGCAGCCATGCGTCGCAGGTCTCGATGCTTCGCACCACTTCGGCGGGATCGAGGTCGATCACCGGCACGGCCTTGGGATCCTGGCTGACGGCGACCTTGCCGGAATTATATTCGATACGGTCCTGCGGTACTTCCTGCACCAGCGAGACGATGCGCTGCAGCGTCAGCAACGGGTGATCGACCAGCGTGTGGCGGATGCGGAACGGGCGCAGTGGGAAATCCTGCGTCAGCGCGGTATCTGCGATTTGAATCATGGCGGCGGTCATGCTGATGCTCCCAAGCTGCGGAGGCGGTGAATCAGGGGACGGACGAGAACGCGGGCCTGGCGCTCCGCGGCGACCATGTGGCGTGCCAGCGGCGCGATCCAATCGCCGTGACGCGTCGGGATGAACACGTCGGCGATGGCCATGCGGTCGCGCCAGATATGGTCGATCATCGGATGGTTGGCGTCGGCGGTGGAGTCGACGCCGTCGACGCGCGGATCGGCGCAGAAATGACGCGTCAGTTCGAGTGTCAGCTGCACGCCCGGCGAAAATTTCGCGAGCGTCTCGTCATAGGCGATCTTGAAGAAGCAGGCGCGGCGCCCCTGGCGCACCACCAGGCCCGCGGCGATGGTCGCGTCACCGCGCATCAGCCGCGCGACGCCAAAGCGTCCCTGTTCCGCCAAGGCCAGCGCCGCCTGCCGGATGAAGCGGGTGTCGCCGTCATGCTGCGCCAGCGCGGTGCCGATCGAGCCCTTCCAGCCAAGCGATTCCAACGTGAGGAAGGCATCCAGCGCGATCGCGACGTCGGCCGGATCTTCCGCCACCGCGAAGGTGACGTCGCCGTCGTCGGCGAGGCGACTGCGCTGGCGACGCAGTTCCTTGAGTTTCTTGGCGCCTAGCGCCTCGCGCAGCATCGGCTCGGCGTCGTTGCGGGCATCGAGGTAAGCGCGCGTATGCGCGTGCATCATGCGCGGATGAATGCCGCGCTCCGTAAGCGCGCCGCGCAATGCGAGCGAGGTGGTGCCCTGCGTCACGAACGGGACCAGCAGCGCGCGGGCGCCGGCAGCGACGGCCGCGTCGAGCAGGCCATGGATGGCGTCGTCGGGGGCATCAGCATGCAGCAGCGGCGTCGCGAGCGGCGCGTAAGGCTGCCAGGCCACCAGCATCGGCAACGGCAATTTGAGCGACTGCCAGGACGATTTGACCGGGAGGAGCCCGATCATGCGCTGACGCGTCGTGCTGTCCCACACCACCAGCGCCTGTGCGCCGGTACGGCCGCGGGCATAGGCGGAGACGGCGCGCGCCCAGGCCGGATCGTAGAACGGGTTGGGGTCGAGCGCGCGCTCGGCGAGGTCGGCCCAGGCGCGCTGCGGGACGTCTTCCAGCGCCATCAGGTCGTAGGTTTTGGCGCGGCGCAGTGTGGTGGGAGCCGAAACTGGGCCGGTCAGGCTGCCAAGCGCATCAGTCAGGGACATCTTTGCTTCCGCTGCTCTCACAGTGTCCCAATGCGGGACGCCTTGCCGCTCGAACGGGGAATGAACCGGCATTTGCGGAAGAGATAGCAAGATCGGGTCCAAGCTGGATACGGATGGCTTCTGCGCGGTAATCTCACCCGCGATCTAGGACGAGGAATTGAACGATGCGGTTAATTCGACCACTAAGATTTGCGGCAATTGTCTCTTTTTGTCTCGGAATGGCGGTGTCCGCCCAGGCCCAGGAGGACGACGCCCTTCGGCGCCTGGTCGCCGGCCAGCAGCGCCATGCCGATAACGTCGCGCGCGACAAATTCCGCAATCCCTACCAGTCGCTGCGCTTCCTCGGTCTGCGCGACACTATGACGGTGGTCGAAATCCAGCCCGGCGGCGCGATCGCCTATTGGACCGAGATCCTCGGCCCCTATCTGCGCGAGCGCGGCAAATATGTCGCCGCGGTCAGCGAGGTCGGCGGCACCTCCGCCAAGGCCGCCGTACTCAATCCGGCTCTGCGCAAGAAGCTGACCGATGCGCCACAACTCTATGATCGTGTGGTGATGACGCCGGTCGCGGCCGAACGTTTCGACCTGGTGCCGGCCGGCACCGCGGACATGGTCCTGACCTTCCGCAACATGCATAACTGGATGGAGGCGGGCGAAGTCGATGCGATGTTCCGCATCTTCTTCAAGGCGCTGAAGCCCGGCGGGATCCTCGGCATCGAGGAGCACCGTGGGCTCACCGATACGCCGCAGGATCCGCTCGCGAAGAACGGCTATGTGCGCCAGGACTACACCATCGCGATGGCGCAGAAGGCCGGTTTCGCGTTCGTCGAGAACTCGGACGTCAATGCCAATCCGAAAGACACCAAGGATTATCCCGCCGGCGTCTGGACGCTGCCGCCATCCTACCGGCTCGGCGATCAGGACCGCGCGAAATACGCAGCGATCGGCGAGAGCGACCGCTTCCTGCTGAAGTTCATGAAGCCGAAATAGCGTCGGCGCAGCGCCCCGCGGTATCTTTTGATAGAACCCACGCGGTCATTCCGGGGCGATGCGAAGCATCGAAGCCAGAATCCAGACACGCACTGAGCCCTCGTCTCGATTCCGGGTTCGCCCTTGCGGGCGCCCCGGAACGACGTCGATTGTGGCGCCGCCGCCGTCGCCACAATCTGGACGGAATACCCTGCGAAATCATGCATCGGGGGCGTGCATGATCGGCTGATAGCCGTCCGGGTCCTATCTCCATGACGACTGCATTGCGTGACGGCGTCCAGCGCCTCGAAACCATGACGCGCGTGACGCTCGGCGTGCTTGCCTTGGCGAGCGGCGTCTACACCTATCTCGGCGTCCGTGAACTCCTGAACGGCAACGCGACCGTCGTGTTCTTTGCCGCGGTGATCTATTCGGTCGCGGTCTCGATCGGCATCTATGCCTTCTGGACTTATCTGATGCGGTTTCTGCCGCATATGCGCGACGCCGCCAGCCGCGCCATGATGATCGGCTGCATGGCGCTCGGCTCGCTGATGATCATCGCCATGTCGGCGTGGCTCAACGCGTCGGCATTGGCCGGCGCCGCGGCTGTCCAGCAGCATCTCTCGACCGCGGTGCAGGCGTATACCCGCGACCTCGATCGCGCGCACTCCAACGTTCTCGCCGCGCAGGGACTGCTTCCCGACATCCAGATGGCGGCGACGCGCTTCTCGAAGCTGGCCGAAGCCGAGCGCACCGGTTCGCTTACCGGCACCTCGGGCTCCGGCACCGTCGTGCAGCTCCTCACCCAGATGTCGACCCAGATCGGGAACCTGTCGCAGGAGGTGACGCAGTCGGCGGACCGCGTCGCGAAGCTCTACGAGCAGGGCGGCAAGCATCTCGCGAAGATGCGCGAACTGGTGTCCGATCGTGGGCCGATCGCGGCGCGCGGTGATGCCTTCGGGTCGGAGACGCTGTCGTTGATGGGCGTGATCGCCTCGCTGCAGCAGACCTCGGTCGCGCCCGCCGTGAAGCGTGCCGCGGATGGTCTAGCCAGCGGATTCATTGCGCCGGCAGCCGGTGGGCGTGGCGATCTCGGCGATCGCCAGACCGCCGTCGTCGGCAAGGTCGAGGGGGCGGTTGCCGCGCAGGCCGCGGCTTTGTCCGGTGCGGCGGAGAAAATCATTGCCGCAATGCCGGTCGAGCCGCAGCGCTTTCAGCCGCTGTCTCCCGCCGAAGCCGTGCTGCGTTACGCGGGAGACTTCATCCCGAGCTGGGCCGGCGCCATCGCGATCGATCTGATGCCAGCGGTGCTGGTCCTGATCCTCTGCGTGGTCCATGCCGGCATTCGCAAGGAAGACAACCCGGCCGCCGATGCGTCGTCGATGACGGTGAGCGACCTGATCACGGCGTTGCGCCTGGCGCGCGACGTTGACGAGGCCGGCGGCGCGCAAGTCCTTGCCGGGGCAGGGGCTGGGCCGACCCTGGTGCCGGACGAGAACGTGACCACGCTTGCGACCGCACGCGGCAAGAAAGACTGACCATGCGCCAGACCGCCGAACGCTGGGTCACAGCCTGCAGCGACGAGGTGCTGCTGCGTTGGCTGCTGCGCGGGATGATCGCCGCCACCATCGCCGTGCTGGCGCTCGACTTTGGCGAAAAATATCTCGCGCCGGAGCAAACTTCCGCCGCGCTGCCAGGTGTTTCGCCTGCGCAGGCCGCGCCCAACACCGCCACACCATCGTTGTTGCCGTCGCTGCGGCGTGCCGGCGATCCGCGCCGTGCGCCGCTGCGCAACGCCGATGCGCAGCTCAAGGCCAGGATGTCATTCGAGCTCGTCGGCGACGGCCGCCTCATCGCGACCGGCACCATCGAGCCCGGAACGGCGGCAGCCTTCAAGGCCGAGATCGAGAAACGCGGAGCGTATGTCAAAACCGTCGTGCTGCACTCGCCCGGTGGGTCGGTGCAGGACGCGCTCGTGATGGGACGGCTGATTCGCGACAAGAAATTTGCGACCGAAGTCGAGTCGGGCCGCTATTGCGCGTCGTCCTGTCCGCTGGTCTTCGCGGCCGGCATCGAGCGGCGCGCAGGAGAGAAAGCAGCGATCGGCGTGCATCAGGTTGCTGCCGCAGCAGGCAATGCCCCCGGCGACGAGATGGCGCAGACACAGCGCATCACCGCGCAATGCCAGCGCTATCTCGCCGACATGGGCGTCGACCTCCAGGTCTGGGTCCATGCGATGGAGACGCCCAAGGATGAGCTGTTCACTTTCAAGCCGGATGAACTGCTCGCGCTCAAGCTCGCCACCGCAACCAGCGCGGCCAAGCCGCAGGCCGACGCGCGCGCGAAGTCCTGACAGGCTCGCGAAGCCGCGCCGCATCTGGTAAGCCTGCCCGGTGATTTCCCTTCGGCAGGTCCCCATGAAAATCGCACGCGTCACCGCGACACCGATCAAAGTGCCGCTTCAGCTCGATGGTGTCGCCACCGGCAAGCGCTCGGCGATGTCCGGATGCGTGGTCGAGATCGAGACCGATACCGGCCTCGTCGGCCACGGCTTTACGGCGATCACGCAGGAAGAGGTGATCGCGGCGGTGATCGACAAGGTCGCAGGGCCGGCGATCATCGGCGACGATCCGCTGGCGCACGAGGCGATCTGGGACAAGCTCTACTGGGTGATGATGCCGCGCGGGCAGACCGGCTATGCGGCGCACGCGCTTGCCGCGATCGACGTCGCGCTGTGGGACATCAAGGGCAAGGCGCTGAATGAGCCGGTGTGGCGGCTGCTGGGCGGCGCGCGTTCGCGCGTGCCGATCTACATCACGTTCGGATTTGGATTTCTCGACCGCGACCAGCTTGCCGCGGTGGCGAAGAACTGGGTGGCGAGGGGCTTCAAGCGGCTGAAGATGACGGTCGGCGACGAGGCTTTGCGCAACCGCAACCAGCGCTCGCTCGACGAGGTGATCAAGGAGGACGCCGAGCGCGTGCGGATCGTGCGCGAGGCGGTCGGGCCGGAGATCGACCTCTATGTCGACGGCAATTGCAACCTCGACTTCTACCATGCGTCCAAGCTCGCGGAGATGATGAAGCCGTACAAGATCGCCTTCTTCGAGGAGCCGATCACTCAGAACGACATTCCGCAGATGGCGCTGCTGCGGCGCCAGACCGGCATGGCGGTCGCGTGCGGGCAGAATGAGGGGCTCGCCTATCGCTTCCGCGACATGTTGATCGCGCAGGCGGTCGACTATGTGCAGCCGAATGTGGTGATCACCGGCGGCTATACCCAATGCGCCAAGATCGTGAACATGGCCGCGGCGTTTAACGTGCCGGCCGAGAATGGCGGCGCGTGGTCGTTCCACAACATGCATCTGCATGCCGGCCTCGCCGCCGGCGGGATGGTCGAGCATCACTGGCTTGCGGTCGAGATGTACAAGAAGGTCTATACCGGCCTGCCGGAGCCGAAGGCGGGCTGGATGGACCTGCCGACCACGCCGGGGCTGGGCTTCGCGCCGAACCCGGACGCGTTGAAGGAGTTTGCGCACAAGGCGTGAGTGTCGCTCCTCCGCGCCTTGGGCATACGACGTCTTATCTTTGATCTTGATAAAAATAAGATGGAACATAACGCGTCGGGCCGGATTGGGGCAGTGGACGCTCAGTCCCGCCGCCCTATTTCGATGATGCTCAAACGATGCGGCTGACATCCGTCGGCTCGGCGTACCCCGACAACCAACAGACCGCGCGGCCATGCCGCGTCCATCCGGGACGTCGTGGCGGCATAACGCGATTACATCAGCGCTTCTTGGCAACGCCACGGGAACACAAGATGGGCATCAATTCCGACCGATACTTCATCTTTGCGTTCCGGATGCTGATGGCTTGGACATTTCTATACGCGGCGTCGCATCAGATATTTGATCCCAAGTTCAGCGTGGTAGGATTCCTCAG
>CANKHJ010000146.1 GCA_947481635.1 Bradyrhizobiaceae bacterium
CGACCACCATCCAAACTGCGCGCGCTCGCCAAGAAAACCGACGACCAGCCTGAGCTTCAATATCTGTCTAATAGAGGACCGCATCTAGCACCCATAACGAAATGACGGCCGAGCTAACCGGGTGCCGCCTCCTCAGCCTAAACACCTTCATCATCTAGCAGTTGGCCTACAATCTCAAATGCAACTGCTATGAATCGGCTCCCTAGTCTTCCGTGTCCACTACACTAAAAATGTCGACGTTGGGCCTGCGGAAATTTTGAGCATCATTCGCGTCTCAGTACTGGTTGCTTACCCGGCGCTTACTTAAGCTACCAGCCGGTAAGCGACCCGACTTGAAATTACTTCTAAGTTGTTGAAATTGCTGGCGCGCCCGAAGAGATTCGAACTCCTGACCCCCAGATTCGTAGTCTGGTGCTCTATCCAGCTGAGCTACGGGCGCCAATCCGGAGCGGGACCTGAGGTCTCGCACGGGGGCGTAGAGCTAACGCCTTGATCCGGCAAAGGCAAGCCGGGAACTCAAGTTCTCGGGACCAAGCGTGGAACATCCGGGGACGGCGGAAATGGATGGCGCTCTCTCGCTTGGTGCTGGCCGGCCAAAGCCGTTCGAAGAACGGCGCGCTTCGCTCGCCTATGTCCCGGCCATCTACGCCTTCCTGTCGACGAGGGAAGCAAGACGTGGATGCTCGGCACAAGGCCGGGCATGACGGCCGATAGGGCTAGAGTTGGCGCATAATCACGCCCGGGCGCGCTCGCGCCGCGCGGATATCTCGATCGCGCGGTCGGGAATGGTGATGTGGAAAATCGCGCCGATGGTGCCGTCGATCAGGCGGATCTCGCCGCCATGGGCGCGGACCAGTTCCGCCGCGATGGCGAGGCCCAGGCCGGCGCCGCCATGGGATGAGCCGTGGAACGCCTCGAACAGGTGGGCCCGGGTCGCTGCCGGCAATCCCGGGCCGGTATCGGAGACCTCGATCACGGCGACGGCGCCTTCGCGCCGGCCGGTGATGCGGATCTGGTCGCGGCTCGGGTCGCGCGTTGCGCCGGTCTCCAGCGCCTGGACCGCATTGCGCGTGAGGTTGAGCAGAATTCGGAACAGCTGATCTTGATCGGCATCGATCTTCAAGCCGCGCTCGACCGCGCTGACCCAGCCGATCGGTCCGCCCGGCTCGATGCCGATGGTTTCGCGCACTTCATCGACCAGCGGTTCGAGTGGGATCAGCTTGCGCACCGGCGGCGCTTCCTGCGCGCGGCCATAGGATAGCGTGTTCTCGCAGAACGCGATGGCGCGTTCGAGCGCGCGCATCAGCTTGGGCGAGAAGCGTTGGATGCGCGGGTCGGGCAGGGTGGAGAGCCGGTCGGAAAACAGCTGTGCCGAGGCCAGCAGGTTGCGCAGATCGTGACTGATCTTCGATACCGCGAGGCCGAGCGCGGCCAGCCGGTTGCGTTGATGCAGCATGGTGACGATGTCGCGCTGCATCGCCGCCAATTCGCGCGTCGCGGTTCCGATCTCGTCGCCGCGTGGCGCCGGCGTAACGATGCGGCCGGGATTTTCCGGGTCTTCGCGGAATGCGACGATGTCGGTGGTCAGGCGGCGCAGCGGCCGCACGAACATCAGATGCAGCGCGATATAGACGAAGGTCGCGCTGATCGCGGAAATCAGCAGCGAGAGCAGCAGCACGTTGCCGGAGAAGCGGACCATCGCCGCGCGCAGCGGCCCTTCCTCGAGCACGATTTCAAGGAACTCGCCGCCCTTCGGTGCCGGCCCGACCACACGGATGAAATCCGTGTCGGAACACAGCACCAGGCTCTCGATCGCCTGCCACACCGCCATCATCCAGGAGATGTCGCGCATGTCGACGTCGTGATGCAGCGTGGTCGGCATTTCCGAGACAGCAAGCAGGCGGCGCTGCTGCCCCATCTTCATCGCCACCGCGCGTGCGCCGATGCTGTCGAGCACCTGGCGCGCGAGGCTTTCCGGCACCATGCCGCTCGGTGCGGCATCCAGCACCAGCGCCGCAGTGTGGGCCGCGGCGAGCCGGTCGTTGAGCCAGTTGATGCGGAAATTGGAGATCGAGGGGACATAGATCAGCACTTCCGCGATCATCACGAACAGAACCGTGAGGATCAGCAGCTTCCCCGAAAGGCCAAGGCGCGGGAGCCGGCTGTGGCGCGGCTCATCGGCCTTCGCGGCGGCGTCAGTCATGAAGCAGCCTCGTGGTCAGGGGCATCAGCCTAACCGGCGTAAGAATGCGATGATGCGCCGCACCCAAGGGCCCGTCAAACGCGGCGTAAAATAGGCAATCGCGGCTTTTTTCCCGGCTTCCGCCCGGGTCGGATAGGGCAGGACCAGCGCGGCGAAGGCGCTGATATTCAATTTTTGCGCGAGCGCCAGCGACCAACTCGCGATCTGCTCTCCGGCCTCGTGGCCGACGATGGTGGCGCCCAGGATGCGGCCCTCGGCGTTGGTGACCACCTTGATATGGCCGGCGGTGCGCCGCTCGGTCTGGGCGCGGTCATTTTCGGCGAATGGCCAGCGCAGCACCCGGATATCGTGCCGGCGCGCCTTGGCCTGGCCTTCGGTAAGCCCGACATGGGCCAGTTCGGGATCGGTGAAGACGACGCGCGGGATCGCTTCGTCGTCCGCGTTGACCGAGCGCCGGAACAAGGCATGGCCCACGACACGGCCGGCATGATGGGTCGCGAGATGCGTGAAGCGTGGCGCGCGGGTCACGTCGCCGATCGCATAGACGCGCTTGTTGGTGGTCTTGAGATTGCCGTCGACCAGGATGCCGCGCGGCTCGTGGCGGACGCGCGCGGCCTCGAGGCCGAGGCCCTCGATACTCGGCTTGCGGCCGGTGGCGACCAGGAGATGCGAGCCTTCGATCATGGTTCCGTCCGGGAGCGCGACGCCGATCTTGCCGCGCGAGCGTTGAACCCGTTCGATCGCGACGCCGGTGATGACCCGCACGCCCTCGCGCGCCAGCGCGTCGAGGAGGATCGCGACGCATTCGGGGTCTTCGCTGTGCAGCGGCGTCGCGGCGTCGATGATCGTCACCTCGGCGCCGAGCCGGGCATAGGCCTGCGCGAATTCCACGCCGACCACGCCGGCGCCGATGACGATCAGATGCTTCGGCCCGACCCGCAGGTCGAACACCGTTTCGTTGGTCAGATAGGACGCCTCGGTGAGGCCTGGAATCGCCGGGATCGCGGGCGTGGATCCGGTCGCGATGACGAAGCGGCGCGCCTGCACGCGGATGTCGTCGCCGACTGCGACGGTCTTTGGATCGACGAAGCGGCCGCTGCCCTCGATCACGCGCACGCCCAAGCCGGTCAGACGCTCGCGGGAATGGTTCGGCGCGATCGACGCCATCACTCCCACGATGTGATCATGCAAGGCCATGAAGTCGACCTTCGGACGCGCCACCTTGACGCCGAAGCGCTCCGAATCCTCGACATCATGGGCGCGGCGTGCCGCGGCGATCAGCGCCTTGGACGGCACGCCTCCCGAATTGAGGTTTTCGCCGCCCAGCGTGCCACGCTCGATCAGCACCACCGGCACGCCGAGCGCAGCCGCCTCGGCGGCAACGGCCAAGCCGGCGGCGCCGGCGCCGATCACACAGAGGTCGGGCGTGAGAAGGTCAGCCATGCGCTAAGTGTTGGCACGGCGCGTGCGCGCCCGCCAATGCCTCACAGCAACCGGGATCAAGGCGAGCACGCATAACGCGCCGAGGGCGATCAGCACCTTGCCGGTCAATGCCGCATGCAGGTCGAATTCGAGCCGGCAATCGGACCGTCCGGCCGACATGCATGCGCGATAGGCCGCCGCCTGGTCGGCAATCGCGCCGTCCAGGCCCGCGCCGATGAAGGCGAAGATGAAGGTCGCCGGAATGATGCCGATCGCGGTCGCGCCGAAGAACGTGCGCAGCGGTATATTGGCTAGCGCCGGTACGAGATTCACGATCCAGAACGGAACCGGCGAGAGGCGCAGGAACATCAGATAACCGAACGCGTCATTGCGAAAACCCGTGGCGAGCCTGTGTAATACCGGTCCGGCGCGCCGCAGCAGATATTCGCCAAACGCGCTGCGTGCAATCAGGAAAATAATCGTCGCACCGGCCGTGGCCCCCGCCAGCGCCGCGAAACCGCCGACCAGCCAGCCGAACAGGAAGCCGCCGATCGTGCTCATGACTGCGCCGCCCGGCAGGCTCAGCGACACCACCGCGATATAGGCCGCGACATAGGCCGCGATCGCAGCCGGGGTGTGGGCGGCGATCAGCGCCTCGATCGCGCTCCGATGGCGGATGACCGCCTCCAGCGAGATGTGGCGGTGCCAGCCGAGCGCGTATACCACCGCAGCGGCCGCGATCACGACGACGAGGGGCAGAGCCTGAAACACCGAAATGCGGTATTTTCGGCCGCGTGGGTCGGTTCCGTCCTGTTGGGCCGTCTGGCGGTCGGGCAGCATGAAGGGGGCGATTGTCGAGGTTGGGACGGGAATAGCGCGCCGGTCTACCATGCCGGCACACCCGGGGACCGCCAAGTCTCCGTGTGGCGCGGTATTTTGACGCCGTTTCATGGACTTATCGCGAGGTGGGGAAATCGGCTCGGCGGGCTTTGGTGGTGGCCTTCGCATTGACGAGCAAGGCCCCATTCCCTTATAAGCCGCCGGACTCCGCGCAGCATCGGGACGCCCCAAGGTTTCGGCCGGGACATCCTTCGTCGCGCGACAATTGACCGGCAAATGGCCGACATTCCATCGGAGACGACCTGTGAAGCGGACCTATCAACCCAGCAAACTCGTGCGCAAGCGCCGGCACGGCTTCCGCGCCCGCATGGAGACTACGGGAGGCCGCAAGGTCATCGCAGCCCGCCGGGCCCGTGGACGCAAGAAACTGAGCGCCTGATCGGGGCGCAGGGCGCCGGTGATCATGCAGCGGCTGCGACAACGCGCCGACTTTCTCAGCGCCGCCACCGGGTTGAAGGTGCCGACACCGGCATTCGTCCTGCAATCGCGCGAACGCGGCGATGACGGCCCGATCCAGGTCGGTTTCACGGTGTCGCGCAAGGTTGGCAATGCGGTCCAGCGAAACCGGGCCCGACGCCGCTTGCGGGAAGTCGTCCGCCTGGCTGACCCGGCTTGGATGTCTGCCGGTCATGATTATGTGCTTGTAGGGCGGCAGGGGGCGTTGAAGCTGCCCTTTGATCGCATCCAAGACGACTTCAGGGGGGCGTTGCGACGTGCGCAGGTCCGGCGGCCCGCCGTAAATCGGCCGACGGATCCGACCACGGTGACCAGGCGCGGCAACGGCGAGACCATCTCACAATGATGAAAAGCGACCAGAAGAACACCATCCTCGCGATTGCCCTGTCGGCGGTCGTGCTGATCGCGTGGCAATATTTCTACGGCATGCCGCAGGCCGAGAAGCAGCGCCAGATCGCGCAGCAGCAGGCAGCCGAGCGGGTCCAGCCTGCCGCGCCGACCAAGGCCGTTCCTCAAGGCCAGGCGGTCCCGCAGGGGCAGGCAGCGCCGCAAGGTGACAGCGTTCCTGTGCCGGGTGGCGCACCGTTGACGCCGCAGGCGCCGGGCCAGCCGGGTGTTGCGCCTGGCATCCCGATCACCCGCGATGTCGTGCTGGCGACCTCACCGCGCATCCGGATCGACGCGCCGCGCGTTTCCGGCTCGGTGGCGCTGAAGGGCGGCCGCATCGATGACCTGTCGCTGACGCGCTACCGCGAGACCGTCGATCCGAAGTCGCCGGCGATCGTGCTGCTGTCGCCGTCTGGCGGTCCGCAGCCTTTCTATGCCGAGTTCGGCTGGGTCGCGACGCCGGGCGCCACGCTGAAGCTGCCGAATGCAGAGACGGTCTGGCGTCAGGAAGGCAACGGCGCGCTCACGAACGAACGTCCGGTCACGCTGGTCTATGACAATGGCGAGGGCCTCGAATTTCGCCGCAGCATCGCGGTCGACGACAAGTATCTGTTCAGCGTCAAGGACGAGGTCGTGAACAAGGGCACCGCGCCGGTGTCGCTGTTCCCCTACGCGCTGATCTCGCGTCACGGGCTGCCGCATACGCTCGGCTATTACATTCTGCATGAGGGCTTCGTCGGCGTGCTCGGCGACAAGGGCCTGCAGGAAATCACCTATAGCAAGATGGAGGACAAGAAGAGCGAGTCCTTCGACGTCACCAATGCGTGGTTCGGGATCACCGACAAATACTGGGCAGCGACTTTGCTCCCCGATACCAATGCTCACGTGAAGGCGCGGTTCTCCTCCGGCCTCCTCGGCACCACCAAGACCTTCCAGACCGATTATCTGCTCGACCAGCAGACCATCGCGCCGGGCGCAACCGGCTCGGCGAATGCGCGGCTGTTCGCCGGCGCGAAAGAGGTGGAGACGATCGACGCCTATGAGAAGGCGCTCAATCTGAATCGCTTCGAACTGATGATCGACTGGGGCTGGTTCTACTTCATCACCAAGCCGCTCTTCACGGTGATCGACTTTTTCTATCGCCATCTCGGTAATTTCGGCTTTGCGATCCTGCTGACCACCATCCTGATCAAGATCATCTTCTTCCCGCTCGCCAACAAGTCCTACGCGTCGATGGCGAAGATGAAGACCGCGCAGCCGCAGATGGTGGCGATCCGCGAGCGCTATGCCGATGACAAGGTGAAGCAGCAGCAGGAGATGATGGAGCTCTACAAGCGGGAGAAGATCAATCCCGTCGCAGGCTGCCTGCCGATCGTGATCCAGATTCCGGTCTTCTTCGCGCTCTACAAGGTGCTGTTCATCACCATCGAGATGCGGCATGCGCCGTTCATCGGCTGGATCAAGGATCTCTCGGCGCCGGATCCGACCACGGTCTTCAACCTGTTCGGCCTGATTCCGTGGGATCCCTCGGTGGTGCCGGTGCTCGGCCCGTTCCTGATGCTCGGCGTGTGGCCGCTGATCATGGGCGTGACGATGTGGGCCCAGATGAAGCTCAATCCCGCGCCGCCGGATCCGACCCAGGCGATGATCTTCAACTGGATGCCGGTGATCTTCACCTTCATGCTGTCGTCCTTCTCGGCCGGTCTGGTGATCTACTGGGCCTGGAACAACACGCTGTCGGTGATCCAGCAGGCCGTGATCATGCGTCGCAACGGCGCCAAGATCGAATTGTGGGACAATGTCAGGAGCGCCTGGCTGGCCCTGATCGGGTTGTTCAAGAAGAAGAGCAAGGCGTAGCGAAGGCTGCGCCTGATGACCGACTTCACGCATCGCGAAATCGAAGCCGGCCGCAAGCTGTTCGTCCAGACGTGGGATTTCGCCACCGCGGCGTCCTCGCTCGAATCGCTGCCGCGCGCCGCCGGCATCGAAATCGCGTTTGCCGGGCGATCGAATGTCGGAAAGTCGTCGCTGATCAACGCGATCACTGGACGCAAAGCGCTGGCGCGCACCTCGCATACTCCCGGCCGCACCCAGGAACTGATCTTCTTCTCAGCCGGCGGCGAACTCACGCTGGTCGACATGCCGGGCTATGGCTATGCCGAAGCGCCCAAGGCCAAGGTGAAGGAGTGGACCGACCTGATCCATGCCTATCTCCGCGGGCGCCCCAATCTCGCGCGCGTGTATGTGCTGATCGACAGCCGTCATGGCCTGAAGCCGGTCGACGAGCCGGTATTCCGGAGCCTCGACGACGCGGCGGTGAATTATCAGATCATTCTCACCAAGGCCGATGAGATCAAGCCCGCGGCGCTCGAAGCGCGGATCGTCGAGGTCGAAGCGGCGCTGGCCAAGCATCCGGCGGCCTTTCCGCAGGTGCTGGCGACGTCATCGGCCAAGGGCACCGGCATTCCCGAATTCCGCGCCGCGATCTCGCGACTGCTCGCTGAACGCGGCTAGGCGCCGATCCGGGCTTCTATGCCTTGGCGGGCGGCGTCGACTTCGGCTAGAAGGGCCGCGCCGAGATCGTCTCCAAGATCGCCTCTTTCACGCGCGGAACAGCCGGAAGCGAGCCACGATGAGCAAGATCGACCCGCAAGAGCAGGCCCGCATCCTCTCGGAGGCGCTGCCGCATATGCAGCGCTACGACGAGGAAATCGTCGTCGTGAAATATGGCGGCCATGCCATGGGCAACGAGAGCATGGCGCGCAGCTTCGCCCGCGACATCGTGCTGCTGGAGCAGACCGCGATCAATCCGGTAGTGGTGCATGGCGGCGGGCCGCAGATCGGCGACATGCTCAAGCGGCTCGGCATCAAGTCGGAATTCGCCGCCGGCCTGCGCGTCACCGACGCCGCGACGATGGAAATCGTCGAGATGGTGCTGGCCGGTTCGATCAACAAGCAGATCGTCGGCTTCATCAATGGCGCCGGCGGACGCGCGATCGGGCTGTCGGGCAAGGACGGCAACATGGTCACCGCGCGCAAGACCAGCCGCAGCGTGATTGATCCGGATTCCAATATCGAGCGCGAGGTCGATCTCGGATTCGTCGGCGAGCCGGAGCGGGTCGATGCCACCGTGCTCAACCAGATTCTCGGGCGTGAACTGATCCCGGTGCTGGCACCGGTCGCGACCTCCGCCAATGGCGACACCTACAATATCAACGCCGACACTTTCGCCGGCGCGATCGCAGGCTCGCTCAAGGCCAAGCGCCTGCTGCTGCTCACCGACGTGCCGGGCGTGCTTGATAAGTCAAAAGAACTGATCAAGGAATTGTCGGTCGACGATGCGCGCCGGCTGATTGCCGACGGCACCATCACCGCCGGCATGATCCCCAAGGTCGAGACCTGCATCTACGCGCTGGAGCAGGGCGTCGAGGGTGTCGTCATCATGGACGGCAAGGTCGAGCATGCGGTGCTGCTCGAGCTGTTCACCGATCACGGTGCGGGGACGCTGATGCATCGCTAACATGCGCCGTCATTCCGGGGCGCACCGCAGGTGCGAACCCGGAATCCAGACGAGTCATTGGTGCGTGTTTCTGGATTCCGGGTTCGATGCTTCGCATCGCCCCGGAACGACGGCGAGGGTGGTCCGGAACTTCGGATGCGGCAACGAAGTCCTTGCGCCACGATTCCTGCAAAGGCACCCTGAGTCGGGAATCGTGGGTAGGGGTATCGTATGATTCGGATCGTTCTCGGGCTGATCGTCGCGCTGGCGCTCGCTGCCTGCGACCAGGCTCCGGCTCAAAAAGGTGACAAAGGCGACCCGGGCGTTGCTGGTCCTGCCGGCCCCGCGGGGCCGCCTGGTCCTGCCGGTCCCAAGGGTGACGCGGGAGCGGCCGGAGCGCCCGGAGCCGCCGGTCCCGCGGGCGGCATGGGGCCGCAAGGTCCCACCGGTCCGACCGGACTTGTCGGCGCTGTCGGTCCCGCTGGGCCGGCTGGTCCCGCAGGTCCACAGGGTGCGCCCGGTCCGGCCGGACCGTCCGGCGCGCAAGGTGCGACGGGACCTGCCGGCCCAGCGGGGCCGCAAGGCGCTCAGGGGGCCCCAGGCGCCCAGGGCGAACGCGGCGAGCCCGGCACGGCGGGGCTGCCGCTGCGCTTCACCCAGGTGACCTGCGGCCAGAATTGCGCCATCGCCTGCAACCGCGACGAACGGATCATGAGCGTGATGGCGATGTCGCCGGCCGACGGATCGAGCTTCGTGCTTGAGGGCGAGAGCAACGGTACCTATGACGGGCCCGACAAGGGCACCGTCAAAGTCATGGTGGTCTGCGTCCGCAAATAGCCGTCGGTTGTCGCGGGTGCATTCCGCTTGCCCCGATTCACGCTTCGGCGCATTCGTAGCGAGGGCTCGATTCGCGCTGCGGCACATGGCGAACATCGCGACGATTGGTCTGAAGCGACATGTTTTCGCGGTCTCCGCGTTGATTGTCGGCTCGACCATTCCTGCTTCCGCCGATCTCCAACTCTGCAACCGCATGAGCTACGCGGTCGAAGCGGCGCTCGCGCTCGAGGACACGGGATCGGCCGCGACGCGTGGCTGGTACCGCCTCGACCCGGGCCAATGCCGCGTCGTGCTGCAAGGCGCGTTCGACCCCGAGCATGTGCTGGTCCATGCGCGCGCGATGCCGGTCTATGGCGTGTCGCCGCTGCCGCAGAGCGGCCATAGCGATCTCTGCGTCGGGCAGGGCAATTTCCTGATCGCCAGCGCGCGGGTCTGCCGGGCGGGACAACGCCCGGTGCGCTTCACCCAGATCAAGCCCGCCGTCACCGAAAAAGGCGCCAGCGCCAATCTCGCCGAAGAGGCCGGCTATGACGAGGAGCAGGCGCGGCTCGCCGGCGTCCAGCGGCTGTTGGTGATGACCGGCTATGACGCCAATCCGATCGACGGCGTGCCGGGCCCGAAGACCGACGCGGCTTTGGCGCAATTTCTCAAAGACCGTCAGCTCGCGGCCGACGCCTCCAAGGGCGAGGGGTTCTTCGACCTGCTGATCGACGCGGCGCAGAAGCCCGAGGGCGTCGGATTTGCCTGGTGCAACGAGACGAATTTTCCGGTGATGGCGGCGCTCGGCCTCGATGAGAAGGGCGTGGTCGTGACGCGCGGCTGGTATCGGGTCGAGCCTGGAAAATGCGTGCGCCCGGACATGCGCGGCCAGGCAAAGCGGCTCTACAGCTATGCCGAAGCGGTGGACGGCGACAGCCGCGCGATCATGCGCAATGGCAAGGCGCTGGCCTGGGGCGGCACGACGCCGCTCTGCACCCGCGAGGTCAAGTTCGAGCTCAGCGCGCAGAAGAATTGTGAAGCCAACGGACTCGCCACGTCGGGCTTCGCCGTGGTCGACCTGACCGGCAGCACCGGCAACACGCTGCGGCTGAAGGAGCCTTGATGCAGGAAACCGCAGTGTCGTCCGTGCCGCGTGTCCGGCGTGCGTTCAGTCACGTCGAAACCTGGGTGTTCGATCTCGACAATACGCTCTATCCGCATCACCTGCTCTGGGAGCAGGTCGACGAACGCATCCGCCGTTATGTCTCAGAATTCCTGAAGGTGACGCCGGAGGAAGCGCACCGGGTTCAGAAAGACTATTACCAGCGCTACGGCACCACCATGCGTGGCCTGATGACCGAGCATGGCCTCGATCCGGATGCCTATCTCGAATTTGTACATCAGATCGACCATTCGCCGCTGGTGCCGAATCCCGCGCTCGGCGCGGCGATCGAAAAACTGCCGGGCCGCAAGCTGATCCTCACCAACGGCACCCGCAAACATGCCGACGCGGTGTTGCGCAAGCTCGAAATCCATCCGCATTTCGAGGATGTGTTCGATATCGCAGCCGCCGATCTCGATCCCAAGCCGCTGCCGCAGGTCTATGACCGGTTTCTCGCCAAGCATGGCGTCGATCCAGTGAAGGCCGCGATGTTCGAAGATCTCGCGCGCAATCTCGAAGTGCCGCATTTGCTCGGCATGACAACGGTGCTGGTGGTGCCCGTCGGCGCGCAGGAATTGTTGCGTGAGGCCTGGGAAAACGAAGGCCGCGACGCGCCGCATGTGGATCACGTGACGGATGATCTGACAGGGTTTCTTGAGGGTGTGCTGGCGAAGCGGTGAGGTTCTTGTGCCTCTGCCGGTGGACCACGCTCTAGAAAACAAACTCGGCTGCCATGCCCGAGCTTGTCCCGGGCATCCACGACTTTTTGCCAGACGAATTAAGACGTGGATGGCCGGCATAGGCGAGCGAAGCGACGCCGTCCTTCAGACGGCTTTGCCCGGCCATGACGGTGAATGTA
>CANKHJ010000147.1 GCA_947481635.1 Bradyrhizobiaceae bacterium
CGCTCGACCGAGAACAAAGCCACCATCGTCCTCGTCTCCGACGGCATCGAGACCTGCGCGCCGGATCCCTGCGCGGTCGCCGCCGAGTTGAAGAAGTCCGGCGTCAACTTCACCGCCCATGTCATCGGCTTCGACGTCACCGATCCCGCCGCCAAGAACCAGCTTCAATGCATCGCGCGCGTCACCAACGGCGTCTATCTCGATGCGCGCAATGCCTCCGGCCTGGAGGACGCGCTCGGACGCGCGGTCGCCGCGGCGCAGGGCACCAAAGTCCAGAGCGAAGCGCCGGCACGGCCGGCGCCCGATCCCTACCAAGGCAAGAATGTCCGCGGCGTCGCCCGGCTTGCAGCAGGGGTCGATCCGATCACCGACAACAATGCCAATGTGCGCTGGTCGTTCTACAAGCCGCGCGACGGTGAGAATGGCGACCTGGTCGAGATCTTCTATGGCGCGCCAACCGCCGGCACGCTCCCGCCCGGCGATTATCTGCTCGATGTCGAATATGGCCAGGTGAAGCGCTCGCGTACGGTCAAGGTCGAGCGCGGCAAGCCGCTGATGCTCGATGTCGTGCTCGACGCCGGCTATGTGACCAGCGAAGGCTCGGCGATCGGCGCCGGCAAGGTCGACGACGTGACCTGGGAGGTGCTCGACGGCCAGGCTGATGTGTTGGTGACCGACTTTGCCGCGGTGCCGCGGTTCATCCTGCCTGCTGGAAGCTACACCCTGCGCCTGACCAAGGGCGTGGCGAAGACCGAGAAGCCGTTCGCCGTCACCGCCGGCGATTCGATCAACGTCTCACTCGATCTCGATGTCGGGCGGCTGCTGGTCAGCGGCGTCTATACGCCCGGCGGCCAGAAGGCCGAACGCGGCTTCACCGTCGAGGTCCGCCACTTGCCCAAGGCCGACGGCGACGACGGCGAGCATATCCAGACCCAATACGACCCGCTGTCGCGCTTCGACCTGCCGAGCGGCAGTTACGACGTGATTGCGAGCGTTGGATACGCCAAGCGGGTCATGCGGGTCGAGATCCGTTCCGGCAATCCGACGCGGCTCGATGTCGATCTCAATGCCGGCGTCGCCGCGATCAAGACCGGCAACGGCACGGCGATCGAGATCTACGGCACCGAGCGCGACATCAACAATGACCGGCCCTATATCCAGACCTCCTATGATCCGGAGCTGAATGTGACCTTGAGTGCCGGGAAATATGTGGCCGTGGTCGAATATGCTAGCGGCGCCAAGGTCGAAAAGGAATTCAGTGTCACCGCCGGGAAGCGCGTCGAGGTTACTGTGACGAGGTAACACTCGGTTGGAAGCTGGTGCTCTCCACGAGCGGGTGAAAATTGCTCCGCTGCAGATACCGCGCGATCCCCAACGCAGCGCCGACACTGGCGAATGCCAGAACAATTCCCGCCAACACATCGATCAGATAATGCGAGCCATCGATCGGCGTCGCCACCAATGTCCCAAGGCTGACGAAGACGGCGATCCACCGCGCGCGTGGCATCGGCCAGAGACACAGCGTGACGATAACCGCTAGCGCAGCATGCAGGCTCGGGAAGGTGATGATGCCTTGCGAGCCGACCGCAACCAGCGAGCGGAAGCTGCCGTCGCGGAGGCCGTAGAACACCGGCCAGGAATCCTTGACCGCCGGAATCAATGGCTGCGTTTCTGAAATGGAGAATCCGTGATGCGGCCACACGCCCGCCGCGGGCAGCAATGCTGATATCGCGATCGTCGCCAGCACCGCGATCACGAAGGCGAGGTTGTAGACCCGCAGCCACGCGAAGCGCCCCGAAAACCCAAGGCAGAGGACCACCGCAACCATCTGCAACGTGAGGCTGCCGTAGAACAGCGTGAGGACTTTGTACCAGGTCGGGTGGCCATTCAGGAACTGGAGACCAGCCTCCCAGTCAAAGCCCATCGCCTTGTCGATCGCGTCCAGGCCGTGATCCCGCAGCGGAAAATTGGCCGCCGCCGCGAGATAGGACAGCGGCGCCCCGACGGCGGCGAACAGCGTCACCTGCGCGGTGCATTCCAGCGCGCAGGCAAGGTGAAGGTCGCGACGCCAATGCCGGTAAACCCAGGCGCCGAAAACCAACCCGAGGCTGACACTGACGGGCACGGCGAAGGTTTCGATATCGATGCGGAAGCGGGTGACCGGCGGCGACAACGCCACGACCATCCCAACTGCAATGATCGTCGCCCAGATCACGTTGTCGATGTGGCGATCGGTCGGGCTCTCTGACATTCGGTTTGAGCTTTGCGAAGCGTCTGGAGAGTGGGCGGAACCTAGGGGACTTCCACCCGCCAAGCCTTAGGACCCGCCAGTTTCCATTGCATTAACGCAGATCGGAGAATGCCTGCCGGGCGCCGCGACGCCCGCAGGGCTGGCCCATATCGTCACTCAAACCCGAGGAAGTGACGCCACTCGCTGCCCATATTGTCGTCGGTGACGACCTCCTGGCCGGCGGTCCGGGCCAGGACATCCGGGCAAAGCTCAATCGGACGATCAGCCTCGCTGGACGTCAGGCTCCCCTGCATCTCGGACAGCTTGTCCAGGATGCCGCGGTCGGCGTCACGGGACAGGTCGAACTGCGCGCGGCCGTCGATCCGGTAGGATTCCACGATCTGGCGCCAGCGCACGAAATCCCAGGCGATCGGCGCACGCGACACCACCATGTGGTTGGTGAAACGCGCCCCATAAGGGAACGCCTGGCAGGCGGTACGCTGCACCCGCGCGGAATCGGTGGTGTTGTAGAAGAAGATCCCCGCCGGCTTCAGGCGCGCCGAGACCAGTTCGAGGAATTCCGCCGACAGCAGGTTGGTGACGTTGGCGCGGAAATGCCACGTCGTGTTCGAGACGATGGCGTCGAAGCGGCGCTCCGGATTCTGCCGCATCCACCGCCGTCCGTCATCGGTGATGATCGTGACCTTCGGATTGCGCAGCACCGAGGCGACCTCGGGGGCTTTCGCGATCAACTCGCCATAGCCGGGATTGATCTCGACGATGGTCAGCGATGCGACCGCCGGGTTGTTCGCGATGATCTGCGCCCATGAGCCGGACGACAGGCCGATCATCAGCACGTCACGTGGCACCGGGTGGAACAGACTCAGCGCATAAGGACGGATCGCGCCGTTGACGTCATGCGTGAGGTCGGTGTTGAAGCGGCCGTCATACATGCCGTTGCCGAACACCGTCCCATCGTGGGTGACGGTGATGATGCCGCTGCGGTTCTCGACCACCGCCGCGAAAGACTCCGCCGGGCCCTTCCATTGCAAATTCGGCAGCAGGTTTTCCGACAGTGGCGGGATCGCAACCACTGCGATGGCGCCGACAGCGGCGGCCCAGCCGATGCGAAAGAATCGCTCCAACAACGGCACCGGCATGATGGCGATCAGCGCTATCCCGCAAAGGCTTCCGGCGACCGCGAGCACGACGGCGATCTCGACCAGGCTCATGCTGTCCATCAGGATGAAGCCGGTCAGGATGCTGCCGGCGACGGCCCCGATGATGTTGGCGAGATAGATCAGCGCGGTGCGCATCCCGGCGCGGTCATCCGCGGCGATGCCCAGATGCGCGATATAAGGCAGCAGCGAGCCCCAGCGGCGTGCGACCAGGAAGATCATCAGCACCGCAAGGCCGAGCACGCCGCGATCGAGCCAGGCGAATTGCGTCAGCAGCGGCAGGAATAACAAACCGACCAGATTGGCCCGGACCAGCTCCTTGGCCGCCTGCCGCATCGCGTCCTCGCGCGACAGCGTTGCGCAACGCTCGCCGGCTTCGCGTGCGCCCGACGCAAGGCCAATCAGAAACACACCGAGCGTGACCGCAAACGACGTCGCGCTGGAGCCCGACGCGTAGGAGATCGTACGGAAGAAAAAGATCTCGAATGACAACGAGACGAAGCCGGCAAAGCCGGCGAGCAGCAGCATCGGGGGAAACGAGAGCGGCGCCGTTACGGTCGACGCCGCGAAAGCCACCGGAGGCGTGGCATCCCGATCGAGCAGATAGACCGCCAGCGCCGCGGCGGCGACCGCGAGGTTGATGCCGACCGCGACCAGAATCGCGCCATGCATGCCGAGGAACGGGAACAGCGCCACGGCGCAGGCGAGGCAGGCGGCGCCCGCGCCCAGCGTGTTCACGTGATAGAGCAGGCCGACCGAGCTGCCGACCTGTCCGGAACGGCGCACCAGATGGCCGACCAGCAACGGCAAGGTCGCGCCCATCAGCAGTGTCGGGACAATCACCAGCGCGAGATTGACCAGGGCCATCGCAGGCAGCGGCCACCCGCCGGTGACCACGCCGGCGATATCGAAAATCTGCAACGAGACCACGCCAAAGGCGCCGGTCAGCAATTCGATCGCCGCGAGCATCGGCAGCAGCGCGATGCCGCGCCGCTTGGACAGCCAGCCGCCGGCCAGGCTACCGAGGCCGAGGCCAAGCATGAAGGCGGTGACCACGATGGTCACCGATTCGATATTCACGCCGAAAATGCGAAACAGAGCGCGCTGCCAGGTGAGTTGGTAGATCAGCGCCGGAAATCCGGAGAAGAAAAACAGCACGCAAAGCGCGCGGGTGAAGGTCGCAATCTGCCGGTCGGGAGCCTCGCGGGCGGCGCTGTGATCGATTGCGGTCACGGGATGTCCTTGCGCTGCCCGTCGGGCAGAGAGCCATTCCGCCAAATCTAATGGTTAAGGGTTACCTGACTCTCAACGCGTTCTTCTGTCGCGGCAACTCGGACCGGGGAGAGTCCCCCTCACCCGGATCGCTGACGCGATCCGACCTCTCTCCCCGCAAGCGGGGCGAGGTGACACCTAATCCATCGCCGCGGCGTGCTGCTGTGGTCCCGATTTCTTCATCGCCAGGCGCGAGGATCCGACAAATGCGATGAACGGCATCGCGATGATGCAAACCCACATCAGCAGATAGAACACGTTGTCGAACGCCATCACCGTCGCCTGCTGATTCAGCATGGCGTCGAGCATGGCGTTGCTCTGGTCGGTGCCGGCATTGAGCTGCGCCGCCGACGGCATCTGCAGCGCATCGTTGAATGGTGTGACATTCTCGGCCAGCCGTGCCCGCATCAGGGTCGTGGTGCTGGTGAGCGAGGCGATGGCGAGCGAAATGCCGATCGAGCTTGAGACATTTCGCACCAGGGTGATCACGGTGGTGCCGGCGGTGCGCAGGTGCCCCGGCAGGGTAAGGAACGACACCGCGTTGAGCGGAATGAACACCGTCCCCAGGCCGAAGCCGCCGAGCATGCCGGTCGTGAACACGCTGAATCCGGTGGTCTGCTCGGTGAAGCCGGACATTGCCCAGAGCGAGATGGCGTTCAGCGAGAAGCCGATGAACAGTAGATAGCGCGCCTCGATGAATTGCATCAGCCGTCCTGCCACCATCATGGCGAGAAACGTCCCGGCGCCGCGCGCCGCGATCATGTTGCCGGTGTCGATGATCGGATAGCCCATCACGTGCTGCAGGAACGGCGTGATCAGCGCCATGGTGGAGAACAGCACCAGGCCGATCATCACCATGAAGAAGCATCCGGTCACGAAGTCACGATTTCGGAACAGCTCGAAACGGTTGAACGGCTCCTTGATGGTGAGCGAATGAGACAGAAAATAATAGAAGCCGGCCGCCGCGACGGCGGCCTCGGCGATGATCTCCGGACTTTCGAACCAGGACACCGACTCGCCGCGATCGAGCATCAATTGCAGTGAGCCGATGCCGACGCTAAGCGCGATGAAGCCGAACCAGTCGAACCGCATCCCGTCGCTCGGCTTGGTCTCGTCCATCAGCAGATAGAGGCCGATCACCGTGATGATGCCGAATGGGAGGTTGATCAGGAACACCCAGTGCCAGGTGTAATTCTCGGTCAGCCAGCCTCCGAGGGTCGGCCCCATGATCGGGCCGAGCATCACGCCCATGCCCCAGATCGCCATCGCCTGGCCGCGTTGATGCACCGGATAGGCGTCGAGCATCGCCGCCTGCGACAGCGGCACCAAGCCGGCGCCAAACACACCCTGCAGCACGCGGAACAGCACCATCTGCTCCAGCGTCTGCGCCAGCCCGCACAGCACCGAAGCGAAGGTGAAGCCGGCAGCGCAGGCCATGAAGAGTTTCTTGCGGCCGTAGCGTTCCGAGATCCAGCCGATCGGCGCCGTCGCGATTGCCGATGCCACGATGTAGGAGGTCAGCACCCAGGCGACCTGATCATAGGACGACGAGAAGCTGCCTTGCATGTAAGGCAGCGCGACATTGGCGATGGTGGAATCGAGCGCCTGCATGATCGTCGCCGTCATCAGGCAGACCGTCGTCAGGTTGCGGCGCAGGATTGGCCGGTCCGCCAGCACGCGGCTCACGCGATCAATCCTTCGCGGTGGCGGCGGTCAGGCCTAACAGCGCGGCAAGCGAGCGCCGCCGTCCGGTGTCGATCGCGACATTGGCGCTCATGCCGGAGCGCAACGCAGACAGGTTCTCATCCGGGGCAAACTCGATGCGTAACGGAACGCGCTGCACCACCTTGACCCAGTTGCCGCTGGCATTCTGCGGCGGAAGGATCGCGAATTGCGCGCCGGTGCCGGGGCTGACCGAGACGACCTTGCCCTTGAACGAGTGATTGGGGAACGCATCGACGTCGATGGTCACCACCTGTCCGAGCTTCAGGTAGGTGATGTCGGTCTCTTTCGGATTGGCGTCGACCCAAGGCTTTGCATCATCGACCACGGCGAGGATCGGCGTGCCGGCGGAGACGTAGCGGCCGAGCTGCACGTTGTCGACCTGCGTCGCAATGCCGGCGATCGGCGCGCGCATGACGGTATGGTCGAGGTCGCGCTTGGCCTGGTCGAGTGCGGCGGAGGCCTGCTGGTAGGCCGGATATTGTTCGATCGGCAGGTCGGCATTGCCGAGCAGCTGGTTCTTGGCCGCGGCTTCCTGCTGCAGCAACGTCTCGAGCTGGGTCCTCGATACCGTCAGGTTCAAATTCGCGGTGTCGACGTCGGACGGCGAGACCGAGCGACTGGCCACCAGGGAGGTCTTGCGGTCGACGTCGTTCTGCCGGATCGAGACCGCATCGCGCGCGATGGCGATCTGGCGGCCGAGCGCAGCCAGGTTGGACTTGAGGTTGGCGAAATCGCTGCGAATCGCGGCGACGCGCGCCTGCGCCTGCGCAGCGGCGATCTCGAACGGCGCCGCATCGATCGCCACGAGCTCGTCGCCGGCCGACACGCGCGCGCCTTCGCGCACCGTGATGCGAGCGATCTTGCCCGACACATCCGGTGTGATCAGCACTTTCGGCGCCCCGACATAGGCGTTGTTGGTCTCGATATAGCGCCCGCCCGACAGATAGACGCTGAGCCCGATCGCGACGGCGATCAGCGGCACGATCACCAGCAGGATCAGGCGCGAACGCGCCCGCAACCGCGCGCCAAGCGTCGGCCGCGCCGCTGCTGTCGCTGCCGGCTTGTCATCCGGCGGAAATTTCAAAACCGTATCAGCCATAGTGACGTACCAATTCCTTGACGGGAGCCTTTCCAGGCTTGCTTGCGTTTTTTTTGCCTGCCGCCGGCTTGTCCGGTGTCTGCTTCATCTGGATCGCGTGGCGCAGATTGTCCTTCATGGTCTCCAGATGCACCTTGATGCGTTCGGCATCGGAGCGATCGATGCCGTGCAGCAGCGTCGCCATGATCTCCTCGCCGGTCCCGCGCAACCGCTCCAGCACCGGCCGCGCCGCGGGGGTGAGATGCAGCCGCTTGGCACGCCGGTCCTGGGCGTCGCTGCGCCGCTCGATCAGCCCGGAGTCGCATAGCCGGTCGATCAGTCGGGTGAGCGTGATTGGCGCCAGATCGAGCATATCGGCCAATTCGGACTGTTTCAGTCCCTGCTCCCGTTCGATGCGCGCCAGCACTGCCCATTGCGCCCGCGTCATCCCGAAGCGGCGCGCCTCCTGATCGGCGTGAGTCCGCATCAGGCGGGCTACGTCGTTGAGCGTAAACGCGAAATCGCGATTGAAGGTCGAGCCCGGCATGGTTTGTTCCGTGAGTGTCGCTAAGATAAGCTAGCTTACTAAATGGTGCAACGCACCAAACCGCATGGCTGAAATTCGCGATTGCGGGCTCTGGCGCGTTATAGGCTGGCGCGCTGTTTCGATTTCGAGGGGCCATGGCCGGCAATTCCGCAGATATCCTGGTCGCCGATATCGGCGGCAGCAAAAGCCGCTTCGCGGTCGCGGCCCATGGCGGGCGGCCGCACCTGATCGGACGCTTCGACAACGATGATGTGCCGAGCCTCGACGAGGCGATCGCGCGCTATCTGGCCGATACCGGCGCGAAGCCGCGCGTCGCGGTGCTGTCGATTGCGGCGCTGATCGAAGGGCGAACGTTCGTGCTGACCAACCGGCCCGACTGGCGCGTCGATCTGGATGCCATCGCTCGGCGCTTCGGCTTTCAGCGCATTGAGGCGTTGAATGATTTCGAAGCGGTGGCGCATTCGCTGCCGCGCCTCGCGGCGGAAGACTTGCTGACGCTCGGCCGGCCGATGCCGGCAGGGCCGGGACCCAAACTCGTGCTCGGGCCCGGGACCGGCCTCGGCACCGCGTCGCTGATCCCGATTGAGGGCGGCTGGCGCGTGGTGCCGGGCGAAGGCGGACACGCCACCTTCGGTCCACGTACCGCCGAAGAGTTTCCGGTGTTTGCGCGGCTGATCGAAGCGAATGGCCCGCTCAGCGTCGAGACGGTGTTGTCGGGCCGCGGCGTGGTGCGGCTGGCGCGTGCGCTCGATCCCAGCACCGCGCACGCGACCCCGGAAGCGATCGTCGACGGCGCGATGCAAGGCGAGCCGGCCGCGTCGGCGACGATGCGTCTGTTCGTCCAGCTGATGGGCCGCGTCGCCGGCGATCTCGCCTTGATCGTCAGGGCGAGCGGCGGCCTCTATGTCGGCGGCGGACTCGGGCGCGGCATCGGAACGCTGTTCACGCAGCCGTCATTCCGCGAAGGCTTCGAGGATCATCCGCCCTATCAGCCATGGCTTGCGAAGGTGCCGACGCAACTGATCACCTATCGCGATCCCGGCCTGCTCGGCTGTGTCGTGGCGGCGGAGAAGCTGCTGATCTAGCGCAGCCCCATCTCCGCGAACGCATCCGCGTGATGCTGCGCCGAATCCATCGAGAAGCAGCAGAAGATCACGTCGCGGAGTGTGCCGGCATTCGCGCTGATCTCCGACACGCTGGTGCCGACGGCAATCCGCGCCGCCGCGTCGAGTGGAAAGCGATACACGCCGGTCGAGATCGCGGGAAACGCAATCGATGCCAGCCCATGATCGCGTGCCAGCGCGAGCGAGGTGCGATAGCAGGACGCCAGCAGATCCTCTTCACCGCTGGCGCCGTTGCGCCACACCGGCCCGACCGCGTGGATCACATGCCGTGCGGGCAACAGATAGCCATCGGTGATCTTCGCGTCGCCGGTGGCGCAGCCGCCGAGGCGCCGGCATGCCGTGAGCAGTTCCAGCCCGGCGGCGCGGTGGATCGCGCCATCGACGCCGCCACCGCCGAGCAGCGACGTATTCGCCGCGTTGACGATCGCATCGACCGCGAGCGTCGTGATGTCTGCGACCAGGATTTCCAGCCGCGTCGCGCCGATTGCCGTCGTGAAGAAGGGGTCGCTCACGCCGCCATGCTATCACGCATCCCGACGTCGTCGAAATGCGTGTCGAGGAAATGCTGCCCTGCGCGCTGACCATAGTCCCGCAGGTTTTCGAGGAAGTTTCGATTGGTGTTGAGCTTGCTGTCCGGATCGAGCAACTCGTCGGGATCGTCCAGCACGATGCGGTGCAGACGGATGCGGCGGTATTCGCCATGCCCGAAGCCCTGCTGCAGCCGGCCGTCGTCGATCAAGTGGTTGATCAATGCGATGTGGCGCAACTCGGCCATCAGGCCGGCATTGAAGCTGATTTCGCTGACCCGGTTCGCGATGTCGCGCGCCTTCACCGGCGGCTTCTTGCGGATCACCGGATTGATCTGCACCAGCAGCACGTCCTCGGTCTCGGTGTCATGAAGGAACGGCGTCAGCACCGGATTGCCGGTATAGCCGCCGTCCCAATAGGGCACGCCGTCGATCTCGACCGCACGAAACAGAAACGGCAGGCTGGCCGACGCCATCACGGCATCGGCGCTGATCTCGTCGCGTTCGAACACGCGCAGGTCGCCGGTCTGGACGTTGGTCGCGGCGATGAAGAGCGACCGCTCCGACGCGCGCAAGGCGGCGAAGTCGACATGCTTCTCGATCAGGTCCTTGAGCGGGTTGATGTTGAGCGGGTTGATCTCCTGCGGCGACCAGGCATTGGCGAAGGCGTCGAACCAGGCCTGCACCGGCGTCCCGTCCCATGGCGTGAAGGCGGGGCTCCGGTCGTGACTCGCCGCCTGCCAGAAGGCCGTGAGTTGGGCGCGCGCCGCGTCCGCGCCGCCGCGATTGAGACCATCCGCCACCAGCACCGCATTCACCGCGCCGGCTGAGGTTCCCGAAATGCCGTCGAACGCGATGCGCTCGTCCGCGAGCAACGCGTCGAGCACGCCCCAGGTGAAGGCGCCATGCGCCCCGCCGCCCTGAAGCGCAAGATTGAGTCGTTTGGTCGCGGATTGACTGCGCTGCTGGGTGCCGACGGGCGCGGACGCCCATCGCAGCACCCGGCTCAAAGCCGAGTTCTGGTCGCTCATGGCAGATGACCCCTGAAGAAGCTCGCGATTTGCCCGCGATGGAACTTATTGCATTGCAGCAAATAACTTTTGCAACGCAATAAGGTTCCCAAAACCCCGTGAAGGTCTACATTCAGAGGATGCCGAAGCCCTCCAAGCTGACGAAATCAGCCGAAAAGCCGCCGCTCACCGTGTTTCCAGCCCCGGATCACGATCATGCGCGCTGCTCCAGCGATGCCATGGCGACGGCCGAAGCGGTCTGCGCCGGCCGCGGCCAGCGCCTGACGCCGATCCGCAGGGAGGTGCTCGGCGCGCTGCTGGCGAGCCACAAGCCGCTCGGCGCCTACGAGATCATCGACCGTATTCCCGGCAAGGAGAGCCGGCCGGCGCCGATCACGATCTACCGCGCGCTTGAATTCCTGATCGAGAATGGTCTGGTGCACCGGATCGAGAGCCGCAACGCTTTCGTCGCCTGCGTGCATAATCACGGCGATGCGGACCTGGTGATCTTCCTGCTCTGCGACCGCTGCGGCTCGGTCGGCGAGGCGCCGAGTACCGGCGTTGCCGCTGCGCTCAAGAGCGCGTCGCGCGATGCAGGCTTTGCCGCGCGCACGCCGGTGATCGAGATCAGCGGCACCTGCTCGCATTGCCGCGACGCCTGAGGCATTCCCGGAATGACCACACAAACCGCGGGGACAGCGGTCTCCGTCAGGCCGCTCGACGCAACCGCAACGGTGTTCATCGTCGCGATCTGCGCGGTCTGGGGCTTCAACCAGGTCGCGGTGAAGCTCGCCTTGCCGGATATTCCGCCGCTGACGCAAGCTTTGATCCGCTCGATCGGCGGCACGGTGATCATCGGCATCGTGGCCAGGCTGCGCGGCGTCGACTTCTCGTTGCGCGACGGCACGCTGGCCGCGGGCCTGTTCGCCGGCGCGCTGTTCGGCCTTGAATTTATCCTGATCTATCGCGGGC
>CANKHJ010000148.1 GCA_947481635.1 Bradyrhizobiaceae bacterium
CTAGCCTCTCGGCTTCGGCAGCAAATCGTCGGGCAGCGCGTCGAGGCGATAGCGGCGCGGCCGGTTGAGCCAGAAGAACTGCGCGCCCTGCCACGTGAAGAACGCCGCGAAGGCAATCAGCAACAGCACGTTGCTCCCGGTGCCCTCGAACACGGTCTGACCGATCACGACGATGAAGCCAAGCGCGGCCGCGCCAATGATCGCTGCGCCCGGCAGGTAAAGCAGCAGCGGAGAACCGGCGTTCAAGACCGGGCGGCCGCCGGCTGCGGCGATGCGCCGATGCAGCATAACGACGAAGGCCGAATACTCGGCGTCCTGCGCCTGCTGCGCGAGTATTCCGGTGAAGGTCGTCGAGGCGAGCGCGACCTTGCTGCTCTCGCCCCAGATCTCGGTCATGAAGCGGCGCGTATAGACCGAGCCCGGCCGGTACAGCATCCGGATATGGGTGATCTTGTCATAGCCGATGCGGCCGGCGCGATACCCGGCACTCCATTCAAGCGCCGTCGGCCCGAGCCGCAAGCTCCAGACTGCGCCCGCGATAGAGGGTTTATAGTTGTAGGTGGTGCCCGCCTCTGGGACGTTGTCGTCGTCGGTGTCGATGTCGCTCATGGGTCCGGCGCCAGTTTCTCGATACGGCCGATTTGCGGGAACGCCTTCCACCAGATCGCGGCGACCAGCACCGCGCCGACGCCGCCGATCAGCGCCGAGGGGACCGCGCCAAGCAACGCGGCGATCGCGCCGGCGCGGAATTCGCCCATCGTCCCCGAGGTGCCGGTGAACACCGTATTCACCGCGAGCACGCGGCCGAGCATCTCGTTCGGCGTGCGCATCTGCACCAGCGAATGGCGGATCACGACGCTCACGGCGTCCGCTGCGCCATAGATCGCGAGCGCGAACACCGACAGAATCAGCGAGGTTGAGAGCGCGAACAGGATCGTCGACAGGCCGAACACCGCGATCGAGATAAACAGCACATGACCCGCGCGGCGCTCGATCGCGTGGCGCGACAGCCAGACCGACATCAACAGCGCGCCAAGCGCCGGCGCTGAGCGCAGGATGCCCAACCCCCAGGGCCCGGTTTCGAGAATGTCGCGCGCGAAGATCGGCAGTAGCGCCGTCACGCCGCCAAGCAGGAAGGCGAACAGATCGAGCGAGATCACCCCCATCAGCAGCGGGTGGCCGCGTAGATAAGTGAAGCCGGCGAAAATCGTCTCCAGCGTCACCTTCTTTTTCTCGATGCTGCGCGGCTCGGCGCGCACCAGGCTGATCAGCACGCTCGCGACCAGGAAACAGGCTGCGCAGGTGGCGTAGACGGTCGCGGGACCGAGCAGATAGAGAAAACCGCCGATCGCCGGGCCGGCAATGGTGGCGGTCTGCTGCGCCGTCGCCGACGCGGCGATCGCGCGCGGCAGGATCGGCTGCGGCACGATGCCGGGCAGCAGCGCGTGCAGGGTCGGGATTTCCAGCGCACGGCCGACGGCGACGACGAACATGATGCCGAGAATGGCATCACGGCTGAGCCAGCCACCGAAGCTTCCCGCCATCAGCACGATGGTCGCGATCGCCTTGGCGACCTGGCACGCCGCGGCAACGCGGCGGCGATCGAAATAGTCGCTGATCTGCCCCCCGAGCACGCCGGTGAGCACCATCGGAAAGAACATCACCAATCCGACCAGCCCGAGGTCGAGCGGATTATTGGTGAGATCGTAGATCTGCCAGCCGACCGCCACCGACTGCATCGCATAGGCGCCGTTGGTGAACACGCGCGCGCACCAGAACATCATGAATGACGGGTGGTGCAGCAGGCTGAGCGGCGGCGCTTCGGCGGAGGGTGTTGTCACGTTTGATCCACGACGTTGTCATAACCGCCCTCTCGGTTGTCATGCCCGCGAAAGCGGGCATCCAGTACGCCGTGACCTATCGAGAGGACACGGAATACTGGCCCCCCGCTTTCGCGGGGGTGACGAGCGGCGATTGGGTGGCCTTCTGTGCCTCTCACAGCGGAATCGCCAACAACGTGTCGATCTGCCGGCTGTCGAGGATCACGGTCTTCTCGGCGAACAGGCCGTCGTCGCCGTCGAATACGATGCGGTCCTGGTAGCAGCCGGTGGCGAAGATCGTGGTTTCGCCGGTCTGCATCACGCGCGCGACGATGAAGCTGGTCTGCGCTCGCACGATGCCGCCGTCGCTCGGCGAAATCAGCGGCGGACTGAGAATGTGGCGATAGCGCTGCGCCTCATACACGTTGGCGTCGCGCAACGAACGCACGCGGTCGCGCAACATCTTGCGCGACGTCGCATACATCAGGCCAATCGGCAACCCGCGCGCGACATTCTCCGCCGTGGTGACGAGGTAGCGGCCGGTCTCGGCGAACAGATCGGGCCATGCCTCCAGCAGATCGTCATCGATCGTCTGCGCATAGCGGCCGAGCAGGTTCTGCACTTTGAATTGAAGCGAGAGATCCATTGGCGCTCACATCGCCATGTGCTGGCGATAGGCTTTCCAGAAGCCGCGCACCGACGCCTCGGTGACACGGCTCTCGTCGGACACGACACTGGCGCCGCCCATCTCGACGACCGACTGGTAATCCTGCGCGGTCTCTACCGCGCGCTGCACGAAGCCGGTCGCCGCGCCGTCTTCCATCGAGATGAAACCCGCCGGGCCCATCAGGTTGGCTTGGAGCAGCCGTCGCTCGGTCATCTCCTCGCTGTCGTCTTCGAAGCCAAAGGCGGTCCAGACCAGTTCGGTCTTTTCCGGCCCCTGCGGCACGACACGCCGCACCGCAAGGCTGTTGCGGATCTGCTGGACCACCAGGTTCGGGAACACGGTGAGGATTTGCAGCCCGACGCCGTCGCCGAATTCATCGGCCGATTGCAACAATTCCGGCGCCTCCAGCGCGAAGCCGTCCTCCTTGGCCGAGCGCATGCCGGCTTGCTCATATTCCTTGCCCGCGACGTCGGCCGCCATCGAGAAGCTGATATGCGAGCCGCCGCTCTCGTTGATCACGACGCCGCCCTTCTGCGACAGGCGGTTGAGCCGGAACGTCGTGAAGAAGGTATGCAGCAGGCTGGCGTGGTAGGTGTCCTTGACGTTCTCGTAATAGAGCTTCCAGTTGTTGTTCAACATCTGGCTATAGCCGCCGAGCAGCTTCACCGGCGCGCGCATCACGCGCTTGATCTTCGGCGCGATATCCGGCCCGACATAAATTTCGACCGACGGCAGGTCCTTCGACATCGTGCCGAAGATCAGGCCGGCGAAGGACTCGATACGCAGCTTGCGCGGCCCCTGCGATTCCGGCTTGGCATCCGCCGGCATGCCGCCCTTGCCACCGATGCCACGCCGAAACGCGACGCCGGTCAGGTTGCCGCCGAGGTCGTAGGTCCAGTTGTGATAGACGCAGGAAAAATCCTTGGTGCTGCCCTGCTCATCGAGCACCAGCAGCGCACCGCGATGCGCGCAACGATTCTCGAACGCATGCACCGCCCCTTCGGCATTACGCGTCACGACCACCGGCATGCTGCCGAGATTCGAGCGCCGGTAAGTATTCGGGCCGGGCAATTCC
Source organism: Bradyrhizobiaceae bacterium (assembly GCA_947481635.1). Lineage (GTDB taxonomy): Bacteria > Pseudomonadota > Alphaproteobacteria > Rhizobiales > Xanthobacteraceae > CANKHJ01. The sequence continues at coordinate 3,563 of CANKHJ010000148.1, forward strand.
GCTTCGAGGCACAGGAAATTCCAGGTGGCGCCGCGAAACAGGCGCTCCTGCTCCTGATCGTAGATGCCCTGGTCGGAATAGATCCAATAGGGCACCCGCGTCAGGCCCTCGTCGGGCCATTGCCGATTCTGCAAGTTCGGCATTTGCACGTTCATCCTGACGCCTCGCTCATGATTCCGCTTACTGCCCTTCGATCTTGATTCCGGCGGCTTTGATCACGTCGCCCCAGCGCTTGGTCTCTTCGCTCAGAAAAATTGCCGTGTCCTTGCTGTTGCTGCCGACGCCCTCGGCCGACATCGCGGCCAGGCGCGGCGCAATCTCAGGCTGGCGCAACGCTTCGGCGAAATCCGCGCTGAGCTTGTCGGCGATGGCCTGCGGCGTCTTCGACGGCGCGGCAACGGCAAACCACGTCACCGATGAAAATCCCGGCAGCGCCTCGCCGATGGTGGCGACGTCCGGCAGCGACGCCATGCGTTTTTCGGTGCCGACGCCGAGCAGCTTGAGCTTGCCTTCACGCACCATTTGCAGCGACACACCGAGATTGTCGAACATCACGTCGATGGTCCCGCCCAGCAGGTCGGTCAGCGCCGGCGCAGAGCCGCGATAGGGAACGTGCACGATATCCACCTTCGCCATCATCTTGAACATCTCGGCGGTGAGATGCGAGGTGGTGCCATTGCCCTGCGACGCATAGGACAGCTTGCCGGGATTGGCGCGCGCATAGGCGATGAACTCGCCGACATCCTTCACGTTCAGCTTCGGATTGATCACCAATGCATTCGGCACCCGCGCCATCACGGTGACCGGCACGAAATCCGCCGGTTCGAAATTGAGCTTGGCGTAAAGGTTCTGGTTGACCGAAAGCGGCGACGGCGGCGTGGCGAGCAGCGTGTAGCCGTCGGCATCCGCTTTCGCGACCGCCTCCGCGCCGATATTGCCGCCGGCGCCGGTCCGATTCTCGATGACCACCGACTGGCCCCACTTCTTCGACAGCCAGTCGCCCAGCAGCCGCGGCAACACGTCGGCAGTGCCGCCGGCCGGGAACGGCACGACGATCCTGACCTGCTTGTTGGGATAATCCTGCGCTGCGGCTGGGATCACGACAGCGGCAGCGCACGCCGCCAGCATCAGGCGACGGATCAGACCGCGCGCCGTGATTGCCCTGCCCGTTACGCCGTGATGCGTCATGATGCCCTCCCCCGCGCGGCGCCTTCGCGGGCGCGCTTGAGCGGCATTGTCACGACAAATCACGGCGAGGAAAGCCCCTGTGCCGCAGAACAGGAATTTGAAAACGGCTGGAAATGACCGGAAATGACCGGAAACGACTCTTGCGGCCTCTCAAATGACGTCGAGCCGCCCTGCCGGACGGCTCGAGGTCTCCTGGTTGCGGGGATACCCGCCCGCGAGATGATCGGCCTCGATCAGCTCGCCGCTTTCAGATTCACCCTCGCTTCGGCGAGCGCGGTGAGTTTCTTGTCGGTGTTCTTCTCTTCATCGAGCGTCTTCTGCAGCACCGCCGCGCAGTCGTTGCGGCCGAGCCGCTTCGCCCATGCCACCAGCGTACCGTAGCGCGTGATCTCGTAATGCTCGACGGCCTGGGCCGCGGCAATCAGCGCCGCATCCAGCACCTCCTTGTCTTCCACTTCGCCGGCGATTTCCTGGGCCTCGGAGATGATGCCGTCGATCGCCGGACAGGTCACGGCCTTGGCCTTTGTGCCGTGCATCTGGAACACCTGCTCGAGGCGCTTCACTTGGCCTTCGGTTTCAGAAAGATGCGTCTGGAACGACTGCTTGAGTTGCGGATCGCTGGCCTTCTCGATCATGTCGGGCAGCGACTTCAGGATCTTCTTCTCGGCGTAGTAGATGTCCTGCAGCGTATGCACGAACAGATCGTCAAACGTCTTGATGTCTTTCGAGAAAATTCCCATGACTGTCCTTTGAGTGGCTTGTTGTGTTGTTGGCTGCTGGCGATCGCCGCATTTGCTGACGCGCCATGTACCCGGCAAACATCCGAACCGCCCATCGGTTCCGATCACAGTTGAAAAGCGTTGGCGGCAATGCCACGAGTGACGCACGGACCTTGGGTATTTTGCCTTTGGATATTTTGAAGCTTTGATCCCGTGCCATCGAACAGCTCTCCCGTATCGGTTCCAGTGTCATCCGCCACCATTCCGCCGACGCTGGCATTCGGCGTGGCGCTGACCTGTGGCCTGTTCGTGGGGCTCACGGCGCATGTCGCGCTGATCAATGCCGGTTGGGGACTGGGCGCGTTCCTGCACGACATCGTACAACGTCCGCCGATGAGCCTGCGCAGCGCGGTCGCCTGGTGGCTGATCGCGGCCGTCGCGTTCGCCGCGAGCGGTGTCACGACCACACTGACCGGGCGCGTCCGGATGCGGCCGCTGACAGGCTGGATTTTTGCCGCGGGAACCGCCGGCCTCGCCTTTGCCGGCCACGCGTCACAGGTTCCGCCCGGCGTGTCGGCAGGAACCACTTTGGCGCTGCATCTCGCCGCCGCGGCGTTATCCGGGCTGATGGCCCTCGCCGGCACCTATGTGGGTATCCGACTGCTGCAGGGAACCCGACGCAACGGGTGACGTTGGTGTCCCGAGTTTTGGGAGACACCTCATGACATGTCGTTCTGTCACATTTCGTTCTTTGGGCCTGGTCACCGCCCTCGGGCTGTCGGCAAGCGCCAGCCTGGCATTGGCGCAGGGCGCCCCCAACGGCGCGGCGTCACCTTCAACACCCGGCGCCGCCTCCCCGCCAAGCCCCGGCGCCGCGTCACCACAATCGAGTGGTGCGGCTGCGCCGGCCAGTCCTGGCGCCGCATCGCCAAATTCATCGGGCGCGGCTGCACCACCGACGGCAGGGGCGGCCGGAGACGCGGTTCAGCCGGGCTGTTCGAGCCGGACAACGACCGCGACCGGCGTCGGTTCGAACACCACCGTCACGACTGGATCCGGGGTGCGCTCGACGGTCACCGGAGCGCCGTGCTGAGCGCATGCCTCAGGATGCCGCCCGGCCCGGCCAGCCGGTCTTGCGGTCAAAGCCTAGGGCCGCCAACGCCGCGTCGCAAAGCCGCCTGGGATCGCGCTCGCCATATTGCGCGTGCTGAATGATGCGCTTGGCGACGTCCTGCTGAATCCGTGCGAGGTCGCCCTGCCCCGCGAGTGCCAGACAGGCCATGTCGAAGGCTTCGGACATCACCTTGGTGGTCTCCGGATCGAAGACCGCTTCTCTCAGGAATGGGAGAATGTTGGACACACGGAACGCTAGACCGAAATCCAGCCGGCCGCGACGCCAAATGACGATGCCCTGAAATACATCGGCCGCCGCGGAGACCGCGGCGGCCGTTGTCAGATCAATCGATGACGACGATCAGCGGCGGGCGCGACGCGCCCCGCGGACCGGAGCCGGCGGTGCAAACCACTGCGGATTGGCATCATAGACTGCGTTGAGAACCAGCGGGCCGACGATCGGAATGAAGCAGCCGGTGATCAGCAGGTTCGCCTCGCGCGCGGTGAGCGGACGCTTGACCACAACTGTGCCGATCATCGGCGCGGCCACGGCGCAGCCGACGCTGGTCAGCGCATAGGCGCCGCCGACCGTCAGGCCCGGGGTGCTGGTCGCCGCATTCCAGTTGGAATTCCAGGTCCAGTTATTGAGCGCGAAGAAGCCGACGGTGGCGGCAACGCCCGTTGCGATCCCAACTGTCACGAGTTGCGGATCCATTTTGGCTGGGGCGCCGCGTCCAGCGGCATCCGCGCTCTGGCTCGTCAGCGCCATCGCGGCAATCACTGCAATAGTCGAAAATAGTCTCTTCATCGCCCATCCCTCGTTTTTTGGTTGAAGCCTGTCTCTCTGAAAAAGAAACGGAACGGCTGAACCCGGTAAGACATTACGCCAGGGTACATGTGCTGCGACACATCGCCCGAGTCGAGCCTTGCAATGACGAATCCGGGCTTCTTCACAGAAGAAATGCGTCTTTTTCGCTCAAAAAGGCGTCAGACCTGCGTTTTGGCCGTGTCGGGGGGCTGATTCACCCGGTCCCCGACCGTCAGAAAGAAGCGCGAGGCGATCGCCACCAGCAGCGTCAAAGCCACCACCATGCCGGCGCTGCCGACCACCAGCGTCACGAACGTGACGAAACCCGACGAGGACGCCGTCTTGAAACGCAGCAGCATGCCGGTGACCAGCACCACCGGCAGGATCGTCGCCAGCACCAGTCCGAACAGATAAAGCGCGTGCCCGCGCGTGTCCTGCCAGGCACCGCGCCAGGTTGCGCCCAGCGCATCCACCGCGATGGCGGGAAACAGCACGGTCATGCGCAGCGATACCACCAGCATCGCAATCGCGATGACGAAGCCGACGGTGGCGCGTCCACCTGGATTCGTGATCGTGAGCTCAGCCAGCGCATCGCCGATCGCCGAGGCGACATACAGCGCGGCGCTCCAGCAGAAGAACAATTGGAAACGTGGATCGCGCGGCTCGATGACATAGCGGGGCGCGATCTCGCCGAGGATGATGAAGCGATGCACCGCGATCAGGAACGGCGTCAGCAGGAAATTGGTGACCAGCCCCATGACCTCGCGGCCGAGCAAAGACTCCGCCGGAACAATCGGATGCACGATCAGTACGCTTGCGGCGGACGCCGCGATCAGGATCATCAGCCCCGCAATCGCGAGATTCGGCATCGCGCGCAACGCCGCACCCGCGTCGGTATAAGACAATCGTAGCGCCACCATCAGCGGCAGCCGTGCAACGCTCATTCGATTCCCCTGAAGCGGCGCGACCTTACTCCGCCTGGGGATGAAGACCAGCCTATCGCACCAACTCCCGCATCGCGCCGTCCAGTCCTTCCAGCGTCAGCGGATACATCCGCCCGCCCATCAGCTGGCGCATCACGCCGATCGAATGCGTATAGGCCCATTGCCCTTCCGGCACCGGGTTGAGCCAGACGCAGGCCGGATAGGTGCGCGTGACGCGCTCGATCCAGGTGGCGCCGGCCTCGTCGTTGAAATGCTCGACCGAGCCGCCCGGCGCGGTGATCTCGTACGGCGACATCGCGGCATCGCCGACGAAGATCACCTTGTAATGGTGCGGATAGGTGTGCAGCAGATCCCAGGTCGCCGTGGTTTCCTGGGTGCGGCGGCGGTTCTCTTTCCATACCCGCTCATAGAGGCAATTGTGGAAGTAGACATGCGCCATGTGCTTGAACTCGGTGCGCGCCGCCGAGAATAACTCCTCGACCGCGCGGATATGCCAGTCCATCGAACCGCCGATGTCGAAGAACAGCAGCACCTTCACCGAATTGTGCCGCTCCGGCCGCATCTGGATGTCGAGATAACCCTTATGCGCGGTGCCCTTGATGGTGCCGTCGAGATCGAGTTCGTCCGGCGCGCCGGTGCGCGCGAATTTGCGCAGCCGGCGCAGCGCGATCTTGATGTTGCGGGTGCCGAGTTCGACCTGGTCGTCGAGATCCTTGAACTCGCGCTTGTCCCACACCTTCACCGCGCGGAAATTGCGGTTGCCATCCTGGCCGATGCGGACGCCTTCGGGATTATAGCCCTGCGCGCCGAACGGCGACGTGCCGGCGGTGCCGATCCATTTCTTGCCGCCCTCGTGACGCTTCTTCTGCTCGGCGAGCCGCTCGCGCAGCGTCTCGAGCAGCTTGGCGAGGCCGCCCATCGCCTCGATCTGCGCCTTCTCTTCGTCGGTCAGGTATTTCTCGGCCAGCGCCTTGAGCCATTCCTCCGGGATCTCGACCTCGACGCCGTCGGCGACCATCTCAAGGCCCTTGAACACATGGCCGAATACGCGATCGAACTTGTCGAGGTTGCGCTCGTCCTTCACCAGCGTGGCGCGGGCCAGATAGTAAAAATCCTCGACCCGACGCGACGCTAGGTCTGCATCCATCGCCTGCATCAGCGTCAGATATTCACGCAGCGTCACCGGGATGCCGGCCGATTTCAGCTCGCTGAAGAAGTTGAGAAACATCGCAGGGCTCCTGCGCGAGAATTCGTCCGAACCGCTTGGCGGTCAAGGTGAGCGCCTGAGGCCATGCACCAGCGAGCCGCAGCTGAATTCACGAATATCTCTTGTTGAAACAAGGGGCTGGCGCCCCAGATCGCAGACTTCAAAAATATATAAGATATATCTTGAGTTCTATCTCATGCCGTTCTATCTAAAGATATATCTTCAACAAGGAAACAAGCATGTTTGGCGTGAGACACAGAGACTTCCCCGCCAAGGGGCATTGGGCTGTTGGGCGACACGGAGCTGGCGGGCGGCATGGCCGCGGCTTTGGCGGCGGCGGCCGGCACGGCCGCCATGGCATGGACGGAGATGACGGGATCCGCGCCGGGCGAATGCTGGCGCAAGGCGATCTTCGCCTGATCGTCCTCGCCCTGACGGCGGAGCAGCCGCGCCACGGTTACGAGGTCATCAAGCTGATCGAGGAGAAGACCGCCGATTGGTACAGCCCGAGCCCGGGCATCGTGTACCCCACCCTCACCTATCTTGAGGATGTCGGTTACCTGACGGTGCAGACCGAAGGGTCCAAGAAGCTCTATACGATCACCGATGACGGTCGCGCCTATCTCGCCCAGAACCGCGAGGTCGCCGACGCCATCCTGACGCGTCTCGCCAGGATCGGCGAGAAAGCATCCCGGGTGCGCGAGCGCCGGCGCGACGACGAGACCGAAGCGCTGCGCGACGAAGCGATGCCGCGCTCGATCCGGGGCGCCTTCGAGGATTTGAGCGAAGCGGTGCGCGAGTTGCTGAAGAATGATCGCAGCGCCAAAGCGCGTGTGATCGAGGTCATCGACAACGCCACGGCTGCGTTGCGCGGCACCGGAGCGTGATGCGGATCGCGCCGCGCATGAGGGTGCGCGGCGCCCCGGCTCCTGTTACGGTGCGCCCGCATCGCAAGCAGGGGGAACGTCGTGAAAGCATCCGCAGGTCTGGCTTGGCTATTTGCGGCAGCAGCAGTGCTGCTGCCAGCCACCGCGCAAGCGCAGAGCAATCCGCTCTATGTGCCGCTCGGTCCGGCCAAGGCGGTGCTCTACAAGCCGGATAGCGGGCCCGCGCCGCATATCGGCATCGTCGTGATGCACCGCGTCGCGAATTATCTCTCGCACGTCTCCTGCACCGAATTCTCCAAGCGCGGCTTCACCGTGTTGTGCATGAATTCGCGCTTCGACAACAACGAGGTGCGCGTGGTCTGGGAGCAGATCGCGCTCGATGTGAAAGCCGGCGTCGAATACCTCAAGCGCCAGCCGGGCATCACCAGGATCGTGCTGTTCGGCCACAGCGGCGGCGCGCCGACCATGTCGTTCTACCAGGCGGTCGCCGAGAATGGCGTCGGCTTCTGCCAGGACCCGAAGCGGCTCACCACCTGCGAGAATGATCTCGCCGGGCTGCCCAAGGCTGACGGCATCGTGTTCGCGGACGCCCATCCGGGCTTCCCAATGACGATCTTGCGCGGCTTCAATCCCGCGATCGTCGACGAGAATGATCCGAGCAAGGTCGATGCGTCGCTCGATCCGTTCGATCCGAAGAACGGCTACGATCCCAAGGGCGCGTCGCATTACTCGGCGGAGTTCCAGAAACGCTATTTCGAAGCGCAGTCGGCGCGCATGAACCGCATCATCGACCGCGCGGTGGCGTTGCGCGAGAAGATGAAAAAGGGCGGGCATTACTACAAGGATAACGACATCGTCGTGATCGCGCGCGGCGGCAATCCGGTCGGCGGTCCCGGCGGTGTTGCCTCGCTGCATGTGCTCGACCCCTCGATCGAAAGCATCATGGCGACGTCGCGACCGCAGAAGCTGATCAAGAATGACGGCTCGATCGTTACCGAGATCGTCAGGAGCGTTGCGGTGCCGGATCCGGGCACCTACCAGACCAACATGTCGTTCGACGTCGGGACCAAGGTCTATAGCGTGGTCTCGTTCCTCTCCAACAACGCGGTGCGTTCGACCAATTCGCTCGACGGCATCGACCATTGCACCTCGAACAACTCGACGGTCTGCGCGGTACAGTCGATCACGGTGCCCGAACTCTATCTCGCGATGGGTGC
>CANKHJ010000149.1 GCA_947481635.1 Bradyrhizobiaceae bacterium
CACCATCGACAGCGGCGATTTCGAAGCGGTGCTCGATCACGCCATGTCGCTCGCCGATTATGACGGCTTCAAGCAGCGCAAGAAGGACTCCGCCAAAAACGGCAAGCTGCGCGGCCTCGGGCTCGCCTGCTTCCTCGAACATTCCGGCGCGACGCCGTTCGAGAGCGCGTCGATCGTGTTCCCGGATGACGGCTCGCTGATCGTCGGGCTCGGCGTCGGGTCGAGCGGCCAGGGCCACGCCACCGTGTTCCGGCGGCTGGTGGTCGATCGTCTCGGCCTCGATGCCACGAAAGTGCGCACCAAAGCCGGCGATACCGACATGGCGCTGGCGGGCGGACCCGCGGTCGGCTCGCGCTCCGCGCAAGCGGTCGGCGCCGCTTTGGTGCAGACCATGAACGTGATGGTCGAGAAAGGCCGCAAGATCGCCGGACAGGTGCTCGAGGCGTCGGATGCCGACATCGAATTCGCCGGCGGCAATTTCCAGGTGGTCGGCACCGACCGGCGCATCTCGCTGTTCGACCTCGCCAAACGGGCGAAGGAGATGAAGGCGAGCGGCGCGATCTCCGAGACGCTCGACACCAAGGAAAAGGTCGATGCCGGCCTGACCTTCCCGAATGGCTGCCACATCGCGGAAGTCGAGATCGAACGCGACACCGGCGTGGTGCAGATCGTCGCCTATACCGCGGTGGACGATTCCGGCGTCATCCTCAACGAGCGGATCGTCGAAGGCCAGATCCATGGTGGCATCGCACAAGGCGTCGGCCAGGTGCTGATGGAGAGCACGGTTTATCAGGAGGGCCAGATCGTCACGGCGTCGTTCATGGATTACGCGATGCCGCGCGCGCATCACTTCTCGGACATCCGCTTCGCCTCGCATCCGGTGCCCTGCACCACCAACCCGCTCGGCGTGAAGGGCGTGGGAGAAGCCGGCACTACCGGCTCGCTTCCCGCCGTCATGAATGCGATCATCGACGCGATTCCAGGCGACGCTGGCGCGACCATGGACATGCCGGCGACCGCCGAAAAGGTCTGGCTGGCGCTCCAGCAGGGCAGCGCACAGGCCTAACTGAACGGGTGCGCGATGGCGGGACGTGAAGCAGAGCGCGATCACGTCATCGCCATCCGCAAGACCGACATCCTCGACGAGTTGATTGCCGGCGGACAGCTACGCGACGACGCGGATCGCGAGGCATTCCGGCAGGTCACGCGTCTGCTCGCGTCGATCTTCCATTATGAATATTTCGAGTGGCTGGAAAAGCTGCGGCACTCGTATTTCTATTTCGATCCGGAAGTCGAGCCCCCCGCGAAGTTCGACGACGCGACGATGCACCAGGCCTATGCCGATCTGGTGGCTGCTTTCGAAACGGTGATCAAGGGCGCGAATTTTGCCGAAGTGTCGCGCGACGAGATCGAAATGGCGCATCGCGAGGACGCCGCCGTCCAGGTCGAGATCCGCGCCAACCACGACGAGATGCGCGACGTGCGCTTCTTCAAGCGCGGACATCATATGGCCAAGGTGATGCTGCCGCGCTGGTTCGGCCTGCGCCGGCGCGAGGGCGAAGCGCTGTGTTACGACGACGTCATTCTGCTCGCGGCGATGAAGCCGCGCAGCGAATTCATGACCAAGCGCGAATTGAAGCGACTGAGCCAGCGGATGATCCGTCCCGGCGCGGTGCTGATCAAATATTTCCGCAACATCGCCGCCGCCGACCTGAATGCGCTCTATCCGAATGCGCGCGTGGTGCTGGGCTGGCGCGACCGCGTCATCCTCACCGTGCCGGCGCTCGCGGGCGCCATTCCGGTGCTGATGAACGTGGTGTCGACGGTCACCGTACTGTTCGTCGTACTCGGCTTCTATCTCGGCGTCCGCGGCACGGTCGAGGATGACGAGATGAAGCAGGCGCTAGCCGCGCTCAGCGCATTGGTCGCGTTCGGCGCCTTCGTGATGCGCCAATGGGTCAAATATCAGCGCCAGTCGTTGCGCCACCAGAAGCAGCTTTCCGATACGGTCTATTACCGCAACATCAGCAATAATTCCGGGATCTTCGACTACGTCATCGGCGCCGCCGAGGAGCAGGAGACCAAGGAGGCGTTCCTCGCCTATTACTTCCTCGCGACCGCGGAGACGGCGCCCACCCAGCAGGAGCTGGACAGGACCATCGAGGATTGGCTGATGCAGCGCTTCGGCGCCGACGTCGATTTCGAAGCGGACGACGCGCTCGCCAAGCTCGATCGGCTTGGCCTGCTGATGCGCGACGGCGAGACGCTGACCGTGCTGCCGCTGACGCAGGCCTTGATGCAGCTCGACGCGCATTGGGATGCGTATTTCAGCTACGGGGTGAAGGCGACGCAGGCTCAGGTATCGGTCGTGCCTTAATCTCCGCTGTCATTCCGGGTTCACGCCTTCGGCTTGCCCCCGAATGACGGCAGACTGTTTAATGCGCCGGCGCGGCCTTCGGCGGCGGGTTCACCGCGGCGATGCGCATTGGGGTGACCGACACCAGTTCGAACGCGCCTTCGCGCACCAGGGGATCGCCGGCGGCGAAAGTCTTTGCCGCCTCCAGGCTGTCCGCTTCGAACACCATCAGGCTGCCGACGGTGCCTTGTCCGTCATCCTTCAGCAGGCCGCCGGCCAGCACCATCCTGGTGCCGAGCGTCATGCGGAACGCGATATGCTCCTGGCGGAATTTCACGCGGTTTTCGCTGCCGCTCGGAATGTCCTTGTAGGTCGCGACGAAATACATCAGGAGCTCCGTTAGACCTCTTTGAAGGCTTGTTCGCGGGTCTGCTTGAAGGCCGGCAACAGCACCAGCAAGAGCAGGATCGCCGCCATGATCAGCAGCACCAGGCTGATCGGCTGTTGCACAAACACCAGCGGATCGCCGCGCGACAGCAGCAGCGCGCGGCGCAGGTTTTCTTCCATCAGCGGCCCCAGCACGAAGCCGAGCGCGAATGGCGCGACCTCGCAGCCGAGCTTGTAGAACACGTAGCCCATCAGGCCGAACACCGCGGTCATCGCGACTTCGAAGGGCTGGCTGTTCAGGCTGTAAACGCCGATCGCGCAGATCAGCAGGATCGAGGGGAATAGCAGCCGGTACGGGACCTTCAGCAGCGACACCCAGATGCCGATCAGCGGCAGGTTGATGATCACCAGCATCAGGTTGCCGATCCACATGCTGGCGATGATCCCCCAGAACAGCTCCGGCTGGGTGATCATCACGCGCGGCCCGGGCGAGATGCCCTGAATCGTCATGGCGCCGACCATCACCGCCATGGTCGGGTTCGAGGGAATGCCAAGCGTGAGCAACGGAATGAACGAGGTCTGCGCGCCGGCATTATTCGCAGCCTCGGGACCGGCCACGCCCTCGATCGCGCCGCGCCCGAAGCGCTCGGGCGTCCGGGAAATCTTCTTCTCCAGCGCATAGGACGCGAATGACGACAGCAGCGCGCCGCCACCGGGCAGCACGCCGAGGATCGAGCCGAGGCCGGTGCCGCGCAGCACCGCCGGCCAGGCGCGCTGGAACTCCTCGCGCGTTGGCCACAGCGAGCCGATCTTGGCGATGATCGGGGCGCGGCCCTCGGTCTTTTCCAGGTTGGTGATGATTTCGGTGATGCCAAGCAGCCCCATCGCGATCGGCACGAAGCCGACACCGTCGGAGAGCACCGGAAGGCCGAAGGTGTAGCGCAGCAGGCCGGAATTGGTGTCGGTGCCGATCAGGCCGAACAGCAACCCTAGCAGCACCATCGCGATCGCCTTGCCGAGCGCGCCGGTCGCCAGCACCACGGCGCCGATCAGGCCGAGCACCATCAGCGAGAAATATTCCGGCGCGCCGAATTCGAGCGCCAGCTTGGACAGAGGCGGGCTCGCGACCGCGAGGAACACGGTAGCGACACAGCCGGCGAAGAATGAACCGACGGCGGCCGTGGCGAGTGCCGCGCCGGCCCGGCCCTGACGCGCCATCTGATAGCCGTCGATACAGGTGACCAGCGACGACGACTCGCCCGGCATGTTCACCAGGATCGCCGTGGTCGAGCCGCCATATTGGGCGCCGTAATAGATGCCGGAGAGCATGATCAGCGCGCCGATCGGCGGCAGGTAGAAGGTGACCGGCAGCAGGATCGCCAGCGTCGCCACCGGCCCGATGCCGGGCAGCACGCCGATCAGGGTGCCGATCAACGCGCCGATGAAACAGAACATGAGATTGGCCGGCGTCAGCGCGACGCCGAACCCCATGATGAAATTGCCTATCAGATCCATGCGCTATCCGATCACCACGGCCAAAGCTGCATCGGAAGCCCAAGCGCATAAATGAACAGCGCGGACGACGCGATCGCCAGGCAGATGCTGAGGATCAATTGCTCCTTCCAGCGGAACTCGGAGCCCCCGATCGCACCGATGAAGACGCAGGCGATGGCGGCTGCCGGCAGGCCGGCGCGATCGATCAACAGGCCGAAGGCGATGAAGGACAGCAGGACGAAGAACACCGGACGCAGGCTCAGTTGCCCAATCGGCGCGCCGCCGCGCAGCGCGCCCTTGAGGGCGATGCCGAGACCGAACAGGACCAGCAGCCAGCTCAGCAGATGCGGGAAATAGCCGGGCCCCATGCGCACCGCGGTGCCGACCGAATAATTGCGACCGAACCACAGCGCCGCCGCGCCGAACGCGACGAACAGCAATCCCGCAATCGAGTCCTGGTTGACCGGCAGCCGTGCCTGCATACGGCGTTCCCCCGCGCCCCGCTTTCTTGGTTGCGAACTAACCATAGGTGAGGATGGGGAGACAAGCGACAGGGCGCGGCGACTGCCGTGCACGTGGCGGTACTGCTCGATTGTGCTAAAGACGGCCCAACAATCCGTCACCCTGAGGTGCGCGGGCGTCTTCGCCCGAGCCTCGAAGGGCGACGGCCCGCATGTAGCAACAGCGTGCCCGCTCATCCTTCGAGGCTCGCCGCAAACGCGGCTCGCACCTCAGGATGACGGATCGAGGTCGAGGAACTGCCTGATGGATGCCGTTGCGCCGCTTCGCGGTCTCGTCGCGCTCGAACTCGGGACCAGCGTCGCCGCGCCGATCGGCACGCAGATCCTGGCCGAGCTCGGCGCCGAGGTGATCAAGGTCGAGAACCCGAAGGGCGGCGACGATGCGCGGCTCTGGGGTCCTCCTTTCCTGCACGGCTCGTCGCCGACCTTCCACGCGATCAACCGCAACAAGAAATCCGCGGCGATCGACTTGAAGGACGCCGAGCAGCTCGCGGCTTTGCGGCGCTTCATGATCGAGCGCGTCGACATCGTGCTGCAGAATTTGCGGCCGGGCCTGGTGGAAAGCTATGGCATCGACGCGAAGTCGCTGCGCGCCGAGAAGCCGTCGCTGATCTATTGCAACCTCGCCGCCTACGGATCGTCGGGGCCGATGGCGATGAAGCCCGGCTATGATCCGCTGATGCAGGCCTTCGGCGGCATCATGAGCATCACCGGCCTGCCCGACGCGGAGCCGGTGCGCGTCGCGCCGGCGATCGTCGATCAAGGCGCGGCGATGTGGAGCGCGATCGGCATCCTTGCCGCGTTGTACCGCCGGGTGCAGACCGGCGAAGGCTGCGAGATAGGTACCTCGCTTTATGAGACCGCGCTCGGCTGGGTGCCGCCGCAGATGGCGACCTATCACGCCAGCGGCAAGCTGCCGCGCAAGATGGGCACCGAGAATTTCGGCATTGCGCCTTACAAGGCCTATCGATCCGCCGATGGCGGCTGGGTGGTGATCGCGGCCGGCAACGACAACCTGTTCCGGCGCTGCGCTGCGGCGCTGGGGCATCCGGAATGGCCGGACGAGGCGCGCTTCCGCACCAATCCGGATCGAGTCGCTAACCGCGACGCGCTCAATGCGCTGGTGACCGACATCGTCGCCACCGCTCCCGCCGCTACGTGGCTGGAGAAGCTCGATGCCGCCGGCGTGCCGTGCGCGCCGCTCCTGACGCTCGACCAGATCGCGACGCATCCGCAATTCGCGGCGGTCGGCATGTCGCAGACCCATCCCGACAGCGACATTCCACTGCTCGGCATCCCGCTGCAATTCGACGGCGTGCGCCCGCCGTTGCGCAATCCGGCACCGGGGCTTGGCCAGCATACCGATGAGATTCTTGGGCCGCGCAAGGACAGGGCGGCGGAATGAACCGACGTCGTCATTCCGGGGCGCGCGATAGCGCGAACCCGGAATCCAGACCCCCAAAGACCGCGGCCTTGTCTGGATTCCGGGTTCGATGCTTCGCATCGCCCCGGAATGACGGGTTTGATAGCTTCAAGGAATCATGACCATGGATCAGCGCGTAACCGACACCGAGATGACAATGGTCCCGCTGGGCGAGGATTATCCGGAGATCCGCGCCGGCGTGCGCGCGATCTGCGATAAATATCCCGGCGCCTATTGGCGCAAGCTGGAGAAGGACGACGAATACGCTGACGACTTCGTCAACGAGCTGAGCGCGTCCGGCTATCTCGGCGCGCTGATCCCGGAGGAATATGGCGGCTCGGGCCTGCCGTTGCGCGCCGGCTGCGTCATCCTGGAGGAAATTCATTACTCCGGCGGCAGCGCCGCGGCGTGCCACGCGCAGATGTACATGATGGGCACGATGCTGCGTCATGGCAGCGAAGAACAGAAGCAACGCTATCTGCCGGGCATCGCCGCCGGCACGATCCGGTTCCAGGCGTTCGGCGTCACCGAACCGACCACCGGCTCCGACACCACCCAGCTCAAGACCCGCGCGGTGCGCCAAGGCGACAAATATGTCGTCAATGGCCAGAAGATCTGGACCTCGCGGGCGCATAAATCCGACCTGATGACGCTGCTGGTGCGCACCACGGCGCTGGATCAGGTGAAGCGCCGCACCGACGGCTTGTCGGTGCTGCTGGTCGACCTGCGCGCGGTGAAGAGCGGCCTGACGATGCGGCGCATCGAGACCATGATCAATCACCAGACCAATGAATTATTCTTCGACGACCTCGAAGTGCCGGTCGAGAACCTGATCGGCGAGGAAGGCCAGGGCTTCCGCTACATCCTCGACGGCATGAATGCCGAGCGCATCCTGGTATCGGGCGAGATGCTCGGCGACGCACGCTACTTCATCGCGCGCGCCTCGAAATATGCCGGCGAGCGCGTCGTGTTCGGCAATCCGATCGGCAAGAACCAGGGCATTCAATTTCCGATCGCGCGCGCCTATGCGGAATGGAAAGCGGCCGACATGGTGACGCGCGCCGCGGCCGCGCTGTTCCAGGCCGGCAAGCCCTGCGGCGAGGAGGCCAACACTGCGAAGCTACTGGCGTCGGAAGCCGCCTGGCATGCCGGCGAGGCCTGCATGCAGACCTTCGGCGGCTTCGCGGCGGCGAAAGAATTCGACATCGAGCGCAAATGGCGCGAAGCGCGCGTGTACCAGATCGCCCCGATCTCGACCAACATGATCCTGGCCTATATCGGCCAGCACGTGCTGGGGATGCCACGGTCGTATTAGGCCCCTGCCACGCCCCCTCGATTGCCATCGTCCGCGGAAGCGGACGATCCAGTACTCGCCGAACGGCCAATAGGTTCGGGTCGTCCTCAGCAAGGCCGGCGATTACCGGGTCGTCCGGTCAAGCCGGACGACGAGAATCGAGAGTGGGTCGGACTCGCCCTAAGCTCCCCGCCCCGTCCCCCCATTGAACGGCCCTGCCTAATGCGGTAGCCAAAACCCGGCCGGCCCTGCCGCCACCCACGCTCGACGGCCCCGCGCCGCCGCCATCAGAACTGTCCCAGGGGGAACAAAATGAAGCTCGCAACCTATTCGCATGGCGGCAAACAAAGCTACGGCATTGTCGTCGACGGCGGCATCGTGGATCTCGGCAAGAAGCTCGGCAGCAAATATCCGGACCTGAAGAGCCTGATCGCCGGCAACGGCTTTGCGGACGCCAAGGCGGCCGGCACCACGCCGGACGTGAAGACCGCCGACGTGACCTGGCTGCCGACCATCCCGAACCCGGACAAGATCCTCTGCGTCGGCCTGAACTACAAGGCGCATATCGAGGAGACCGGCCGCAAGGACGAAGAGCAGCCGGTGATTTTCGGGCGCTTCGCGTCGAGCCAATGCGGCCATCTGCAGCCGCTGGTCTGCCCGATCGAATCCGATCGCTTCGATTACGAAGGCGAACTGGTCGCGATCATCGGCAAGGGCGGCCGCCGCATCCCGGCGAAATACGCGCTGCAACACATCGCCGGCTATTCGATCTACAACGAAGGCTCGGTGCGCGACTGGCAGCGCCACACCCATCAATACACCCCGGGCAAGAACTTCCAGAACACCGGCGCGTTCGGCCCGTGGATGGTGACCTCGGATGAGATCCCGGATCCCTACAAGCTGCACATCACCACGCGCCTGAACGGCAACGTGATGCAGGACTCGGGGACCAACATGATGATCTTCGACATCGGCGCGGTGATCGAATACGTCTCGACCTTCGCCGAACTGGTGCCCGGCGACGTGATCGTCACCGGCACGCCGGGCGGCGTCGGCAATGCGCGCAAGCCCCCGATCTACATGCAGGACGGCGACACCGCCGAAGTCGAGATCAAGGGCATCGGCACGCTGGTGAACAAGGTCGTCAAAGAGAAGAAGTAAGACAGACCGGCGGGCCGGAACCAATGTCCCGGCCCGCCACTTCCCTCTCCGGATATGATTTTCATTCCGATATCTGCTGAGAGGCTAAGACCATGGCGAGCGCTCCAGGTCGGTTGTCGCAGGCCCTGCTGGGGTTCTGGCGCTCCATGACCGGGCGGAAGCCGCCGCTCCCCGGACATCAGGCGATCCCGGGCGCCATGCTTCACGACCCCGCAGCGCAGCGCCCGCACGATCTCGACGATCCGTTCTTCGATCCTGAAGTCCAGGCCCGCATCGCCACCGCGATCGCGAACGCCAAGCAGACTCCGAAGGAATAACTCAGACTGAACTTTTTCCCATCTGCCACGTTGTCCGGCGAAAGCGCCGCGCGGTTCACGACTGCGCGGCCTTTTGTACAATGGGGAATGGGTTCGACATGCACAAAATCCTGGGTGGCTTCGCAATCATCGCGACAGCAGCGGCCATCGTCACGATCTCCGCTCCGGCGTTGGCCCAAACCAGTCCGGAGGTCGAGGCGTGCCGCGCGACCGGCCTGATCGCGCTGAAAGAGCGCAACCCGGCGATCACCGACATCTCGCTCGATCTCGATGGAATGACGATCGCGAAGGCCGATACCAGGATCGAAGACATCCCGATCCGGACCGTCGTGATCGGCGATGCCTATCTCGAAAAAGGCAAGACCGAGACCCGCCGGACGTTCCTCTGCCTGATCGGCGACAAGGGCAAAGTGCTGCTGACGTTCTTCACCGACAAATAGGCCGCGCGCCCGGCAGCCGCATCGAGCGGACGATATTACCGTTCACAACACAGACGCAGCCCCGAATATGAGCAGTTTTGCTCATTCACTATGTCGGAATACGTACATACAGGTTCCGCGCTTTGGACACGGAGCCCGATTCGATGATTCGCCCCGACGACGATTTGAAGAACGCTTTGTTTTTGACGCGCATGCTGCAGCAGGTCACAAACCCCGCAACCAAGTTGCTGCTGTTCGAGATGGCCGGGGCACTGGTGGTCAGAGCCTTGAAAGACGAAGCGCTGGCGGAATCAGCCAATCGCATGAAAAGCCAGCCCAAATCTGCCAAGGGCTGAAGTCGGCCGAGGGCTCGATCGCTACGCCGCGACCTAGTTTTCCTTCGCCATCGATTCAAGCGCCTTGCGCGCAGCATCCTTGGCCCAGACATCGATGGGACGACCTTGTCCCTTGAGGTCGAGCGTAGCCTGGTAATCCGCGCGCGCCTTTTGACGATCGCCTCGTTTGAGGTGGACGCCGGCCCGGTCGTAATAGGCGACGATGAATGAGGGATCGAGCCTGATCGCCGTGTTGTAGGCGGTGACGGCGCCGTCGAAATCGCCGCGCAGTCTCAGCACCTCGCCGCGATGGCTGTGCCCGAACGCATAATCCGGACTGATCGACAGCGCCCGGTCGACATCGGCCAACGCGCGATCGAGGTTCTTGTCCTTGATATAGCCAGCGGCGCGGTTGCTCAGCAGGCGCGACAGGTCCAGCCCTTTATGTTTGCCCGAGGCGATCAGGCGCCCGCAGATGGCGATGCCCTGCTTCACGGTGTTGTCATCGGTGACGTATTTGGAGCAATCGCCGTAGGCATCGGCAGCCGGTGCAGGCGATGCCGCTCCCGCGAACAGAAAAATCAGTCCTGCAAGAAACGCTCCTCGCATGCTGGCCTCCATCGCAGCGACACCTACAACAGCGCCGACCCGCCATCGACATGCACCACGGTGCCGGTGGTGTAAGGATTGGTCATCACGAACAGGATCGCGTGACCGAGATCCTCCGGCTGGCCGACGCGGCGCGCCGGCAGATTGGTCGCTGCCTTGTCGAACAGCGCTTTCTTTTGCTGATCGTTGAACTGATCCCAGAGCGGCGTCACCACCATGCCGGGCGACACGGTGTTGACGCGCGTCGGCGCGAAGTCGAGCGCCAGCCCGCGCGTCATGCCTTCCACGGCGGCGTTGACCGCCGAGACCAGCGATGCGCCGGGCGACGGCTTGCTGCCGAGGCCGCCGGTGACGAAGGTGAGCGAACCGCCCGGCGCGACCTTTGCCGCGCGCGCGACGCGGAAATAGGACCAGAATTTCGCATTCATCGCCGCGAAGGCCGCATCCATCGTCAGGTCGGCGAGCTTGCCGCGCCCACCCTGCCCCGCGCTGGTGACGATGTGATCCCACACCCGGCCGTCGGCGAAGAACGCCGCGACCGATGAATCATCGCCGGCGTCGAGCACCCGCGCGCTGACGCCGTGCCCAATGTCCTTCACCGCCGCCGTGAGCTTGTCCTGTGATCGCGACGCGATGGTGACTTTGGCGCCGGCTTCGGCCGCGAGCTTTGCGGTCGCGAGCCCGATGCCCGAGCTGCCGCCGACGATGAGGACGTCCTTACCGTTGAGTGACAACATGATGATGGGATGCCGGATGTTGGGATGGGACGTTGATTGGAACCCGCTCGTGGCGAAATCACAAGCCCTCACGGGATGTTTTCGTCCGCGGCACAGAACAAGTGTCACCGTTCCGCGTTACGGCTCCCGAAGCGCATCAGGTCAAGGTGCCGTCAGAAGGAGGCCTCCATGAACCGCAACTCACAGCACCGCGTCATGCTTGGCACCCATTGTCCCGACTGCGGCACGCATATCTCATCGGCCAAAAAGGCAGATTACGACATCAGGGATCACAGCGTCCGCTACCTTTGGCTCTGCGACGAATGCGATGCGGAATTCGAGACACTGGAAGAGTTTGCTGCGGCGGCCTGATCGGCGAGAGTCTGAGCTCGGCTCGCATCAGTTCGTAAAATGGCGACCCCGGCATGACTCGAACATGCGACCCTTGGTTTAGGAATAATAATTCGGGAGTGCAACACCATGCACTCCTTGTCGTCCCGTGCTCGGAAACCCTCATGGAATGGGCTCTAGGCGTGCACATGGTGTCCTTTGTCGAACACCACAGCAAGCGTCTAGGAATGCCTAAGCCATGCCTAAAACCGCCCTCAACG
>CANKHJ010000150.1 GCA_947481635.1 Bradyrhizobiaceae bacterium
CAGGAGTGCGGGGCCGCAGAGACCGCCAGCCTAGCAGACGATCATCCGGCAAGGCACATGGGCCGGCAAATGAATTTGTGCCAATTCAGTATTCCGTAAAGCAATATCCTAAGGCCTGTCAGCGGCTTGTCTGCGCGGCCTTTTTCATCGACGCTCCCGGTCTGGTAGTCGATCAAAGGCGCATGCGCGCGAGGGGAGGATGTGATGACGAGTTCTGATCCACGGACGAGCCGGCGGTCCATTCTCAAGGCGGGCATGGTGCTGACCGGAGCGATGGCCGCGCCGGCCGTCATCCGCGGCACGGCGGAGGCCCAGGAAAAGGTCCTCTACGTCAACACGTGGGGCGGCGGCTGGACCGCGGCGGAAGAGGAGGCTTATTACAAGCCCTTCACCGCGGAGACCGGCATTCGCATCAGGACCGTCGTGCCGGTGTCGTTCGCGAAGCTGAAGGCGCAGGTCCAGAGCGGCGTCTACGAGTGGGATTGCTCGTGCTTCAATGCATCCGAGTTGATCGTCGGCGACCGGGAAGGTCTGGTCGAGAAGATCGACTGGTCGGTGGTTCGTCGCGAGAACATCTATCCCAACGGCGGCATCTACAAGGATATCGGGATCACGACGCTGGTCCTGAACACCAACCTTGCCTACCGCAAGGACAAATTCCCGAATGGCGGGCCGACGAGTTGGGCCGACTACTGGGACGCGAAGAAATTCCCGCAAAAGCGCGCGATGTATGATCGCTCGTTCACCACGCTGAGCTTTGCGCTCCTCGCCGACGGCGTACCGACCGACAAGCTTTACCCGCTCGACATCGATCGCGCCTTCCGGAAGCTCGATGAGATCAAGCCGCACATCAAGGCCTGGTACACCCAAGGCAACCAGATGGTGCAACTGATCAAGGACGGCGAGGTCGACATGATTCCGTTCTGGGGTTCGCGCGCCCCGGAACTGATCAAGGCCGGCGTGCCACTGGAATTGGTCTGGAGCGGCGTCGAAAACAAACCCGCGGTCTGGTGCGTGGCGAAAGGAACCCCGCGCGCCAAGCTTGCCTGGCAATTCATCGATTTCTGCGCCAGGCCGGATCGACTGGCGGTGTTCTGCGAGCGCCTCAGCTACGGACCGATCAATCCCAAGGCGCTTGAATTCATGAAGCCGGAGACGATCGCGAGTATGCCGACATCGGCGAAGAATTTGGCCGTCAGCTATTTCCCGGACGAAGAATGGCTCGCGGATCGGTTGCCCGCTCTCAAGGATCGTTTCTCGCAATGGCTTGCGTCATAAGCCACGAGTGCAAGTCGGGTCGGGTCTGAACGGCGTCCAAAACATGCGGCGCGATTGCCGATGGAAGGCGATCGCGCGACATCCGTTTGGCTTGCTGCATTGTGCCGTGATGTCGATCGAGCGCCGGGCAATATTCAATTCCGGCCTATCCAGCTGAAGTATTTTCAATTGCCTTGCAGCGCCATTCTCGCTGTCTTCGCTCGTGCGATCTTTTGCAGGAGCGGCGGGACTCACATGTCTTGGGAGCACGCGTTGCGACCGGACGCGGTCAAGAAAGCCGCTTGTATTGGACGGCCGTCGTGCTGTCGCTGAATCGACGTGAAGCCATAGATTGCGGGAGCTGGATCGGCCGTAGCATTGCTCGGGTCGAGGACGGCCGCTTGCTTGCCGGCCGCGGCACCTTCATCGACGACCTCGCGCCGCAGGATTGTCTGCACCTCGTCTTTCTGCGCAGTCCGCGCGCGCGGGGCATCGTGAGACAGCTCGACCTGTCCGATGCGCGCGCGGCGCCTGGTGTCGTCGCAGCCTTCAGCGGCGACGACCTCGGTGCGTTGGGCGATGCTGCGGTCAATCCGTTGCTGCCGGGCATGCGTATTCCGCGCTTCCGGCTGCTCGCAACGGACCGCGTTTACGCGGTGGGGCAGCCGGTGGCGGCCATCGTGGCGACCAGCGCGCTCGACGCGGTTCACGCCGCCGGCCTGGTGAAGCTGAGCTTCGATCATGCGCCCGAAGAGCCGGGCCTGCAGGAGGAGGCGGTCTCCCATGCCTGGAGCACGGGAGACGTGGAAGGCCTGTTTCAGACCGCACATCGCATCGTGCAAGTGAAGGTGCAGCATGCGCGGTTGGCGCCGTCCGCGATTGAACCGCGTGCCGCGCTCGGAACCTGGAACAACGACGAGCGCCTGCTCACGGTGTGGCTCGCGACGCAGACGCCGCACCGTGCGCGGACCGACCTCGCCGGGATTCTCGGGCTGGATGCCGAACAGATCCGGGTCATCGCGCCGGATGTCGGGGGCGCGTTTGGCGGAAAAGCGTCGATCTATCCGGAGGACGCGATGGTGGCCTGGGCGGCGTGGAATCTGCGCCGGCCGGTGAAATGGTGCTCGACGCGAAGCGATGACCTTGCGGCCGCGACCCACGGCCGTGGCGGCACCACCGAAGGCGAGCTCGCCGTGAATTCCGCGGGGCGGATGATTGCGCTACGTGCGCGCCTCGAATTCCCGCTCGGCCATTGGCTGCCATTCAGCGCCGTCGTTCCCGGGCGCAATGCCGGCCGGATTTTGCCTGGCCCGTATCGCGTCGAAGCGGTCGACGTCAGGCTGTCCGGCAAGCTGACAAACACGGCTTCCGTCGGCATCTATCGTGGCGCGGGCCGGCCCGAGGCCGCGATGCTGATGGAACGGTTGGCCGACAAGGCGGCGTGCGCTCTCGATCTCGATCCTGCGGAGTTTCGCCGACGAAATCTGCTTGCCCCGGAGGCGTTGCCTTACCGTACCCCGACGGGGGAGACGCTCGACTCCGGCGACTATCCCGCCTTGCTGGCGAAGGCCTGCCAGCGCGCCGGATATGATACGCTGCGCCGCGAGCAGCGAGCTCGCCGCGAGCGTGGAGAAATTTGTGGGGTCGGCCTTTCGATCTATACCGAGCCTTGCGGCGAGGGATGGGAAAGCGCGACCGTGAGCCTCACCGTCGATGGAGCGCTCATGGTCGCCACCGGATCGAGCGCGCAAGGGCAGGGCCGCGAGACGGCCTTTGCGCAGATCGCGGCGGACGTTCTCGGCGTTCCGCCGGATCGCATTTCGGTCCGTCACGGCGATACCGCGACGACTCCGGCGGGGATCGGCGCGTTGGCGAGCCGCAGCACCGCCATCGGCGGCAGCGCGGTGCTGCGCGCGGCGGAGTCGTTGCGCCACATGGCATGCCGCGAGGCCGCCGGAATTCTCGGCTGTTCCGCGACCGGGCTGGCAACCGATGGCGACGGATTAACCTCTCTGGGCGATCCAAATCGGATGCTGAGCTGGCGGGAGCTCGCGGCCCATTGCCTGGCGTCGGATCGACAAGGCACGGACGGTCACGCACTGAGCGCGTCAGAGGTGTTTCGCGCCTCGGGCGAGGCGTGGAGCAGCGGGTGCTGTGTGGCGCAGGTTTCGGTCGACCTCGAGACCGGCGTCCCGCGTGTCGAGCGGATCACCATGGTCGATGACATTGGCGTCGTGGTCAATCCGATGCTGGTGGAAGGGCAGTTGCACGGCGGCATGGCCCAAGGTTTGGGCGAGGCGCTGATGGAGAAGATTGTCTACGATACCGATGGCCAGCTCTTGACCGGCTCGCTGCTCGATTATGCCTTGCCACGCGCCGCTGATATTCCGGCCGTCGTGAGCGACAGGCTCTCGACTCCGTCACCGTTCAATGCGCTTGGCGCCAAAGGCGTTGGCGAGGCGGGCTGCGTCGGAGTGCCGGCTGCGATCGTCAACGCGGTGGTCGATGCGCTGTCACCATTCGGAATAACCCAGATCGATATGCCGATCACCGGCGAGACAATCTGGCGGGCGATGCGATCAGGACCGTCCATGGCGGAGGAATAGCGCGATGAGATACCAAAAGAAAGATGCGAAGGCGTATTCGCGAAAGACGATGCGGGGCATCTGGGCTGCTGCGCTGACGCCGTTCACGCCGTCGCTGGCCTTGGATGAAGACGGATTCCGCAGCAACCTCACGCACTGGGTCGACGATCTCGGGATCGAGGGCGTCTTCGTCACGGGCAAACAAGGCGAATTCTTCTCGATGTCGATTGCCGAGCGCAAACGCGCTCTGGAAGTCGCTGTTGATGCGGTGGCCGGCCGGGCGCAGACCATCATGTCATGCTCGGACCAGAATATGGATGTCGTCATCGACCTCGCCCGGCATGCCCAGGAAGCTGGTGCGGACTACATCGTCGTGCATGCTCCGGTGCTGCATTTCCACAGCGCCCAGGACGAGACGCTTTACGCTTATTATCGCGCCATCGCCGACAAGGTGGACATCGGGATCGCGCTGTGGAGCCATCCCGACAGCGGCTATCTGATGAGCCCGCAATTATGCAGCCGGCTCGCCGACATCGAGAATGTCGTTGCGATCAAATACAGCGTCCCGCGTGACATGTATGTGGAACTCACCCGTCTCGCGGGCGATCGCATCCTGGTCAGCACGTCGTCGGAAGAAGAATGGCTCGACAATATCGTCGAGCTGGGCTGGCAGCTCTATCTCTGTTCGTCGCCGCCCTATCTGATCCAGACCGCCCATGACCGGAGGATGCGCGAGTATTCCGATCTGGCATTCCGCGGCGAGCACGCAAAGGCACGACTGGTGCGCGACAGCCTGGAGCCGGTGCGGCGCGCCCTGCATCGGACCAGGCCGCCGGAAAAGCCTCACGCGCACCAGAAATTCTGGCAGGATCTGCTCGGCCAGGTGGGTGGCATGGTTCGTCCGCCGCTGCTCGCGCTCACTCAGGCCGAAGCGGCGGCGACGCGAACGGCTTTCGAAACATGCGGGCTGATCACCACGGCGGCTCAATCACGCAAGGCTGTCGCCGGGTAAGTCGACGGCCAAGAAAAAAGGGGAGAATTTGGATGTCCGCCGAACCTCGCCTCAGGGCGTTCAATTTCAACAAGTGGATCGAAGCCAACCAGCACCTGTTGAAGCCGCCGGTCGGCAATCGCCAGATATGGGAGGACGCGGACCTGATGGTGACGGTGGTCGGCGGACCCAACGAACGCACCGACTATCATGACGATCCGGTCGAGGAGTTTTTCTATCAACTCAAGGGAAAAATCGTTCTCAAGGTGATCGACGATGGGAAGTTCTACGAGGTTCCGCTGAGCCCGGGAGACATCTTTCTGATGCCGCCGCATGTGCGCCACTCCCCCCAGTGTCCTGAGGAAGGGTCGATCGGTCTGGTGGTCGAGCCGAAGCGCCAGCCGCAGCAGCTCGATGCGTTCGAATGGTATTGCTTCGAATGCCAGACCCGCATCCACCAAGTCGAATTGAGCCTCCAAAGCATCGTGAAGGATTTGCCGCCGCTGTTTCAGGCTTTCTACGCCAACGACGAGGCGCGCAAGTGCAAGAATTGCGGTGCGATTCATCCGGGCAAGAAGCCCCCGGCCGGCTGGGTCCGGATCTGACATAAGCCGAAGCAACAGGTTCACGGGGAGCAATCATGACCGCCCAAAGCACCGCGACGTCGGAACCAAAGGACGTCGTCCTGCGCTTCATGAAACTGATGAGCACCAGCAACAACGATGATCGCGACCAGGCGATGGAGATGTTTGCCGAAGATGCGACGGTATGGATCGCCGGCAACCTGCCGTATTCCGGAACGACGCAGGGCAAGGCGAAGATTATCGAGAAGATCTATATGCCGGCGCGCACCCGCATGATCTCCGGAACCAAGAGCCTCAACATCCACAGCGTCATCACCGAGGGTGATCTGGTCGTGGTCGAGTGGACGTCGCGCCGCACCACGGTCGCCGGCAAGGACTACCAGAACGATCTCTGCGGCATCTTTCGGGTGCAGGACGGGAAGATCAAGATGCTGCGCGAGTATCTCGACACCCTTCATGCCAAGGCGATGAATTGGCCCGACGCCGAGGCCAAGGCAAGCTGACGTGAAAATTCAGCGCCGCGATTGGGGGCCGGCATGACGGATGTCTATATCATTGGCGTCGGCACGACCCCGCTCGGAAAATTCATCGAGAAGTCGGTGAAGGACTTGACCGCAACGGCGGTCGGCGCGGCGTTGGCGGACGCGAATTGCGCCGTCGGGGATATCGCGGCCGCGTGGTTTTGCAACACCCGGCAAGGCATCATGGAAGGGCAGCATGGCATCCGCGGGCAGGTCGCGCTGCGGCCGCTCGGCCTGAGCGGCATCCCGATCTTCAACACCGACAATGCCTGCGCCAGTTCGACCGCGGGTTTCAATCTCGCCTGCGCTTATATCCGGTCGGGGGCCGCCGACGTCGCTCTGGTGGTTGGCGCGGAGAAGATGAACTTTCCCGAGAAGCGGCACGAGATGTTCCAGGCCTTCAAAGGGTCGATGGACGTCAATCTCGGAATGGAGCAGCTCCAGCGGGTCATCGACGCGAGCAAGGACTTGCCGATGCCGGCGGATGCGGCTCAGGCTCCGCAACGCAGCATCTTCATGGACAGCTACGCCGCACAGGCGCGGGTCCACATGCAGCGATATGGGACCACGCAACACCAGCTTGCGGAGATCGCGTCGAAAAATCACTGGCACTCGCAGTTCAATCCGAATGCGCAATATCAAACGCCGATCAGCGTCGGCGAGGTCATGGCCGACAAGCCGATCGCATGGCCGCTGACCCGGTCGATGTGCGCGCCGATCTCCGACGGCGCCGGAGCCGTGATCCTGTGCTCGCAAGGCGCGCTTGGCCGCTTTGGACGAGGGCGTGCTATCCGTGTCCTCGCCAGCCAGATCACGACCGGCGAGCCGAATGACTCGCGCGGCGACGACGGCAAGGTCGGCGGGCTTGCCGCACGTCGCGCCTACGAGGAAGCCGGTCTCGGTCCTACGGACCTGTCGGTCTGTGAGGTTCATGACGCGACGGCTTTCGGTGAGCTGAAGCAGATCGAGAATCTCGGCCTGTGCCCGGCAGGCGAGGGCGGTCGCTTTGCCGCGGAAGGCCACACCAGGCTCGGCGGCAGAATTCCGGTGAACACGTCGGGCGGCTTGTTGTCGAAAGGACACCCAATCGGGGCGACCGGGGCAATCCAGCTCCATGAACTGGTGATGCAATTGCGCGGCGAAGCCGGCGCGCGTCAGGTCGAAGGCGCGAGGGTCGCCGCGGCCGAGAATGGCGGCGGATTCTACGACGGCGAAGAGGCGATCGCAGCCGTCACGATCCTGGGGCGATGAGGTTGGAATTCAGATGAGCGCGAGTCCTGTCCATGTCGGCGGCACGCTGGGAGACGTGATCATCTCGGCCTTGAACCGGTATCCGGACCGGATTGCGTTTGTGTGCGATGGACGCTCGTATCGATACCGCGAGGTGCGCCAACAGGTCAGCCGGGCGGTCCAGGCGCTCAGAGCGCTCGGGTTGGGGAAGGGCGACAGCCTGGTTCAGTTGACGCGCAATCTGCCGGAACAGTGGTTTGTCATGGCGGCCGCGTACCTGCTTGGGCTCAAGTCCGTCACCTTGCATGCCATGGGTAGCATCGACGACCACGCCTTTGTGATCGACGATGCCGCGGCCGCCGCCGTGATCGTCGACGGTCACTTCGAATCCAGGGCCCAGGAATTGCGTGCGCGTTGCCCGGCCGTGACGCGTTGGTTCTGCCATGGCGACAGCGCGACCCTCGCGCCGTTCTGGCTGGCGGCAGGCGCCTTCGAGCCGGCGCCGCTCGTCGACGAGACCGGTCCGGAGGACATCGTCCGCATCGCGTATACCGGCGGAACCACTGGCCGGCCGAAGGGAGTGCTGCTGTCCAGCCGGTCGATGCTGTTCCAGGCGCTGCTGTCGTTGATCGAGAAGGACTGGCCTGACGATCCGATATTCCTCTGCGCCGCGCCGATATCCCACGGTGCCGGAGCCAACATCATTCCGACGCTCTCGCGCGGCGGCACATTCGTGATGATGCCGGGCTTCAACGTCGAGCGGGTCCTGGAGGCCATCGAGCAGCACCGGGCTTCGGTGCTCTACGTCGTGCCGACAATGCTTTATGGACTGCTCGATCACCCACGGACGCGTGCCGCCGATCTTTCATCGCTCCGCTCGATCATGTACGGCGCGTCTCCTGCGTTTCCGACCCGGATCCGCGAGGCGATTGACGTGTTCGGGCCGATTCTCTGCCAGACCTATGGGCAGACCGAGGCGCCGAGCTCGATCACCGTGCTGCGCAAATGCGATCACGACAGAGACGACCTCAAGCGGCTGTCGTCCTGCGGATTGCCGTATCCGGGCATACAGGTCGACGTGCTGGATCAGGATTGCGCTCCGGTCGAACAGGGCAGCATCGGCGAGATCTGTGTGCGCGGTCCGATTGTGATGAGCGGCTACTGGAAACAGCCCGACCTCACGGCGGAAGCGTTTCGTGGCGGATGGCTGCATACCGGCGACATGGCGTATCGCGACGAGGCCGGCTTCTACTACATCGTCGACCGCAAGAAAGACATGATCATTACCGGCGGCTTCAACGTCTATCCGCGCGAGGTCGAGGACGTTCTTGCCGCGCATCCCGATGTCGCGGCGGCAGCGGTGATAGGCGTGCCCGATGCGAAATGGGGCGAGGCCGTGAAGGCGGTGATCGTGCCGCGCGCAGGCGCTCAACCAAGCGCGGAGGATCTGATTGCGCTGGTGCGCGAGAAGAAGGGCCCGGTCAACGCGCCGAAATCGGTCGAATTCGTCGCTGCGTTGCCGCTGACCGCGGTCGGCAAGCCCGACAAGGCCGCACTACGGCGCGCGCATGGTGTTGGCGAAGGTCACGTCGGCTAGCGGCATCGACTAGGACTGGCCGCGCCCATCCGCTCATACGTCTGGCAGGAACGGACATGTCTCCAACGTCGCCGCGACATTGCGCAGCGAGTGGATGAACATTTCCGCAGCGGGTGAAAGCTTGGCCTGGGCGCGCGTCGAAATCCCGACCGGTCCGACCGTCGATCGAAGCGCCAGAGGAAGGATCGCGATGTTTCCCGCCTTTGCCTCGGTGTTGGCGACCATCCACGGCCAGACCGCGAGATAATCCGCATTCATGACCAGACGACGGTTCGTGAGCTGGGAAACCGAGTCGACCGCATGAGAGGGCGGCTCGATATTCTCGTCGCGAAACGCATCGTCGATATGCCGTCGCAGGGTGGTTTCCGGGCGCGGGAGAATCCAGTCAAACCCCAGCAGGTCGGCCAGCTTGAGCTTCTTGCGTGCCAGCACCGGATGCCCCGGCCGAACCACGATGCAAGCGATGTCCAGCACCAGCATTTCCTGCAACAGCTCGGCACGCTCATGAAATTCCGGGAGCCGCCCGACGACCAGGTCCAGGCGGCCGACGCGCAGATCGGGCAACAGCCGGTCGTTGGTGCCCTCGACCACGCTGATCATCAGGCGCGGGCGGTCCTTGCGCAGCGCGATGATAGCGCGCGGGAGCAGGTCGCTCGATGCCATGAGAAGCGTGCCGACAATCACCCGCCCGCCGGAACCGTCACGCAGGTCGTGAATCGCGCCCGCCGCATGATCGAGCTGGGCAACGATGAGTTGAGCGTGCGTCGCCAGAACCTCTCCATACTCGGTCGGAATGGCACCGCGGTTTGTCCGGGTGAACAACTCGATGCCGAGATGCGCCTCCGCTTCCTGCAACGCCTTGGTGATGGCCGACTGGGTGATGTTCAGATGCCGGGCGGCGGCAACCAGGTTGCCGTGTTCGGCGATCGCCAGCACGATGCGCAAATGGCGCATCGTCAGGCGCGACATCATCGGCGGAAGGGTTCGGGAGATCGACAAGCCGCTTATCCCTGCATAATTCCGGGTTACGATAAGGTCCGACTAGAGCGAAAAGACAGGATGAAATTTATCCCATTATGGAGGGCCTTTGAAACGTCCAGAAGGGCCTATTTGGCGTCGCCGCCAAGGCCACTCAGGAGCTCAGGCAATCGTAGCAGAGTGACGAGTATGTCGAGCGTCTCGGCAGAAAAATTGCGCCTGATATGATTGCCGTCGCGGAACAGGAAGTCACCATCGATCGACGTGATGCAATCCGCCGCGCATAGGGTGTCGGTTGGAAAGAACGCCAAGACGTCCGGATGGCGTGCCGCGACGGACTTCAGCACCGCATTGGTTGCGGCCAGCCGTTCCTCGAATTTGTTCTGCGGAATTGATGCAATCGTCGCCTGGCAGCGGCCGCGTTCACGCGGATCGCGCCAGAGATTGATGTTTTGCCGATAGATGTTGTCCAGGATCGCGCAGGGTATGGGATCCAGTCCCATTTGCGGCATTTCACCGATCAGGACGATTTTTCGTCGCAGCGGCGCCAGTTCGGCTACGAATTCTTCCAGTCCCTCCCTGAGCAATTCCAGCCCGCGCTGCACCGACCGCGCGTCGTCCTCATTGCGATACATCGCTGGAAGATAGGCGGACCAACGCGACGCCACGAAAACAAACCCGATCTCGGGTAACGACTTGATCACGGCGAGATAGTGAGCGCGCTGCCCGGAACACAAGGCATCATAGGCGGGAAATCCCGCGACCAGCCGCTTCACGCCGCGGTCGTGATAGATCGCAGGACAATCGCCGAACAGCGCGATGGAGCGGCCGGTCTTGCGTCCGGCGGCATCCAGCAATTGGAGCAGATGCTCGGCGTGGCTGTCGCCCCAGATGACGCCTTTGCGCGCGGCGGTCTTCCAGTCGGCGCCGACCGCGCAGCGGACATCGGGAATTCCGGGACTGAACGGGCAATTCCAATCCCACATGGTCTTGAGGCTGCTCAGCGCTTCCAGTCTTGGTGTGATGCGCTCAGGGAAGCCGTTTTTCTCGACAACGATGAGTGCAAGTGCCGCAACGGCCGCCGCGGCGCCGATGCCGACAGGCAGGGTCGCCCTCACCGAGAATGGCCGCCGGAACGGCTGCTCGATCCATTTCCACGACGCATAGGCCATCAGCAGCGAGACGCCGATCAGGATCGCTGCGTCCATGATCGTCAAAGGCGCGCCGCTGCGATACTGACGCCAGAACACGATCAGCGGCCAGTGCCACAAATACAGCGAGTATGAAATCTGGCCGGCGAATTCGAGCGGCCGGATGCTCAGGATGCGGGCAGCGTATGACGACGCGCTGGACGGATTGATGAGCAGCGCGGCACCCAGCACCGCGGGCAGCGCATTCCAGCCGGGGAATGGCATGTCGGGCGACAGGAAAAGCACCGACGCCAGGATCAGCGCCAATCCGGCGCCCGACAGCGTCTCGTTGAGCCATCGATTCCGGATCTCCGGGACAAAGACCAGCACGCCGCCGGCCGCGAGTTCCCAAAGCCGCGCATGCAGCAAATAGAACGCCGCCTTCGGGTTGGTGAGAACGCCGTAAACGCTGACTAGAAAGCCCACGCCGACGATGCCAAGCAGCGGCCACAGCATCGACCATCCGCGGCGTCTGGCGAGAACCAGAAGGCCGACCATCACCAGCGGCCAGATCAGATAGAATTGCTCCTCCACACCCAGCGACCAGGTGTGCAGCAGCCCTTTCGACTCGGCGGGGATGTCGAAATAGCCGGTCGAGAAATAGAAGAAGACATTGCCGAGAGAGAGCGCGGCATAGAGGCCACTCTGAGCAAACTCCTGGTAGTCGCCGGGAAGCAGCAGGAAAAATCCGGCCGCAATG